>JBDHSZ010000149.1:0-9273 GCA_039812945.1 Shinella sp.
CGCCGACGACGTCTCGGCCGTCTTCAAGCGCCCGGTGGACGAGCGGGAGGACTTCACCCTCGCACTCCAGCCGGCCGGGCAGGGCCTCTTCACCGCCGAGCGCGCCATGCCGGCCGGCCAGTGGATCGTCGACATCAGCACGCGCAGGGAGGGAGAAAAGCTGTTCCACCAGACCGTCCGCACCGTGGTCGCGGGGGGAACGAGATGAGCTGCTGCGCACCCGGCACGGAAGGCGCCGTCGAGGCGGAGCGCGCCAGCCATGCGCTGCCTTCCTCCGAGGAGCTGATGCTCGCCAGCCGCATGGTGGGCGAGGGGCTGCGCCAGGTCGATCTCAGCGTGCCGGGCGTGCATTGCGGCGCGTGCATCACCACCGTCGAGGGCGCGCTGAACGCCCTGCCGGAGGTCGCCCGCGCGCGCGTCAACCTCTCCACGCGCCGCGTCTCCGTCGTCTGGAAGGAGGAGGCCGGGGGCCGGCGCACCGATCCGCAGGCGATCCCCGCCGCCATCCGCGCCACCGGCTACGACGCGCATCTCTTCTCGCTCGCCGCGGAAGGCGACGACGCCCTGCGCAACCAGCTCATCCGCGCCGTCGCCGTCTCGGGCTTCGCCGCGATGAACATCATGCTGCTGTCGGTCTCCGTCTGGTCGGGCGCGGAGGCCGCCACGCGCGATCTCTTCCACTGGATCTCCGCCTTCATTGCCGGCCCGACGCTGATCTATGCCGGCCGCTTCTTCTACCGGTCCGCCTGGAACGCCGTGCGCCACGGCCGCACCAACATGGACGTGCCGATCGCGCTCGCCATCACGCTGTCCTATATCGTCTCGCTCTGGGAGACGCTGCACAGCGCCGAGCACGCCTGGTTCGACGCGACCGTCAGCCTATTGTTCTTCCTGCTCATCGGCCGCACGCTCGACCACGTCATGCGCGACCGCGCCCGCTCGGCCATCACCGGTCTTGCCCGCCTTTCGCCGCGCGGCGCCATGGTCGTCCGGCCGGACGGCTCGCGCGACTATCGGCCCGTCGAGGAGATCGCCCTCGGCGAGCATCTCTCCATCGCCGCCGGCGAGCGCATCCCGGTGGATTGCCGCGTCATCGCGGGCGTCAGCGACGTCGACCGCTCCATCGTCAACGGCGAGAGCGATCCGCTCGCCGCCGCGCCCGGCACGCGCCTCGAGGCCGGGGCGATGAACCTCACCGGCTCGCTCACCGTCGAGGCGGTCGCCGCCGCCCGCGATTCGTTCCTTTCCGAGGTCATCGGCCTCATGGAGGCCGCCGAAGGCGGCAGGGCCCGCTATCGCCGCGTCGCCGACCGCGCGGCGCAGTTCTACTCGCCCGCCGTGCACCTGCTGGCGCTCGCCTCCTTCCTCGGCTGGGGTTTTTACGACGGCGACTGGAAGCATGCCATGCTCGTTTCCATCGCCGTGCTGATCATCACCTGCCCCTGCGCGCTCGGCCTTGCCGTGCCGGTGGTGCAGGTCGTCGCCGCCGGCCGGCTGTTTGCCGGCGGGGTCATGGTGAAGGACGGCTCGGCCATGGAGCGCCTCGCCGAGATCGACACCGCCGTCTTCGACAAGACCGGTACGCTGACCCTCGGCAAGCCGCGCCTCGTCGACCGCGACAAGCTCAATCGCGCGCATCTCGCCCTTGCCGCCGCGCTCGCCGCTCATTCGCGCCATCCGCTGTCGGTGGCGCTCGCCGGGGCCAATGCCGGCCCCGCGCCGGTGATCGACGCCGTGACCGAGGTCGCCGGCGGCGGCCTCGAAGCCGTTACGGCGCAGGGCGTCCTGCGCCTCGGCAACCGCGCCTTCGCCTGCGGCACGGCCGCGACGGGCGAGGAGGCGCACGGCCTTTCGGAAGTCGTCCTTGCCTGCGACGGCAAGGTGCTCGAGACCTTCCGCTTCGAGGATGCGCTGCGCGCCGGTGCGAGCGAGGCGATCGCCGCTTTCCGGCGCGACGGCGTCGAGATGGCGATCCTCTCGGGCGACCGCGCGCCCGCCGTCTCGCGCATCGCCGGGCTTCTCGGCATCGGCCGCTGGCGCGCCGCGCTCTCGCCGCGCGAGAAGACGGAAGCGGTCGCCGAGCGCGCGGCGGCCGGCCACCGCGTCCTGATGGTCGGCGACGGCATCAACGACGCGCCGGCGCTCGCCGCCGCCCATGTCTCCATCGCCCCCGCCACGGCGGCCGATGTCGGCCGGCAGGCGGCGGATTTCGTCTTCCTGCACGAGAGCCTCGAGGCCGTGCCCTTCGCCTATGAGACGGCGCGCCGCGCCGGCCGGCTGATCCGGCAGAATTTCGCGCTCGCCATCGGCTACAATGTCGTCGCCGTGCCGATCGCCATCCTCGGCCATGCGACGCCGCTGATCGCCGCCATCGCAATGTCCACTTCCTCGATCATCGTGGTGGTGAACTCGCTTCGCCTGCGCGGGAGGTTGCCGGCCTTCGCCGTCCGGGCGGCGGACGAGGCCCGTCCGGTCAAACCCATGGTGCGCGCCGCATGAACACGCTGATCTTCCTCATTCCCATCGCGCTCTTCCTCGGAGCGCTCGGCCTCGGCGCCTTCCTCTGGTCGCTGAAGAGCGGCCAGTACGACGATGTCGAGGGCGCCGCCTGGCGCGTGCTCGACGACGGCGACGACAAGCCGGCGCGCTGATTCGCGCAGGCTCCGGAGCGCCGTCCGGGCAAACAATTGCTTGTCGTAAATCGATTTGAATGCCAAAACACCTGCGCTGGAGCGAAGCTCCCACTGTCTTTTCGCGCGGCGTTTGCGGCCATGGCCCGAAAGCTTTCCCCGCCGCGTCATCCTACGGAGGTACTATCGTGGCACAGGCGGAAATCGGTCTTATCGGTCTCGGCGTCATGGGATCGAATCTCGCGCTCAACATCGCCGAGAAGGGCAACACGATCGCGGTGTTCAACCGCACGGCGGCGCGCACGAAGGAATTCTACGCCGAGGCCGGCGACCTCCAGGACCGCATCGTGCCCTGCGAGACCATCGAGGACTTCGTCGCCGCCATCCGCCCGCCGCGGCCGATCATCATCATGATCCAGGCGGGCGCGGCGGTCGACCAGCAGATGGAACTGCTGCGCCCGCATCTGGAAAAGAACGACATCATGATCGATGCCGGCAACGCGAATTTCCGCGACACGATGCGCCGCTTCGACGCGCTCAAGGATTCCGGCCTCACCTTCATCGGCATGGGCGTTTCCGGCGGCGAGGAGGGCGCGCGCCACGGCCCGGCCATCATGGTCGGAGGCACGGAAGACTCGTGGAAGCGCGTCGAGAAGGTGCTGACCTCGATCGCCGCGAAATACAAGGACGAGCCCTGCGTCGCCTGGCTCGGCGAGAACGGCGCCGGCCATTTCGTCAAGACCATCCATAACGGCATCGAATATGCCGACATGCAGATGATCGCCGAGATCTACGGCATCCTGCGCGACGGCCTGAAGATGAGCGCCGCCGAGATCGCCGCCGTCTTCGGCGAATGGAACAAGGGGCGCCTTGAATCCTACCTCATCGAGATCACCGAGAAGGTGCTGGCCGCCGCCGATCCGATCAGCGGCAAGCCGATGGTCGACATGATCCTCGACAAGGCCGGGCAGAAGGGCACCGGCAAATGGTCCGCCATCGAGGCGCAGAACATGGGCGTGCCGGCGACCGGCATCGAGGCCGCCGTCGCCGCCCGCTCGATCTCCTCCTTCAAGGGCGAGCGCGAGGCGGCCGAGAAGATCCTCGGCCTGCCGGACGTTCCCGCGCTGAAGGTCGCCGACAGGGCCGCCTTCCTCAAGGACCTCGAAAGCGCGCTGCTCGCCGGCAAGATCGGCGCCTATGCGCAGGGTTTCGCCGTGATGTCGGCCGCCTCGCGGGAATACGGCTGGAACCTGCCGATGCCGACCATCGCGAAAATCTGGCGCGCCGGCTGCATCATCCGCTCGCAGTTCCTCGACGCCATCACCAGCGCCTTCACCAAGACGCCGGATGCCGCCAACCTCATCGTCACCCCGGCCTTCGCCGACATGGTCAGGGAAACCGACGGGGCGCTGCGCCGCGTCGTCTCCGCCGCCGCGCTGCACGGCCTGCCGGTCCCGGCGCTCGCCTCGGCGCTCGGCTATTTCGACAGCTATCGGCGCGGGCGCGGCACGGCCAATGTCATCCAGGCGCAGCGCGACTTCTTCGGCGCGCACGGCTTCGACCGCGTCGACGGCGCGGACAGCCACCACGGGCCCTGGGGCTCCGGGCTGAACGGCTGAGGTTCGGCGGAAGGCTGAATTTCGAAGGCCCGGTCGCAAGACCGGGCCTTTTGCGTTCGGGGGGGGCGGGTGTGTGCCGCGTGGATCCTCGGGTCAAGCCCGAGGATGACAGAGGGGAGGCAGAGGTTTTCCGTCCTTTGAACGGTGCGGCATGCTGGGAAGGCGTTGTCTTGCACGCCCTTCTCTTCTTTCGTCATCCTCGGGCTTGACCCGAGGATGCACAACCGGTGCCGGCCCTTCCGTCTTCCTTCCTTCAAACCTCTCCCGTCGGGATCGGGTAGCTCAGCGTCTGCAGCTCCTCGGCGGGCCGCCCTTCGATGCGGGCAAGAACGGCCTTGGCGAGTTCCCGGCCGGCGAGGCGGATATCCTCGCGCATGGTCATGACCTCCGGCCGCAGCCATTGCAGGAACATGTGCGGCTCCTTCGAGACCATGTCGATATCCTGCCCGAGCCGGCGGCCGCCGGCTTCCAGCGCGGCGATCAGGGCGACCGCCCCCGAGCCGCTGCCGGAGACGATGCCGTCCGGCCCGTCGCCGGCGGCGAACATCGCCTCGGCGGCCCCGCGGATATCGGCGAGGCTGTTGTCGAGATTGACCGTGTTGAAGGGCAGGGCCGTCGCGCCGAAGTCGCGGATGCCCCTCTCGAAGCCCGCCCGCATGTGCAGGTAGAAGGTGAGATAGGGCGGCGGCTGGAGCAGCACCAGCCGCTTGCGCCCCCGCTCGGCGAGCTTGCGCACGGCCTCGTAGGCGAAGCGCTCGTTGTCGAAGTCGTGATAGGGATGGACAAGGCCCATCTCGGTGCGGCCGTGCGTGACGAAGGGGAAGTTGCGCTCCATCATCAGCGCGACACGCGGGTCCTTCGGCTCGGTGCGCGAGATGATCACGCCGTCGGCGGCGCCGGTCTCCAGCACGTAGCGCACCGGGTCGAGCGCATTGTCCTGCGCGCGGTAGGGCGTCACCACGAGATGGTACTGCGTGGCGGCGAGCACTTCCGATATGCCTACCACCATGGGGCTGGTCAGGCCCATGATCTCCTCCTCGAGGCTGAGGATCAGGCTGATGACATTGGTCTTGCCGGTGCGAAGGCGCACGCCCGCCCGGTTCGGCTGGTAGCCGATCTGGCGGGCGACGAGGCGCACGCGCTCCTTCGTCTCGCTGCTGATGTCGGGCGCGTCCTTGAGGGCGCGCGAGACGGTGGTGATGCCGAGGCCGGTCATGAAGGCGATCGTCTTCAGCGTCGGCCGCTCGCCGGAGGGCGGAAGCGGCCCCGCCTGACCATCGCTCGTTTTCCTGTCCATGCCCCTGCCTGTCCGTCTTTCGTATTAGAGGCCGGTTATACATTTTTTATCCCCGGCCGCCACTCATCGCTGGATTGCATACAAATCTGTAACGATACAGAAGATTTGTCGAGGCGGAATTTTGGCGTCGTGTTCTTCATGCGTGCCGATTGCCTCCGGGAATTTATAGTTTGTGCCCTTGCGGATTCCGGGCGGTGAAATGGCTATTCTAGATGGGAAAAATATATGAAATGCAGTAAGTTGATTAATTTTACTAAACTCCGTCTGGGCGTGCTTTTCCTCCCTCGCAAGATGCGCGGATGAGGCCTGTTCGATGGGCGGCGAGAAAATCCCGCAAGGGCTGTTGCGCGATTAAATCGATTGGTCTACCTTTTTACTGCAACGTTTCAGTGAGGGAGGAGACTCATGAAAATTCGCTTCATGGCTGCCATGCTGGCGGCGAGCGCCGTCCTGCCGTCCGCCGCAGCCAACGCGACCGATCTCGAAGTGACCCATTGGTGGACGTCCGGCGGGGAGGCCGCGGCGGTCGCCGAGCTGGCGAAGGCATTCGACGCGACGGGCAACAAATGGATCGACGGCGCCATCGCCGGCTCCGGCGGCACGGCCCGCCCGATCATGGTCAGCCGCATCACCGGCGGCGACCCGATGGCCGCCACGCAGTTCAACCACGGCCGCCAGGCCGAGGAGCTGGTCGAGGCCGGCCTGATGCGCGACCTGACCGACGTCGCCACGCGCGAGAAGTGGAAGGAGATCGTCAAGCCGGCGAGCCTGCTCGATAGCTGCACCATCGACGGCAAGATCTATTGCGCGCCGGTCAATATCCATTCCTGGCAATGGCTGTGGCTGTCCAACGCCGCCTTCGAGAAGGCGGGCGTCGCCGTGCCGGAGAACTGGGACGAGTTCGTCGCCGCGGCGCCGGCGCTGGAGAAGGCCGGCATCGTGCCGCTCGCCGTCGGCGGGCAGCCATGGCAGGCGGCGGGCGCCTTCGACGTGCTGATGGTCGCCATCGCCGGCAAGGATACGTTCTACAAGGTGTTCAAGGACAAGGACGCGGACGTCGCCGCCGGTCCGGAGATCGCCAGGGTCTTCAAGGCGGCGGACGACGCGCGCCGCATGTCCAAGGGCACCAATGTGCAGGACTGGAACCAGGCCACCAACATGGTCATATCCGGCAAGGCCGGCGGCCAGATCATGGGCGACTGGGCGCAGGGCGAGTTCGCGCTGGCCGGCCAGGTCGCCGGCAAGGACTATACCTGCCTTCCCGGCCTCGGCGTGAACGAGATCATCTCGACGGGGGGCGATGCCTTCTACTTCCCGGTCCTGAAGGACGAGGAGAAGTCGAAGGCGCAGGACGTGCTGGCCGCGACGCTGCTCGCCCCGGCCACGCAGGTCGCCTTCAACCTCAAGAAGGGGTCGCTGCCGGTGCGCGGCGACGTCGACCTCGCCGCCGCCAACGACTGCATGAAGAAGGGCCTCGACATCCTTGCCAAGGGCAATGTGATCGAGGGCACCGACCAGCTTCTCTCGGCCGACAGCCAGAAGCAGAAGGAGGACCTCTTCTCCGAGTTCTTCGCCAATCCTTCGATGACGCCGGAAGACGCGCAGAAGCGCTTTGCCGACATCATCGCTTCGGCGGAGTGATCGGGCGCGCATGACATCGGCCGGCGCTCGCCGCCGGCCGCTCGCCCCCGATCGAAGACCAAGGAGGAGTGACCCATGACGGGCCAGGCACACACCGGTCGCCCCCGCAGGCTCTTGCGCAACCTCACCGCCAAGATCGCCTCCATTCCCATGATGCTCACCGCCGTCGTCGTCTTTCTCGGCGGCACGATCTGGACGGTCGTCTATTCGTTCACCAATTCCAAGCTGCTGCCGCGCGCGAACTTCGTCGGCCTCGACCAGTACGAACGCCTCTGGGCCGCGCCGCGCTGGATCGTCTCGATCCAGAACCTCGCCATTTACGGCGCCTTCACGCTGGTCTTCTCGCTCGTCATCGGCTTCCTGCTGGCGGCGCTGATGGACCAGAAGATCCGTTTCGAGAACACCTTTCGCACGATCTTCCTCTATCCCTTCGCGCTCTCCTTCATCGTCACCGGTCTCGTCTGGCAATGGATCCTGAACCCGGAATTCGGCGTGCAGTCCGTCGTGCGCGCGCTCGGCTGGGAGGGCTTCACCTTCGATCCGCTCTATAATTCGCAGATCGTCATCTACGGCGTGCTGATCGCCGGGCTCTGGCAGGGGACCGGACTCGTCATGTGCCTGCTGCTGGCGGGCCTGCGCGGCATCGACGAGGACATCTGGAAGGCCGCGCGCGTCGACGGCATCCCGATGTGGAAGACCTATCTCTTCATCGTCATCCCGATGATGCGCCCCGTCTTCATCACGACGCTGGTGATCATCGCCAGCGGCATCGTCAAGGTCTACGACCTCGTGGTGGCGCAGACGAGTGGCGGGCCGGGCATCTCCTCCGAGGTGCCGGCGAAATACGTCTACGACTACATGTTCCAGGCGCAGAATCTGGGGCAGGGTTTTGCCGCCTCCACCATGATGCTCGTCACGGTCGCCATCATCATCGTGCCCTGGGCCTATCTCGAATTCGGAGGACGCAGGCGTGGCTGACACCGCTTCCCTCAAGCCCGGCGCCGAGCCATGGGGCGCAAAACCCCGCCGCAGGCTCTCCGGCCGCAACATCATGCTCTACGGCACATTGCTCGTGGCGGCGCTCTATTACCTGCTGCCGCTCTACGTGATGATCGTCACGTCGATGAAGGGCATGCCGGAAATCCGCCTCGGCAACATCTTCTCGCCGCCGCTGGAGATCACGCTGGAGCCCTGGGCAAAAGCCTGGGCCAGCGCCTGCACGGGGCTCAACTGCGACGGCCTTTCGCGCGGCTTCTGGAATTCCGTGCGCATCACCGTTCCCTCGACGCTGATCTCGATCCTCGTCGCCTCGGTCAACGGCTACGCGCTCGCCAACTGGAAGTTCAAGGGCGCCGATATCTTCTTCACCATCCTCATCGTCGGCGCCTTCATCCCCTATCAGGTGATGCTCTATCCGATCGTCATCGTGCTTCGCGAAATGGGCGTCTACGGCACGCTGACCGGCCTCGTCATCGTGCACACGATCTTCGGCATGCCGATCCTGACGCTGCTCTTCCGCAACTATTTCTCCTCGCTGCCGGAGGAGCTGTTCAAGGCGGCGCGCATCGACGGGGCGGGGTTCTGGCAGATCTATTTCCGCATCATGCTGCCCATGTCGCTGCCGATCTTCGTCGTGGCGATGATCCTGCAGATCACCGGTATCTGGAACGACTTCCTGTTCGGCGTCGTCTTCACCCGGCCGGAATACTACCCGATGACCGTGCAGCTCAACAACATCGTCAACTCCGTGCAGGGGGTGAAGGAATACAACGTCAACATGGCCGCGACCCTGCTCACCGGCGCGGTCCCGCTCATCGTCTATTTCGTGTCGGGACGGCTGTTCGTCCGCGGCATCGCCGCCGGCGCAGTCAAGGGTTAAGCCATGCAGCATTCCGTCTCCATCAGGGACCTTTCGCTTTCCTTCGGCGCGGTCGACGTGCTGCAGGACCTCAATCTCGATATCGGCGAGGGCGAGTTCCTCGTCCTCCTCGGCTCGTCGGGCTGCGGCAAGTCGACCCTGCTCAACTGCATCGCCGGCCTGCTGGAGCCGACCGGCGGGCAGATCTTCATCAAGGACAGGAACGTC
>JBDHSZ010000150.1:0-9104 GCA_039812945.1 Shinella sp.
GTAGCGGAAATAGCTCGCCCCGCCGAGGGCGCGGATGACGATGAGCCTGGCGTGCCGCGCCGTGCGCTCGACATAGGTATCGACCGACATCGGGTGCGACAGCGTGGCGAGGCTGGCGAGGCGCAGGCGCGCCTTGCCGTCCCGCGCGCGATGGGCGGCGGCGATGGCGGCGAGTTCCGTGTCGGCGGCGGAGAGGAACAGGATATCGCCCGGCGTCTGGCCGAGATCGATGGCCTCCTTGCCGTCGGCGATGGTGCCCTTCTGGGCTAGCAGGAGATGCATGCGACGCCTCCCGTCTTGCGGCGTGCCGGGCGGGTGGATCCTCGGGTCAAGCCCGAGGATGACGGAGAGGAGGATAGGTCGTGGAACCTATCGACCGGAGCGGCATGCGGAACCGCCGCTATTGGCAGCCATCCCTTCCTTCTTTCGTCATCCTCGGGCTTGACCCGAGGATCCACCCGCCCGGCACGCCCGAAATGGCCCTGCCGAACCCGATGCGCCGAAGAGAGGAACCACCCGCTCATGCCGAAATCACACGGCCGCCGCGATGGCGGCGCGGACGGCTTGCTCGTCCATGTCGTGCAGGCCGATGACGACGAGGCGGGTGCCGCGCGTCTCGCCGGGCGCCCAGGCGCGCTCGAAGTAATTGTCGATACGGCTGCCGACGGCCTGGATGAGCAGGCGCAGCGGCTTGCCGGGAACATCGGCGAAGCCCTTGAGGCGCAGCACGTCATGCTCGGCGATCACACCCTTGAGACGCTCGATGAAGGCGGCCGGATCGGCGACCGCGCCGAGCTCGACGACGAAGCTGTCGAATTCGTCGTGATCGTGCTCCTCGCCGTTCTCGTGCTCCAGCTCGTGATGCGACTTGCGGTTGGCGATATCGTCCTCCGTGCCCACGCCGAGGCCGAGCAGCACGGCGGCGGCGACCTCGCCGTTCCGCGCCTCGATCATCGACGGCTTGCGGGCGATGCGGGAGGCGACCTCGTCGCGCACGGACTGGAGACCGGCGGCGTCGATGAGATCGGTCTTGTTGAGCACGACGAGGTCGGCGGCGGCGAGCTGGTCCTCGAAGAGCTCTTCGAGCGGGCTTTCATGGTCGAGGTTCTCGTCCGTGACGCGCAGCGCATCGACCCTATCATGGTCGTCGGCGAAGCGGCCGGCGGCGACGGCGGCGCTGTCGACCACGGTGATCACGCCGTCCACCGTCACCTGCGTCTTGATCTCCGGCCAGTTGAAGGCGGCGACCAGCGGCTGCGGCAAAGCGAGGCCCGAGGTCTCGATGACGATATGGTCCGGGCGGTTCTCGCGCTCCAGGAGCTTCGACATGGTGGGAATGAAATCGTCGGCGACGGTGCAGCAGATGCAGCCGTTGGTCAGCTCGATGATGTCGTCCTCGGTGCAGGCCTCCGCGCCGCAGCCCTTCAGCACGTCGCCGTCGACGCCGAGATCGCCGAATTCGTTGATGATCAGCGCGATGCGTTTACCCCCGGCATTCTGCAGGAGGTTGCGGATCATCGTCGTCTTGCCCGCGCCGAGGAAGCCGGTGATGACGGTGGCGGGGATCTTCTGTTGCAGCATGGCTCAACCCTTCATTTTCAGCGGCAGCCCGGCCGCGACGAAATAGACTTGCGGTACGATGGCGGCGATCTGCTGATGCAGCCGCCCGGCATGGTCGCGGAATTCGCGCGCCATGCGGTTTTCCGGCACGATGCCGAGGCCGACCTCGTTCGACACGAGGACCAGCCGGCCGGGCGCCGCCTTGACGGCGGCCGCAAGGCCGGCGCATTCGGCGGCGATGTCGCGCCCCTCCAGCATCAGGTTCGTGACCCAGAGCGTCAGGCAATCGACCAGCACCGCGCGGTCCTTGCGCGCCACATCGGCGATGCGCTCGGCGAGCGCCAGCGGCTCCTCGTGCGTCCGCCACCCCTCGCCGCGATCCTCGCGATGCCGGGCGATGCGCTCGCGCATCTCGTCGTCGAAGGCACGGCCGGTGGCGATATAGTGGCGCGAGAGGCCGGTCTCGCTGACCAGCCTTTCGGCGAAGGCGGATTTTCCGGAACGCGCACCGCCCAGAACCAGGACGGCTCCGGGCGATGTCGCGGTCATATCAGGCAGCCTTGGCGATCTTCTCGTTGGCAAAGCCCAGCGAGAGGCCGAGCACGACCCAGAAGAACAGCGTCGTGGCGAGCGCCGCGACGGCGAATTCCGCGCCGAGGACGGCCGGGACGTTGCTCGATATGTCGGCCGGCTGCGGCGCGCCGTAGACCTGCGGCGCGGCGATCAGCGCGATGCCGATGACCTTGGCGAGGACGTTCTGCTTGAGGAACAGCAGATAGAGCCCCGCCGCCGAGAGGATGACGGTGGCGATCCACCAGACCTGGCGGTCGCCGAGATCGGCGGCCGGGAAGCCCGGAAGCTCCGGCGGCAGGCCGACGGCCGGCAGCATATGCACCGCGAGCCAGCCGGCCGCGCCCCAGAGCGCGCCGTTGGCGACGGTGATCGCGTGGCCGGAAACCAGGCTGAAGCCGGCGAGCAGCAGCGCGAAGCCGGTGCCCGTGACGAGGTTCGCCAGAAGCGTGCCGGAGAAGCGGCTCATGCCGAACATGATGCCGCCCTCCTCGTGGCCCTCGCCCTCATGGGCATAGGCGACGGAAACCGGCGAGAGATAGGCGGCGACATCGAGAATGGCCGCGCCGAGCGAGGAATGCTCCTGCGTCTGGGCCGCGCCGTCGGTCGCCGGAGCTTCCTCCTCGCCGCCCTCGAATTCCTCGGCGTGCAGGATGAGCGGCACGACTCGCGCCTCCTGGGCGGCCGTCATCAGGGCGCCGGAGAACAGCCCGGCCACCAGGGCGGCCAGGAGATAACGAACGATCATGTCGAAAACTCCTTAGTGGCAGGGGAAGCCGTAGGAGTGGCGCGTGTCGTGCGCCGTGTCGTGCAGCACGGCCGAGTTCGCAAGGCCGGCGCCGAAGACGAGGAAGGCGCCGAGCAGCAGCGCGAAAACGCCGGCGACGAGGCGGTCGTTCGCGGAAAGGGTAACAGAAGACGTAGTGGAAACAGCCATGACAACCTCCGTGCAGGCAGTGGGGAAGTCCCTCCCCAGGTCGGGCGATATGCCCTCATCGGCTGGCAGGTCTCCTGGCTCGCAGCGTCCGGCGTCTTCACGCCTGCGGGTCGCCCTCGCCTTCCCGGGTCCTTGCATCGCGAAGGGGGACGATTCGTAGAAGAAGAGGCGTCCGGCCCTGGCTTATCGCGATGCCACCCCAGTGGCTTTTCCGGCCGGCCTTCCGATCGCGGCCCGTGGCGTCATTGCCCCGGCCTCGCGCGCGAAAAATCCCGCCGGATGGGCGTCCCTCGCCACTCTACAGTCGCGGGGTCGGCCGTGATTGCAGCGCCCTGCTTGGGTCCGCCGCGTCACATTCCCATTTACTCCCCGATCCGTTTCCGGACCCGGGAACCATCCAATACTGTCGATGATTATGCTTCCGGCCCTGACAAGTCAATCGGCTGGCAGCGCCATCGCCTGTGCTGAAACCGCCGTCCGGCCGTCGCATCCTCAATAGCCGGGAATGATCACCACGCCGCCGCCGCCGTCGTAGTAGCCGCCGTTGCGACGATACGGGCCGTCATAGTAGCCGTCGACCGGGCCTTCCAGCACGTCGTAGTCGCGCTGATAGCGCTCGTAGCGGCGCTGCCGGCTCTGCCGCCGCGCCTCGGCGAACTGGGCGGCCTCGCGCAGCGCGCGATATTGCTGGCGCGACAGGTAGCCGTCGGCGCGGTAGCCGGACGCGCCCTGCCAGGCGGCGATCGCCGAGCGGGTGCGCGGACCGAAGACGCCGTCGGCACCGTGGGTGTTGAAGCCGAGCGCGCTCAGCCAGCGCTGCGCCTGGGCCCGGGTGTTGCGGCCCATATAGGCCTCGCGCGGGTCGACGGCCGGCTCCGCGGCCGCCTTGCGCTCCGTGGCGGCCTCGGTTTCCCGCTTCGCCGCCGCGTCGTCCTTGCGGGCAGCGTTCGAGAGCGCGGCGAGGCGCTCGCGGGCGTCGGTGACGAACCGCCCCTTCGGATACGCGGCGATATAGGCGCGGAACGCCTTCTCCGAGCCTTCGAGGACGGCCTTCTGGAAGGCCGCCTCCTCGCGCCGGGCGGCATCCGCCTTGCCGGCGACATCCTTGCCGGCCTCCCCGGCCTTGCCCGCCGCGCCGTCTTCCGCCCGTTTCCGGGCGGCGGCGGCTTCCTGCGCCCGCTTCTCGGCCTCGCCGGCAAGGCGCGCGGCTTCCGCCGCCTTCGCCTTGGCGTCGGCGGCGGCCTTGGCGGCCTCGGCCTTCAGGCGCTCCACCTCGGCGGCCTTTTCCTCCGCCAGCTTGCGGGCGGCGGCGGCTTCCTGCTCGATCCGCGCCTTCTCGGCGGCGGCGGCCTTCTCGGCTTCGAGGCGCTTCGCCTCGGCCTGCCGGCGCGCATCGGCCGCCTGTTCGGCACGGGTCTTTTCGGCAGCGGCGGCGGCTTCGGCTTTCCTGCGCGCCGCCTCTTCCGCCCTCGCCTTGTCGGCGGTGGCCTGTTCATCGGCCCTCTTGCGGTCCGCCTCGGCCTTGAGGCGCGCCGCCTCTTCGGCCTTGGCCTTATCGGCGGCGGCCTGCGCTTGCGTCTTCAGGCGCTCGGCCTCGGCGGCCTGTTCCTCGGCCAGCTTGCGGGCGGCCTCCTTCTTCTCGGCATCGGCCTTCAGGCGGGCGGCCTCCTCGGCGCGGGCCTTCTCCGCCGCTGCCGCTTCGGCCTTCAGACGCGCGGCCTCGGCATCGGCCTTCGTTTTCTGCGCCTCCGCGGCCTTGCGGGCTTCCTCCGCCGCCTTTTCCGCTTCGGCCGCCTTGCGCGCCTCTTCCTGCCGCGCGGCGGCGGCCTTGGCTTCCTCGTCCGCCTTGGAAGTGTCAGCGGCCGTCGCCGCCGGCTTCGCCTTGGCGGCGGCCTGCAATTCGGCGATGCGCAGGCGCGCCATCGAGGCGAAGGTGCCGGTCGGATATTGCTTCAGGTAGCCCTCGTACTGCGCGAGATCGCTGCCGGAGGAGACCTTCTGCCAGAGGGAGAACTCCTCCTCCCAGCGCTTGCCGGCGCTGCTGGCCTCCCTGGCCGTCTGGGCGAAGGCGGCTGCCGGGAGGCCGGTAAGCGACAGCCCGACGAGGCCGGCGAGAACGGATCGAGCGAGAGGTCCAGAACCCATGTGTTACATCCTTTTGGATGACGCGAAGGCGTCGTCGTCCGGCCATGGCCGGCGCATTTCCGTCACTCCTCGCACCGAATTCTGGCGCAACTTTGGTGCGGCAGGCCGGCGGCGGAGGAACCCGATGGCTGTACGTTTCAGGAAGCCGGTTTAATCAGCGGCGCCGAGCAGCCCGTCGAGCCAGCCGCGGTCCAGCACCGCCTCCAGCTCCGCCGCCACGCCGTCGAGCGCCGCCTCGACGCCCGCGCGATAGTCGAACCCGCCGCCCTCGATGCCGAAATCCGCCAGGAGCTTCGCCCGGTAGGCGTCGCTCGAAAGAAGGCCGTGCAGATAGGTGCCCATCACCCGCCCGTCCGGCGAGAGCGCGCCGTCCGGCCGCCCGTCGATGCTGACGGAGGGATTGAGGGCATCCGGCCCGGCGGTGCGGCCGAGATGGATTTCGTAGCCCTCCAGCGGCACGCCGTATTGCAGCGAGCGGGCCGTGCTGTTGCGCACGGTCTTTTCCGGCGCCATCTCCGTCTCGACGGCGAGCAGGCCGAGACCCTCGACCTCCCGCTCGTTCCCCTCGATGCCGAGCGGATCGCTGACCCGGCGGCCCAGCATCTGGTAGCCGCCGCAGATGCCGATGACGCGGCCGCCGCGCCGCATATGCAGGGCAAGGTCCGCGTCCCAGCCGGCGGCGCGGAAATCGCCAAGGTCGGCGATGGTGGACTTGGAGCCCGGCAGCACGACGAGGCCGGCATCGGCCGGAAAGCGCTCGCCCGGCCGCACGAAGACGAGGTCCACCTGCGGCTCGGCCCGCAGCGGGTCGAGATCGTCGAAATTGGCGATGCGCGGCAGCACGGGCACGGCGACCCTCAGCGCGCCCCCGCCGCCGGCGGCAAGCCGCTCCAGCACGACGGAATCCTCCGCCGGCAGCCGCCCCGCCTCCCTCAGCCACGGCACGACGCCGAAGCAGGGCCAGCCGGTGAAGCGGCCGATCTCGGCGATGCCGCCGTGAAACAGCGTCACGTCGCCGCGGAACTTGTTGATGAGATAGCCCGTCACCATGCGCCGGTCCTCCTCCGGCAGGACGGCATGGGTGCCGACCAGCGAGGCGATGACGCCGCCGCGATCGATATCGCCGACGAGCACGACGGGCACGCCCGCCCGCGTCGCAAAGCCCATATTGGCGATATCGCCGGCCCGCAGGTTGATCTCCGCCGGCGAGCCCGCCCCCTCGACGACGACGAGGTCGGCCCCCGCCGAGATCGTCTCGAAGCTCTCCATGACCGCGCTCATCAATGTCGGCTTCAGCGCCTGGTAGTCGCGCCCCCTGGCCTCGCCGCGCACCTTGCCCTGCACGACGATCTGGCTGCCGATATCCGTCTGCGGCTTCAGCAGCACGGGATTCATGTGCACGGAAGACGGCACGCGGGCGGCGAGCGACTGCAGCCATTGCGCCCGGCCGATCTCGCCCCCGTCGGCGGAGACGGCGGCGTTGTTGGACATGTTCTGCGGCTTGAAGGGACGCACCTTCAGCCCGCGGTTGGCGGCGATGCGGCACAGGCCCGCCACCAATACCGTTTTTCCGACATCCGAGCCGGTGCCCTGCAGCATGATCGTTCTTGTCATGCGGTTTTCCTAGCATCCCCTCCCGCCGCCGAAAAGCCCTGATTCACCGCATCCCGCCGCAATTGCCCAAGCGGCAGGATGCATTTCGGCAACACCGCGACGGGCAAGGCGGGCATGACCGATACGGTATCCCATTTGCGACACGGCGCGCCGTGGACGGCCATGATTTCCGGCGCGGGAAAGCCTATATCCGAGACATCGCACAGCCGGGGCAAGTGGCTTCGGGTTTCAAGGACAAGAGATCATGCTGTACATCTTCAGCAAGCAGAATTTCGTTCAGATCGCCTGGAACGGCGAAGCGCCCAAGAGCGAATCGCGCGTCCGCAACGTCGTCCTCGACGCGCCGCTCGGCCCGCTCGGCGTCGTCCGCACGCGCAATATCGGCTGAAACGCACGAGCCCTACCCCGGCGCGCCGCTCCGGGTCCGTTTCGCAGCGCCGCTTCTCTTCGGGAGGCGGCGTTTTTTGTGCCTTGCCGAACCCTGAAACGGCGAAAGCCGTGCATCCCTTGCGGTGATGCACGGCTTGCCAAAATACGCATGGCGGCTTCCGACAAAAACGCGTCGGAACCAGGCGCCCCGGTACGCAAAACCTTTCCGGAGCAGGCGGCGGTGTCCCCCGCCGTGACAAGATCAATAGCGGCACATCGTTACCGGACCGTTATCGGGACGTTAAGCAAAGATGAATCGCTCTCTTTTTTTGAAAATCGGCCGGGATTTTTTTCGATCGCGTCGGCAGCGCAACCTGTGAGCGATCCGGCCACGGCCACGCAGGAGGTTGATTTCTTTACGCGATCCCTTAGGCTTAACTCGACGGCGCGCAGATACGCTGCCGGCGAGCGGGGCTTGCCGGCGAACAAAGGCCGGCAAGCATGACGGGACGCACGCCATCGCGCCCCGCCGTCACGAAATCGACGGGCAGCCGGCATAAGACGAACAATCGCGCAGCCCTTGCGGGCCGGACACCGAATAGAAGACTGGGAGGTCTTTTACCCATGAAGAAGCTGCTTGCTTCCACGCTCCTTGCCGTCGGGCTCTGCGGCCTTGCCGCGTCCGCGCGGGCCGAGGAATGCGGGAAGGTCAGCATCGCCGAGATGAATTGGGGCTCGGCCGGCATCGCCGCGCAGATCGACAAGCTGATCCTCGAGAAGGGCTACGGCTGCACCGTGACGCTGGTGCCCGGCGACACGATGACGACCTTCACCAGCATGATCGACAAGGGCGAGCCGGACGTCGCGCCGGAAATGTGGGTGAACGCGGTGCGCACGCAGCTCAACGCGGCGATGGCCGACGGCCGCGTGCTGCAGCTCGCCCCCCTTCTGTCGGACGGCGGCGTCGAGGGCTGGTGGATCCCGAAATTCCTCGCCGACGAGCATCCCGAGATCAGGACCGTCGCGGATGCGCTGAGGCAGCCGGCGCTCTTCCCCGCGCCGGACGATCCGGACAAGAGCGCGATCTACAATTGCCCCTCCGGCTGGAGCTGCCAGGTCTCCACCGCCAATCTCTTCAAGGCGCTCAAGGCGGAGGACCTGAACTTCGAGCTCGTCGACACGGGCTCGGCCGCCGGCCTCGACGCCTCGATCGCCAGGGCCTTCGAGGACAGGACCGGCTGGCTCGGCTATTACTGGGCGCCGACCGCGATCCTCGGCAAATACGAGATGACGAAGCTCTCCTTCGGCGTCGCGCACGACAAGACCGAATGGGACACCTGCACCGCCGTGCCGGACTGCCCCAATCCCAAGGTCAACTCCTTCCCGACCTCCGACGTCTTCACCATCGTCACGAAGGCCTTTTCCGAGAAGGCGGCGGTGGCCATGGACTACATGAAGACCCGTAGCTGGGACAACGGCACGGTCAGCAAGGTCCTCGCCTGGAAGGAGGAGAACCAGGGCACGAACGAGGCGGCCGCCAGGCACTTCCTCGAAACCTTTCCGGACCTGTGGAGCGCCTGGGTGAGCCCCGAGGTCGCGGACAGGGTCAGGGCGGCGCTCTGAGGGGATTTTCATCGCGCGACGCGCGTCAGGAAACCCAACAGGTCGCAAACAGTACAATATCGAACGCAGGTTCATGCAATGACCATCCTGGGGGAACAGCGTCCAGAACAAGAACAACCCCGCACCATTCCTGAACGAACCGTGCTTGCGGCGATGCCACCTCGTAAGCGCGCAGGACAGGCCTACGGCAAGCGGCTGCACAAGCATTCGGAGGTAATTCATGGTTAGTCATGCAATCGAGGTCCGCAATCTCTACAAGATCTTCGGCCCGCGCGGCGGCGATTAC
>JBDHSZ010000151.1:0-9100 GCA_039812945.1 Shinella sp.
CCGGTGTCATTCCCGCCCTGATGACCCCCTGCAAGGACGACCGGACGCCGGACTTCGACGCGCTGGTGCGCAAGGGCAAGGAACTCATCGGCAAGGGCATGTCCGCCGTCGTCTATTGCGGCTCCATGGGTGACTGGCCGCTCCTGACGGACGAACAGCGCATGGAAGGCGTCGAGCGCCTCGTTACGGCCGGCATCCCGGTCATCGTCGGCACCGGCGCCGTCAACACCGCTTCGGCCGTCGCCCACGCCGCCCACGCCCAGAAGGTCGGCGCGCAGGGCCTCATGGTCATCCCGCGCGTCCTGTCCCGCGGCTCCGTCGTCGCCGCCCAGAAGAACCACTTCAAGGCGATCCTCTCGGCCGCCCCGGACCTGCCGGCCGTCATCTACAACAGCCCCTATTACGGCTTCGCCACCCGCGCCGACCTGTTCTTCGCGCTGCGCGAGGACCACAAGAACCTCGTCGGCTTCAAGGAATTCGGCGGCGCCGCCGACATGCGCTATGCGGCGGAAAACATCACCAGCCGCGACGATGACGTCTCGCTGATGATCGGCGTCGACACCTGCGTCTTCACCGGCTTCGTCGATTGCGGCGCCGTCGGCGCGATCACCGGCATCGGCTGCGTGCTGCCGAAGGAAGTGCTGCATATGTGCGCCCTGGCGCGTGCCGCCGCCGAAGGCGACCCGGACGCCCGCGCCCGCGCGCTGGAGCTGGAATCGGCCCTCGCCGTGCTCTCGTCCTTCGACGAGGGTCCGGACCTCGTCCTCTACTTCAAGCACATGATGGTTCTGAAGGGCGACAAGGAATACACGCTGCACTTCAACGAGACCGACGCCCTCTCCGACAGCCAGCGCGGCTATGTCGAAGCCCAGCTCAAGCTGTTCGACACCTGGTACGCCGAATGGAGCAAGCTGCCGGGCGCCGTGCAGAAGTACAAGGCCTGATCCGTCAGCCCTGCCCGATACGGAAGGCCCTCCTCGTGGAGGGCCTTTTCGTTTCTAGCTCAGGACGCGCGGCGGGGCGGGGCGGATCGTGCCCCCCTCCGTGACGATCAGGTCCATCGCGATGTCGTGCATCTGCGGATAGATCGTCGCGAGTTTTGCCATGCCGTAGCCGATGCCGATGACGCGGGGCTTCTTCGCCATGGCGGCGAGGGTCCGGTCGAAGAAGCCGCCGCCATAGCCGAGCCGGTAGCACGCCGCGTCGTAGCCGACGATGGGGGCGATCACGATATCCGGCAGGCAGGGCCGCCGTTCCGCCGGGATCGGGATGTTCCAGACGCCGCGCGAGAGCGCCTCGCCCGCCTGCCAGAGATGGAATTCCAGCGGCCGCCCCTTCTCGATCACGATCGGCAGGGCGGTGCGCCCGCCGCGCGCGGCGATTTCCTGCATGAAGGGGCGGAAATCCGGCTCGCCGCGGAACGGCCAGTAGGCGCTGACGACGAGGCCCGCGGCATCGCCGATCTCCGCGAGCACGCCGGCGGCGATGGCCTCGCCCCAGCCGGCTCGCATATCGGCCGGCACCGCAAGGCGCTCGGCGATCAGCCGCTCCCGCTCGGCCTTGCGCCAGCGGTTGACGTCCGTCCAGGCCTGCAGGTCGAGCGGTCCCGGCAGGCCGGAATAGGCCGGGTCGACCTCGTGCAGGAAACAGGCCGGCGAGGCGAAGGTGGCGGGGGTGTCGTCGTCGGCCATCGCTTCCTCCCTGGTCGGCCTCAGCAGGCGGCAAGGCCCGCTTCGAGCCCTGCCAGCAGATCGTCCACATGCTCGAGCCCGACGGAAAGCCGCAGCAGGCCGTCGCCGATGCCGGCCCGGGCGCGGCCCTCCGCGCCCATGTCCACATGGGTCATGGTCGCCGGATGCGCCACGAGGCTTTCCACCCCGCCGAGCGATTCGGCGAAGGTGAAGACCCGGACCGCCTTCACGAAGCGCTGCACCGCCGGCACGCCGCCGGCAAGCTCGAAGCTCATCATGGCGCCGAAACCCTGCTGCTGTCTTGCGGCAAGCGCGTGGTCGGGGTGCTCGGCAAGGCCGGGATAATGCACGCGGGCGACGGCGGGATGCGCGCCAAGCCGCCCGGCGATCGCCATGGCGTTCTTCTCCTGCCCGGCCATGCGGGCGAAGAGCGTCCGAAGGCCCCGCAGCGTCAGCCAGCAATCGAAGGGCGCGGCGATGGCCCCGGTCACATTGGCCCAGTGCCGCAGCGCGCTAGCCTCCTCCGCGTCGGCGGCGATCACCGCCCCGGCGATGACGTCGGAATGACCGTTGAGGAACTTCGTCGTCGAATGCAGCACATAGTCGGCCCCGAGCGCCAGCGGCTTCTGCAGGGCCGGCGACAGGAAGGTGTTGTCGACGGCGACGGGCACGCCCGCCGCCCGGGCGAGCGCCGAGAGCGCGGCGATATCCACGACGCGCATCAGCGGGTTGCTCGGGCTCTCGATCAGCACCAGCGCCGGGCGGCCCGCAAGCCGCGCCCGGAAGGCGTCATGATCCGACTGGTCCACCAGCTCCAGCCGGAGCTGGCCGAGCGCCGCCCGCGCCTTCAGCAGCCGCATCGTGCCGCCATAGCAGTCGTGCGGCGCAAGGACGAGGCTGCCGGCCGGAAGCCGCGAGACAAGGAGATCGACCGCCGCCATGCCGCTCGGCGTCAGCACCGCCCCCGCGCCGCCCTCCAGCTTGGCGAGCGCCTCGGCGAGCAGGTCCCGCGTCGGATTGCCGACGCGGCCGTAGTCATAGGCGCGCGGCGTGTCGAAATCGGCAAACTCGTAGGTGCTGGAAAGATAGAGCGGCGGCGCGACCGCACCGAAGGCGGTGTCGCTCGCCACGCCATGCGCCGCGGCAACGGTCTCCGGTTGAACTTCGATCGCCGTTCGCTCGGACATCGCTGCTGCTCCTCATGCCTGTCAGGAGAAAATGGCGAGGATGCCAGCCCCTGACAAATGAATTCTATTGCGGCCTCACTGCAAGAATCTTGCCGTCAATCGGCGGTGTGCGCCAGAAAGCCGGCCAGCACGACGGCCTGGTTGTGATCGCGGTCATGCGCGCCGTAGAGCAGCGTGACGGTGCCCGAAGCGGCGCGCCGGCGAAGCGCGTCCACCGCCGGATTGCCGCGCAGCTCCTCGCGGTAGCGTTTCGTGAATTCCTCCCAGCGCTCCGGCTTGTGGCCGAACCATTTGCGCAGGCCGGCGCTCGGCGCGACCTCCTTCATCCAGTCGGCGAGGGCGGCCTTCTCCTTGGTGAGGCCGCGCGGCCAGAGCCGGTCGACGAGGATGCGCGCCCCGTCGCCGGCCTCCGGCTCGTCATAGACGCGCTTGATCCTTACGGGCATGGCGGGTCCTCCCGCTTGCCGCGCACCGTGCATTCGAGGTTGGAAAGCAGCCCGTCCTGCAGGCCGTAGACCCAGCCGTGGATCGCCACGTCTCGGCCCGCCTGCCAGGCGGCCTGCAGGGTCGGCGTGCGGGCGAGGCGCTCGACCTGCGCGGCGACGGAGGCCTCGCAGAGCCGGTCGAGATCCGTATCGCTCCAGGTGCCGCATTGCCGGCATTCGAAACGCTGGTCCGCCACGTCGCGCACCGGCTGCAGCCAATGGTCGATCAGCCCGAAGCGCTCGCCGCTGACCGCCGCGCGGATGCCGCCGCAGCCGTAATGGCCGCAGATGATGATGTGCTTCACGCCGAGCTGGTGCACGGCATATTCCACCACCGACAGCATGTTGAGGTCCGCCGGGTGGATGAGGTTGGCGACGTTGCGGTGGACGAACACCTCGCCCGGCTCGAGCCCGGCGATCACATTGGCCGGCACGCGGCTGTCGGAACAGCCGATCCACAGATATTCCGGCTGCTGCAGCGTCGAGAGGCGCTCGAAATAATCCGCCTTTTCCGCCTTGCGCTCGGCGGACCACGCCTTGTTCCGTGCAAAAAGGTCGTCGATCATCGGGCACCTCGCTCTTTCGGATCAGCAAGCTATCCGCCCATGCCTGGCTTCTGTCAAACCGGCAGGGCGTCGCAGGGGCGGCGTTCGGCCGCGCCGGCTTGACTTAGCCCGACCCTCACCCCATCATAAGAAGATGATGACTCACGACTTCGCCCGATTTCTGAAACGGTTGTTTCCTCTCGCAGGATACTAGCCCCTCGGCTTGGTCGCGTCGCGCCCCGGCCGCGGGGCGATAGCGGTTCCGTGAATTTTCGAGAACCGCGCCGAAATTGCGCGACACCTTTCCCAGTTTTTCGAATTTCCGCGCGCCCCTCGGGCCGCAGGAACCCGTGCGAGGCCACCATGACCGCCACCAAGACCAAGGGCCGCCTGCCCGCCATCACCATTGCCCGTTCCGAACATGCGCGGCTCTCCAACCTCGCCGACATGCTCGCCGAGCGCGACCCGCACGCCGCCGAGCAGCTTGCCGTCGAGCTCGACCGCGCCAAGGTCGTCGACGACGCGCGCATGGCGCCGGGCGTGATGCGCATCGGCTCCACCGCCGAATTCCGCATCGACGACGAGGCGGCGCAGACCGCCGAGCTCGTCTTCCCCGGCGACGCCGACATTTCCCGCCATCGCATCTCCGTGCTGACGCCGGTGGGCGCCGCGCTGCTCGGCCTCTCCGCCGGCCAGTCCATCGAATGGGCCGCGCGCGACGGCCGCGTGCGCCGCCTCAACGTCATCGCCGTGCATGCCGGCGCGGCGGATGCGGCCCGCGCCTCCTGAGGCCTCGCCCATGAAATTCCTGTCCTTCTCCCAGTCCGGGCGCATCGGAGGCTGCCTCGTCGCAGGATCGTGACCCCCTGCGCCGCCCGCGCGGCCAGGGGGCTTCTCCACCACGGACCTTTGATGCCCGGCCGCAAATGGCGGGCAGGATGGAGACTGACGATGGGACGGGATCCCGGAATGCTCACCGCGACGGACGGCCTCGTGCTGGACAGGATGCTGCGCGACTGGCCGCCGCTGACCGAGGAATGGCTGGCGCTGCTGAAGCGCAAGCTCACGCTGGACCGCCTGCCCGAACAGGCCTCCGCGCCGGCCGGCCTCGCGACGATCGGCGCGCGCGTCACCTTCCGCTGCGAAAGCGGGCTCACCGACAGCCGCACCATCTGCATGCCGCTCGGTCATGCGCCGGGCAGCGTCTTCCTGCCGATCACCACCTTCTACGGCCTCGCGCTGCTCGGGCTGCGCGAGGGCGAGGCGCTGGGCTTCGACCGGCCGGAGGGCCGGCGCGACCGGGTCGTGCTGGAGAGGGTGCATGGCCGGCCGGACGCCGCCGGGGAGCCGCCCGTCGCCTGGCCGTCCTTCCGGCTGATCGCCGGCGGCCTCGCCGACCGCGATTTTTCCCCCGCGAACGAAAACGGCCCCGGACCGGATCCGGGGCCGTCTGCGGCCTAGAAGGAGAGGGCGGTCAGATGACGCCCTGCGCGCGCATGGCTTCCGCCACGCGGATGAAGCCGGCGATGTTGGCGCCGAGCACGTAGTTGCCCTTGGCGCCGTATTCCTCGGCCGTCTCGGCGCAGCGATTGTGGATGCCCGCCATGATCTGGCCGAGGCGCTCGCGCGCCGTCTCGAAGCTCCAGCTATCGCGGCTGGCGTTCTGCTGCATTTCCAGCGCCGAGGTGGCGACGCCGCCGGCATTGGCCGCCTTGCCGGGGCCGAACAGCACGCCCGATTCCTGGAAGGCGCGCACGGCTTCGGGCGTCGAGGGCATGTTGGCGCCCTCGGCGACGGCGATGACGCCGTTCTTGATCAGCATGCGGGCATCCTTGCCGGACAGCTCGTTCTGCGTGGCGCAGGGCAGCGCCACGTCGCAGGGCACGTCCCAGATCGAGCCCTTGCCGGTCGCGATGAAATGCACGCCCTTCGTCTTGGCGCGGGTATATTCCGAAAGGCGCTCGCGGCGCACTTCCTTGATCTCCTTGACGAGCGCCAGGTTGATGCCCTCCTCGTCGACGAGATAGCCGCTGCTGTCCGAGCAGGCGACAACCTTCGCGCCGTAGGCGATCGCCTGTTCCATGGCGTAGATCGCCACATTGCCCGAGCCCGAGACGGTGACCCGCTTGCCGGAAAAATCCGTGCCCCTGGTGGAGAGCATGGCCTGCGTGAAGTAGACCGCGCCGTAGCCGGTCGCTTCCTTGCGCACCAGCGAGCCGCCGTAGGAGAGGCCCTTGCCGGTGAAGACGCCGGCCTCGAAGCGGTTGGTCAGGCGCTTGTACTGGCCGAACATCCAGCCGATCTCGCGGCCGCTGACGCCGATATCGCCGGCAGGAACGTCCGTGTGCTCGCCGAGATGGCGGTGCAGCTCGGTCATGAAGGACTGGCAGAAGCGCATGATCTCGAGGTCGGACTTGCCCTTGGGGTCGAAGTCCGAGCCGCCCTTGCCGCCGCCGATCGGCAGGCCCGTCAGCGCGTTCTTGAAGATCTGCTCGAAGCCGAGGAACTTGATGATGCCGAGATTGACGGAGGGGTGGAAGCGAAGGCCGCCCTTGTATGGGCCGAGCGCCGAGTTGAACTGCACGCGGAAGCCGCGGTTGATCTGCACCTGGCCCTTGTCGTCGACCCACGGCACGCGGAAGATGATCTGGCGCTCCGGCTCGCAGATGCGCTCGATCAGCGCGTCCGTCAGGTAGTCGGGATGTTTGGAGACGACCTGGCCGAGGCTTTCCAGCACCTCGCGCACCGCCTGGTGGAATTCCGGCTCTGCAGGGTTGCGCTGCAGCACCTGGGCAAGGATGGGTTCAAGCTTCTCGTCAACGGTCGCCATGGCGACACTCCTTTCGTGTCTGGGTCTCATATTTCCTGGATGGAGCCGCCGGCTTCGTGCCGGGCGGCGGGATGATAGCGTTCCTTCATGTTCAGATGCCCTGTCCGTGACCGCTCATCAGGGTGGTCCGGCCGGCCTGGGACAGGCTCTTGGCGAGCGTGGCCAGAAGATCGGTCTGGGAGATGACGCCGACGGCGCGGCGCGCCTCGTCGATCACCACCACGGCATGGATCGAGCCGTCCGTCAGGCGCGGCAGGAGGCCGATCGCCGGGTCTGAGGGGCTGGCGGTCGCCGCCTGCGACACCGGCAGCGGGGCGTCCGGCGCCATCGCCGCCAGTTCGCGCAGGCCCACCGTGCCGAGAAGCCGCCCCTCGGCGTCGAGCACGGGCAGCGTGCGGATATCGTGGTCGAGCAGTTGCGCGCGGGCGGTGTCGGCCGTCGCGTCGACCGGCACGGTCACCACGTCGCGCGACATGATGTCGGCGCAGGTCAATTCGCCCCGCTCGCGCAGCAGCGCCTGCAGCTCGACCTGCCTCAGCAGCGCATCGAGGTCGGCGCGGCTGATGTCGAGCGTCTCGTTGAGGCTGGCGATGGCCGCGTCGATGTCCTCGGTGTTGAAGCCGACGCGGAAGGCGGCCGGCGGATCGGCCGTCTTGTGCGTGTTGACGGGGGCGACCGCCTGCCGGTGCGGATATTGCCGGCCGGCGAGGCGGTGGAACAGGATGCCGACGCAAACGAGCAGCAGCGAATTGATCGCGACCGGCGCGAGGGGGAACCAGAAGCCGGCGCGCGTGACCGCGGCCCCGCCGATGACGGCGGTGAGCGCCGCCGCGCCGCCCGGCGGATGCAGCGAGCGCGTCAGCGACATGGCGAGGATGGCGAGCGCCACGGCAAGGCCGATGGCGAGCGCCGGATCCGCGACGAGCGTGGTGACGGTGACGCCGACCAGGGCGGAGATCGTGTTGCCGCCGACGATCGACCAGGGCTGGGCGAGGGGGCTGGCCGGCACCGCGAAGAGCAGCACGGCCGAGGCGCCGACGGGCGCGACGATCAGCGGAAGATGCGGATCGTTGCCCATGGCGAAGCCGCAGATAAGGCCGGTGAGACAAATGCCGATCAGGGCCCCGAGGCAGCCGATGAGGCGTTCCTTGAGCGTGGCGCCGGCCAAAATTGGAGAGAACAGCCGGAATTTGGACAGAATGCCCGATTTGCGGGCATCATGTTGGGATGGGGCCACGATGATCCTGATCATGAAAAAGGCGGAATGACTATTTTCTTGGCTTATGTGCCGATCGCGCCCCGGACGCAAGGGTCCAGCGGCAAGATTCTGTTTCGCCGCGCAGGGAAGGAACGCCGATCGTTCCGGGCGAAAAGAAAAGGGCCGGCGCGAGGCCGGCCCTTTCGTTCCCGATACGGGCTCTCAGAACTCTTCCCAGTCGTCCTGGGCGAGCGCCGTGTTGCCGGCGACCTGCGGCGTGGCGCGGGCCGCCCTGCGCGGGGCCTGGTAGGCGGCGCGCTGGGGCTGGGCCTGCGGCCGCGCGGCCTGCTGCACCGGCTGGGAAGCGGCCATGGCGGCCGCGCCGGCGCGGAAGCGGGCGACGAGCGATTTCAGCGTCTGCGCCTCGTCGTTCAGCGCCATCGAGGCGGCGGTGGTTTCCTCCACCATGGCGGCGTTCTGCTGCGTCACCTGGTCCATCTGGTTGACGGCCGCGTTGATCTCCTTGAGGCCGACGGCCTGTTCGGAGGCCGAGGAGGAGATCTGGCGGATCAGCCCGTTGATCTGGATGACCTGCTCGGCGATGTTCTCCAGTGCTCCGCCGGCCTTGCCGACGAGATCGACGCCCTCGCGGACCTGCGTCTCCGAGGTGTTGATCAGCGTCTTGATCTCCTTGGCGGCGTTCGCCGAGCGCTGGGCGAGCTCGCGCACTTCCTGCGCCACGACGGCGAAGCCCTTGCCGGCCTCGCCCGCGCGGGCGGCCTCGACGCCGGCGTTCAGCGCCAGCAGGTTCGTCTGGAAGGCGATGTCGTCGATCACGCCGATGATGTTAGAGATCTCGTGTGAGGAGCTCTCGATGCCGCGCATGGCGTCGATCGCCTTCTGCACCACTTCGCCCGACTTGCTGGCGTCGTTGCTCGCCGTGTCGACGGACTTGGCGGCGATGCGGGCGTTCTCCGCGCTCGAATTGACCTGCGAGGTCAGCTCGTCGAGCGCCGCGGCGGTCTCCTCGAGGCTTGCCGCCTGCTGCTCGGTGCGGTGCGACAGATCGGCCGCGCCCTTGGAGATCTCGCCGGTGCCGCCGCCGATATTGCCGACCGAGGCGTTGACCGTCTGGATCGTCTCCTCGAGGCTGGCGATGGCCGA
>JBDHSZ010000152.1:0-9014 GCA_039812945.1 Shinella sp.
TGGCCGGATTTTACTCCGCCCGCAGCAGCATTATGCCGCCGCTACCGTGGCCGACTTTTGCACCGCCGCTCTCAGGTGGCGTATTAGCCCCGGCTCCCGGTGAACCGGGGCTAAAACGGCGTCAATTCCCGGCAGTTTGACCGCGAATATCCTCGAATGCCCGGGCGGTATCGAGAAGGAGGGCTTCCGCATGCGGGCGGGCGGTGAGCATCAGGCTGGGCGCAATGCCGGCGCTTCGCTCGCATGGCAGCGCGATCGACGGCCAGCCACTGAGATTGGCCACCCACTGGTAGCAGACCATGGCGTCGAGCACCGACATCTCGCCGCTGCCTGCCTGCACGGTTTCGACATCGCGCAGCGGCGGGGCGACCGGCAGGGTCGGATTGGCGACGATGTCGATGCCGCGCAGGTCGTCGAACAGACGCGCGCACCATTGCCGGCGATAGCGCTGGGCATCGAGATATTCGAAGCCGCTCAGACAGATGCCGGCCAGGAGACTGGGGCGAATGGCCGGGTCGATGGCTTCAGGGGCATCGCGGATATTGCCACGATGATAGGCGGCCGATTCCGCCAGCATCACCACCAGCCAGGCGCGATAGCCCTCGTCCAGATCGGCATAATCGAACTCCCTGATAACGGCGCCATACTCCTCCAGCCGCTGCATGGCGCGCAGGAAGCCGGCGAGCGTGGCGGCATCGGCGCGTTCCACCAGATGGCGTGGCACGCCGATGCGCAGACCCTTCAGCACCGATTGCGAAGTGGCGGCCGCAAGGCGCGCGCCCATCGCGGCCTGTAGCAGCAGGCGCACATCATCGACACAGGTCGCCATCGGGCCGAAATGATCCAGCGACCATGCCTGCGGAATGGTGTTGCGGGCATCGATAAGGCCATAGGTCGGCTTGAGACCGACGAGATCGCAGCAGGCTGCGGGAATGCGGATCGACCCGCCGGTATCCGAACCGATGCCGGCCGGCACCATGCCGGCGGCGATGGCCGCCGCCGTGCCGCCGCTCGATCCGCCGGGAATGCACTCGGGCGCCCGCGGATTGATGACGCTGCCGAAACGCCGGTTGGCGCTGCTGACGCCGAAGGCATATTCATGCATGTTGTTCTTGCCGACGATCACCGCGCCGGCCGCTGCCAGCCGCTTGATCAGCGGTGCATCGTCGCCGGTCATGTGATGCTCGAGAATCGAGCTGCCGGCGGTGGTGGGGGCATCGCGAGTGGCGACAATATCCTTGACGGAGATCGGAATGCCATCGAGCGGGCCGAGGCGCTGGCCTTCTCGCGCGCGCGTGTCGGCGGCCTGGGCCTGTCGGCGGGCGCTCTCTTCCATGATCGAAATGAAGGCGCGGATGTCGCCGTCCTGCCGAGCGATGATGTCGAGGCTCGCATCCAGCAGTGCGCCTGCAGTCACGTCGCGGGAATCGAGCCGCGCCGAAAGAGTGGAAATCGTATCCAAGGGTCAGCCTGCCGGGTCGAAAGGAGAGGCTTCCGACTGCACCGGAAAGAACTGCGTGGCCGGGTCGTCGCCGATGGGCCGGCCGGTGCCGAAGGGCCTGCGGGCCACGTCCAGCAAGGTTTCGATAATTCGCCGTTCCTCGTCCGTGGGACGGTAGGCGGTTACTTCGGCGAGCCGCTGTTCCATCGGGCCGGGCTGCGGCCGTACGTTGGTCATTTCATATATCCTTCCCTGATTCCGGCGCTCCGCCATCTGTAGGGGCGCGCTGTGCGGCGAAGCCGCCGCCCCTGTCGCGCGCGAAGATGCCGCAGACGGAAAAACGCCGTCGTTCAATTGGTTTCGCAGAGCTATCCGGTTGCGGCGGTATTGCTATATTACCTCGCGGTTCTTGTCCGCGTCCACCATAAAGCGGGCGAGTAATTTTCTATACGCCAATTTGCAGCTGCATTGGGATCCAAGGCGGAGTGAAACCCTAGCCGAACTGTGACCGACGGGCAGGAAGCTGTTGTTCTCAAACAGATCGATAACCGCCAGCGCCTGTTCACGCTCGATGCGAGGGTCTCGGCGCCCAACCGCGACATCACAAAGACGGGCCTCAGCGGGGTTCATCGCACCGCTTCTCTCAGATCGCTTCTGCCATGCTAAGCCTCTGCCGATTGATTCTAGACCCCATGGCTTCGATCGTAACCGTTCACCTGTGGCTGTTTCCATCCCCGGGGCAAAGCCTTTGCCCGGTAGATATCAGCGACCAGCGGATAGCAGGCCGCGGAATCAGATGAATGCTCCGCCGAGCAATCGCCGCCAGGGCAGGCCGACATTGCGCCGAGGAGATCGATCTCGGCAAAGAACTCAAGATAATCGCCTGGCCGAACCGGACTCGCCTTCATGAAGTACTGGCTGTCAACGGCCGACTTTTGCTCCGCCCCGTGGCCGGTTTTTACTCCGCCGTTGACACCCGACATGTCATTTATGGAGGCACCATTCCCACAGGTTGAGACTTCCGGGGCGGTGGTGATGCGGCAGTGCGGATCACACAATTTATTGAGTCATCAAAACAGTGTGTTGACAATTTCCTCGGAGTACGGTTCTTTACCTAAACGTTTAGGTTTGGCGCGCCGGGAGGATGTAGTGGCACGTTCGACGATGCGCGACATCAGTCGCGTCACTGGATTTTCGGTCTTTACCGTGTCGCGGGCCTTGAGTGGGGGCGATGGCGTCTCCGAACAGAGCCGCGAGCAGATCCTCAAGGCGGCGCGCGACCTCGGCTATGTGGTGAACCGGGCGGCGCAGGAATTGCGGCGTGCCAAGCGGGATTCCGTCGCGGTCATCACGGCGAGTACGTCCAACTCCTATTATCTCGACCTCATGGGTGGTATCCAGCAGGCGCTGGCTCCGTCCGAATGGACAGTGGTCATCGGCGACGTGGCGGTGGATGGCGCCTATGACGCGCGGCTCGAGGCGCGCATGATTCAGCGGCTGATCGAATCCCGCACGGCCGGGGTGATTTCCACGTTGACACTGCAGCCTGCGCACACTGATCTTCTGGCGAAATGGGATATTCCGGTCGTGTTCGTCGACTCGTCCCCGCCGCCGGAAGCCGCTCATTTTCCGAGCGTGACGACGAACAACCACGAGGCCAGCCTCGTCGTGGGGCAGCATCTGGCCGAACACGGCTACAAGGACTGGCTGTTTCTCGTCTATCCCTCGAAATGGTCATCGCGCTTCGGGCGCGAGAGCGGCCTTCGCGAGGCGGCGCGCCTGCATGGCGTCAACCTCGTCGTGCTGGAGACCGCCAACGACGCGGCCTCGGCCCGCGAAACGCTCGCCCGGCAACTAGACGGCCGCGCCGGCCTGCCGCGCGTGGTGATCGCCGGCAACAACCCGCTGCTGCTCGGCGCGATGGGCCTCCTGAGGGAGCGTGGGATACGCATTCCCGACGACATGGCCGTGGTCGCCTATGACGAGTTCGCCTGGTCGGCGCTTACCGATCCGCCGATCACCTTGCTCAACGAGCAGAGCGAGGAAATCGGCCGGCGCGCGGCGATGATGCTGCGCGATATCATCGAGGGACAGGAGGCGGCCGAGCGCAAGGGCAAGTCCCCGAGCCCGGTCTACCTGCCCGAGCACCGCCAGCAGGTGCCGGCGAAACTGACGCTGCGCGGCTCGTGCGGATGCGTCGCGCAGGACGGCGACGTCGTCAAGAAAGGATCCTTCCTGGCGGCTTGAACGGTTCCCCTGCCGGGAAGGGCAAGATTCCCGCGATCAACCTAAACGATTAGGTGATTCGCCGGCGCATGAAATCGCGGTGATCGTCGCGATCCGATCGTCAAGGAGGCTGTCCGTCACATCACGGCGGACGATCAAATGGAGGAAACCATGCAATTCAAACCCTATATGCGGCTTGCCGCGACGGTATCGATGTTCGCCCTCGGCGGCCTGCTCCTGGCCCAGCCGGCGGCCGCTCAAGAGGCGCCGAAAAAGATCGAAAAGATCGGCCTGATGGTGCAGGACATGTCCAACCCGTTCTTCTCGGCCATGACCAAGGGCGCGGAAGATGCGGCCAAGGCGATCGGCGCGACCGTCAACACGCAGGATGCGCAGCTCGACCTTGCCAACCAGAACACCCAGATCGACGCCTTCATCCAGCAGGGCGTGAACCTCATCGTCATCTCCGCCGTGGATGAAGCCGGCATCGAACCCGCCATCCTGCGCGCCAAGGAAGCCGGCATCATCGTCATCGCCGTCGATACCCCGGCCAAGGGCGCCGATGCCGTGGTCATGACCAATGCGGTGCAGGCGGGCGAGCGTTCCTGCGATTATCTCTTCAAGCAGATGGGCGGCAAGGGCGAGGTGCTGCTGGTGGACGGCACGCCGATCCAGACGATCATCGACCGCATCGCCGGCTGCAAGAACGTCGCCAAGAACTATCCCGATATCAAGATCGTCGGCCAGCAGGCATCCAAGAACGACCGCGCCTCGGGCCTTGCCGTCACCACCGACATGCTGACGGCCAATCCCGACGTCACCGGCATCTTCGGCATGAACGACCCGTCGGCGCTGGGCGCGGTCCTTGCCGTCGAGCAGGCCGGCAAGGCCGAGACGATCAAGGTGACGGGCGTCGACGGCAGCCCCGAGGCGGTCGAGGAGCTGAAGCGCGAAGGCTCGCCCTTCATCGGCACGGCGACGCAGAACCCGGCCGAAATGGTACGCCAGGCCGTCAAGGTGGCGGAAGCCATGGCCGCCGGCAATCCGCCCACTGAGAAGACGATCCTGATCGAGAGCGTGCTCGTCGACCGGCAGAACGTCGCCCAATATCCCGGCTGGTAAGACGCGAAGCGCTCAGCCCGGCCGGAAGCGATTTCTCCCCGCTTCCGGCCCCCCACACGAGGCACGATGACATGTCCCATCCCCTTTTGACCCTTGAAGGCATTTCCAAGCGGTTCGGCGCTACGCTCGCGCTGAACGACGTGCGCTTCGATCTGCGGGCAGGCGAGGTCCATGCGCTCATGGGCGAGAACGGCGCCGGGAAATCGACGCTGATGAAGATTCTCGCCGGCAATATCGAGCGTGATGCCGGTGCGATCCGCATCGACGGGCAGGCGGTCGATATCCGCTCGCCGCGTGATGCCGCCCGGCACGGCATCGCCATCATCCATCAGGAATTGAACACGGTGCCGGAGATGACGGTCGCCGAAAACCTGGCGCTGGGTCGTGAGCCCAAGACCCGTTTCGGCATGCTCGACCGCGCGCTGATGGAAAAGGACGCGCGCGACAAGCTGGCGCGCATCCATTGCTCCATCGATCCGCGCCGCAAGCTCGGCTCGCTCAGTGTCGGCATGCAGCAGATGGTCGAGATCGCCCGCGCCGTCGGCGAGAATGCCCGCGTTCTGGTGCTCGACGAGCCGACCGCGGCCCTGTCGCGCGCCGAGGCGATCGAGCTCGACAAGCTGATCGACCAGATGCGGGCGGCCGGCGTCGGCATGATCTACATCTCCCACCGCATGGAGGAAGTCTGGCGGCTTGCCGACCGCGTCACCGTCTTCCGGGACGGCACCTATGTCGGCACGGGGACGCGCGAGGAGATCAGTCCGGCGGACGTGGTGCGCATGATGGTCGGCCGCACGGTCGCCGATCTCTATCATCACGAGCTGCGCGTCGCGGGGCGCCCGTTGCTGACGGTGAAAGGTCTCGCAGGCGCCGCCGTCGGTCCGGTGGACCTAACGGTCCATGCCGGCGAGGTCGTCTGCATGGCGGGCCTCATCGGCTCCGGCCGCACCGAGGTCGGCCGGCTGATCTTCGGCGCGGATGCGCGCATGCAAGGCCATGTCGAGATCGGAGGACGCGTGAGCGCCCCGGCCGATCCGACCGAGGCGATTGCCGACGGCATCGGCATGGTGCCGGAAAACCGCAAGGAAGAGGGCCTCTTCCTCGACCACAGCGTCGAGGACAATGTCGCCATCAGCTCGCTCGATCGTTTCGTCTCGACAGGCGTCATCCGCAGGCGGGAGCGGCGCGCAGCCGTGCTCGGCGAGATGGAGCGGTTGCGGCTCAGGCTGAATGCCGTCGACCTGCCGGTCAAGGCGCTGTCGGGCGGCAACCAGCAGAAGGCGGCACTCGCCCGCTGGCTGCTGCGCGATTGCGACGTGCTGATCCTCGACGAGCCGACACGCGGCGTCGACATCGGCGCCAAGCGTGAAATCTACGAACAGATCGATGGCCTTGCCCGCGCCGGCAAGGCGATCCTCGTCATTTCCTCCGATCTGCCGGAGGCGATCGGCATCAGCGACCGCCTGCTCGTCATGCGCGAGGGTCGCATCGTCGCCGAACTGGAATCATCTCGAACCTCCGAAGAAGACGTCATGCTGCATGCCACCGGCACGGCGGCGCGCGCAGCAAATATGGGAGAGCAAGCATGAACAGCGAAGAGACCAATGCGATGACCCCGGCAAAGCCGGCGCGCGAACCGTTCGACTTTGCCCGCTGGTGGGACCGCGTCGGCATCCTGATGGTGCTGGTGGCGCTCGTCCTGCTTATGGCGATCATCGCCCCGAATTTCAACCGCGTCGATAACCTCCTGAACATCGCCCGCGCGATCTCCATTAACGCGATCCTCGCGGCGGGCATGACCGTGGTCATCCTGACGGGCGGAATCGATCTGTCGGTCGGCTCGACCGTCGCCGTATCTGGCGTGGTCGCGGTGATCGCGGCCATTGCCGGCGTGCCGGCGCCGCTCGCCGTATTGCTCGGCATGGCGGTCGGGGCGCTCTGCGGACTCGTCAACGGCTGGCTCACCGCCTATCTCGCGCTCGCGCCGTTCATTGTGACGCTCGGAACCATGACCTTCCTGCGCGGCCTTGCCTATACGATCACCGACGGCCAGCCGATCGTCTCCTCCAGCCTCAATTTCCGCGACCTGGGCAACGGCTATGTCGGCCCCATCCCGGTTCCCGTCATCGTCATGGTGGTTGTCTATGCGGTGATCTGGTTCGTGCTGGAACGCACGCGCTATGGCCGGCACGTCTATGCCGTCGGCGGCAATGCGGAGGCGGCGAAGCTCGCCGGCGTCAGGGTCAAGCGGGTCATCACGTCCGTCTATGTGCTGGCCGGCGCCTGCGCGGGGCTCGCCGGCGTGATCTTCGCCGCTCGTGTCATCTCGGCCCAGCCGACGGCGGGTACGGGATACGAACTCGATGCCATCGCCGCCGTCGTGCTCGGCGGCACCAGCCTTGCAGGCGGGCGCGGGCGCATCGTCGGCACGCTGATCGGCTCGGTCATCCTCGGCGTTTTGAGCACCGGCCTTATCCTGCTCAACGTGCAGTTCTTCACCCAGCTTCTCATCAAGGGCGTGGTGATCATCCTTGCCGTCGCCATCGACAGCCTCAAGCAGCGCCCGTTGTTCCTGCGTGCCGGCGGGCCGAAGACGCCGGCGAAATCCTGATCCTTTCCGGAGATATTCCCATGGCCCATTCCATCCTGATCACCGATCCGCTCGAGGGCGCCCGCGATCATGAACCCGTCGTGTTTTCGGTCAAGGCAGAGCTTGCCGAGCCGCTCTGGTGGGCGCGCGACGACAAGGGCGAGCGGGTGCTCTGCCAGCGCCTGCAAAGCGCTCCCGTGCACGGCGAGACGCGCTTCATCTGCGTGCTCAGCTTCACCGGCACCTGCCGGCTGACGCTGGAGGAACCGTGCCAGCCGTCCGAAACGCCGGCCGGCATTACCGCGCTCGCGGGCAGGGAAGCAGATTGCTTCGTACGCCTCGATACCGGCGCCTTCGACCTCGAACTGTGCGCGGGCACCGCCCAGGGCCTCGGCTCCTCGAAATGGGGCATCCGGCATTTCAAGGCGCTGGCGGACGGCTTCGAGCTGCTGCCATCCGGCAACAATGCCATCGGCGGCTTCTACGGACCGTTCTTCACGCCGGAAAACGGGCTGATCAACCCGCCGGAACACACCAGGGTGCGGATCGAAACAGTCGAACAGGGACCCGTCCTGCACCATTATCGCATGCACGGCCTCATTCCGGACGGGCTGCTGGAGGAGTTGAAGGGCAAACGCTTCGCCATCGACTGGAAATTCACCTACGACACGCCCTGGTTCCAGCGCCGCTATGACGTCGACCCGTTCCAGACCGTCATCAACGGCCGCTCCGTGACAAACAAGATCACGGTTGGCGACGAATTCGAGGGTGGCAAGGGCGAACTGGTCTTCGACCGCTTCGCCGCCTTCGGCGGGACACGGTACCGGGCGGGCGATCCCTATGCCGGCGAACTGGTCGACATGGTCGCCGACACGGTGGCCAACTCGAAGAACCAGAGCCAGAAGTTCGAGGAATTCCGCGCCCATCTCGCGGATATCGAATCCGCCCATTGGGACCTTTATTGGCGGCTCTTCTGCATCTGGGAGGGCGTATTGGGCGAGGCGGAGTTGCGCGAACGGCTCGCCAGGGTGCGCGTCGCCTCCCATGTGAAGGCTGATCTGGGCGATCGGCCGTGGATCCTGACGGGCCAGCCGGTCGACGTTTCCGCTGTGCCGCACGAGACAATCTTCCCCGGCCCGGCGGATAAGACCGTGGAATATCACGAGGCGAGCGGGCGGGCGATGATCTGGTGGACGTCCAAGCCCTCGGGCGCCTTCCAGATCGTCCAGAGGCGCCAGTCCGGCTGGGTGAACTGGGGCAGCAACGGCGAGAACGAATGCCCCGAACTGCCCGTCGGCGTCGATATCAAGACCGCCTACGGTCCCTTCGCCGACCGTTGGGAAACGGTCGCGTTGCAACTCGAAACGCCCCCTCGAGCCGACGGCTAGCCTAGCCTCGGCCATTGACGTCCGGATGGGCGACGACGGTCACCGCTGCTGCTGCCGGAACGGTCTTTTCCGGGCCGGCACCGCCAACCGTCTTGAGGTCGGCGAAGGCGCGGTCGAAATGGCGCAGCGACGCGGCAAGGCATGCGCGCTGCCAGTCTGCGTCTTCGGGAATGAAGGCGGCGCGCAGGGTTTCCTTGATCCTGCCGCCGAGCGGTGTGTCGACCTTGCCGAACAGGTGAAGCCAGTT
>JBDHSZ010000153.1:0-8959 GCA_039812945.1 Shinella sp.
CATATTCGAAGGTCATCACCGAGGTGACGACCGAGATGCCGCGCTCGCGCTCGATCTTCATCCAGTCCGAGCGGGTCTGGATGCGGTCCTTCTTCGCCTTCACCTCGCCGGCGAGCTGAATCGCGCCGCCGAACAGCAGCAGCTTCTCGGTGAGGGTGGTTTTACCGGCGTCCGGGTGCGCGATGATCGCGAAGGTGCGGCGGCGGGAGACCGCCTCGGCAAGGGTTTCGGCCATTTCAAGCAATATCCTGTGAGTTGCCGCGGTCTTTACAGGCTCCGCCGGCAAAGCGCAATTGACGAGGCGAAGCGCCGGCCGGCTTATGGGCGCATGACCGCGCAAGCCTCCTCCCAGCCCACGCTCCGCCTCGTCCGCCTGCCGCATGGCGAGGGCATCGCGCTTCCCGCCTACGAGACGGCGGAAGCCGCCGGCATGGACCTGCGCGCCGCCGTGGCGGCGGACGCGCCGCTGACGCTGGAGCCGGGAAAGCGCGCGCTGGTGCCGACCGGCTTCGTCTTCGAGATCCCGCTGGGCCACGAGGGCCAGGTGCGCCCGCGCTCGGGCCTCGCCTTCAAGCACGGCGTCACCTGCCTCAACACGCCCGGCACCGTCGACAGCGACTATCGCGGCGAGGTGAAGGTGCTGCTGATCAATCTCGGCGAGGAACCCTTCGTCATCGAGCGCGGCATGCGCATCGCCCAGATGGTGATCGCGCCCGTGACGCAGGTTTCGGTGCGCGAAGCCTCTGAGGCGGGCGAGACGGCGCGCGGGGCGGGCGGGTTCGGCTCGACGGGCGTGCGCTGAGGCCGTGCACGACCGCGACGGCCTTGTCTTCCGCTCGGGCCATTTCGGCGATGCCGCCCGCTGGCGCGCGCTCGCCGGGCTTTTGCAGGATGTCTTCGAGATCGACGTGACGGGCATGGACCGGCTCGGCGGGCCTGACCCGACCAGCGTCGCCTTCGGATGGTTCGATGCGGCGGGCACCTGCATCGCCAATATCAGCGCCTTTTCCCTGCCGCTCGTCGTGGATGGCGCGGTGGTGCGCGCGGCGGGCCTGCAATCGGGCGCGGTGCGGCCGGGTCATCGCGGCCGGGGCCTCTATCGGGACGTCCTGCAGGCGGCGCTCGACCATTGCGACGCGGCGGGCTTTCAGGCCGTCGCGCTCCTGACCGATACGCCGGAGCTCTATCGCCGCCATGGATTCGAGCCGCTGGCGCAGCATCGTTTCGCCGGTGCGGCGCCCGTGGGCGGAACGGCAAGGCCGGTCAGGCGGCTGGATATCGGAAACGACGCCGACATCGCCCTCCTCCGCCAACTGCTCGAAGGCCGCCGACCGGTCTGCGACCAGTTCGCACCGTTGCGGCAAGGCGAGATGTTCCTCTTCAATGCATCCCTGATGCCGGACCTGCGGCTCGACCTGATGGACGACGACATCGTCCTTGCCTGGCGGACGGGAAAGGACGGGGCTTTCGAGCTCCTGGATATCGTCGGCGCCCGCATCCCCGGGCTCGCGGATATCCTCGCCAGCCTCCGGGTCGCGCCGTCGCGCATCACCGTCCATTTCGCGCCCGATCGTCTGGCATGGGCGGGCGAGGCCGTCCCCGATACGGGCGAAGTGGTGCTCATGCTGCGCGAAAAAAGCCGGTTGCGGCCCGCTGAGCCCTTCGCCCTGCCGCCGATGGCCGAATTCTGATCCGGGGCGTTCCCGGCCATTGCGGGGAACCGCGGGCGGACGTAGAAGAGGCGCATTCGGAGAGTTTCGCCATGAGCCTTGCCGTTCTCATCACCTATGCCGGCGCGCTGTTCATCGCCGCCATCATTCCCGGCCCGGGCATCACGGCGATCGTCGCCCGCGCGCTCGGCTCCGGCTTCCGGCCGACCTTCTTCATGGGGCTCGGCCTCATTCTCGGCGACATGATCTACCTGACGGCGGTGATCCTCGGCCTTGCCCTCATCGCGCAGGCCTTCACCACCGCCTTCGCGCTGATCAAGATCGCCGGCGCGCTCTACCTCGTCCATATCGCCTGGAAGCTCTGGACGACGGGCCTCCTGCCGCAGAACATCGAGGCGCAGCGCTCGACCGGCCTCGCCATGTCCTTCCTCTCCGGCCTGTTGGTGACGCTCGGCAACCCGAAGACCATGCTGTTCTATGTCGCGCTCGTGCCGACGCTGATCGACCTCGAGCAGATCGGCCTCAGGGACTACGGGCTGCTGCTCGCCGCGACCTTCGTGGTGCTGCTGGCGGTGCTGGTGCCCTATATCGCGCTTGCCGCGCGCGCCCGGCTCCTCCTCAGGCAGCCGAAGGCGCTGCAGCGGCTGAACCGCATCGCCGCGGGCATCCTGGCCGGCACCGCCGCCTATATCGCGACCCGCGCGGCGTAGAAGGCGTAGCCTTTCGTGGGCCCGGCTACTCCTCGGGCAGTCGGAGACGCCACGGGCTGAACCGCATCGCTGCGGGCGTCCTGGCCGGCATCGCCGCCTGTATCGCAACCCGGGCAGCGCAGAAGGCACGGCCTTTCGTGGGCCCGGCTACTCCTCGGGCAGTCGGAGACGCTACAGGGCTGAACCGCATCGCTGCGGGCGTCCTGGCCGGCACCGCCGCCTGTATCGTAACCCGGGCAGCGCAGAAGGCGCGGCCTTTCGCGCCTTCCGGGGCCGAATATTCCACGTTCGGCGCGCTTGCCGCGAAATCCGGACTCGCCCAGGGCCGCGTTCCCTCCTACATTCTCCGCAACGAGAACAGAGGAGCCTCCGATGACCGAAACCCGCAAGCCCGGCCGCGGCCGTATCTACGCCTCCATCACCGAGACGATCGGCGACACGCCGATCGTGCGGCTCGACAAGTTCGCCAGGGAGAAGGGCGTTTCCGCCAATCTCCTCGCCAAGCTGGAATTCTTCAACCCGATCGCCTCGGTCAAGGACCGCATCGGCGTGGCGATGATCGAGGCGCTGGAAGCGGCCGGCAGGATCACGCCCGGCCAGTCGACGCTGGTGGAGCCGACCTCCGGCAATACCGGCATCGCGCTCGCCTTCGCCGCCGCCGCCAAGGGCTACCGCCTGATCCTCACCATGCCGGAGACCATGTCGGTCGAGCGGCGCAAGATGCTGGCTTTGCTCGGCGCCGAACTGGTGCTGACCGAAGGGCCGAAGGGCATGAAGGGCGCCATCGCCAAGGCGGAGGAGCTGGCGGCGAGCATTCCCGGCGCCGTCATCCCGCAGCAGTTCGAAAACCCCGCCAACCCGGAAATCCACCGCAGGACGACGGCGGAGGAGATCTGGAACGACACGGACGGCGCGATCGACATCCTCGTCTCCGGCATCGGCACGGGCGGCACGATCACCGGCGCCGGCCAGGTGCTGAAGGCGAGGAAGCCCGGCCTCAAGGTCGTCGCCGTCGAGCCCACCGACAGCCCGGTCCTGTCGGGCGGCAATCCCGGCCCGCACAAGATCCAGGGCATCGGCGCGGGCTTCGCGCCCGCCGTCCTCGACACGGCGGTCTATGACGAGGTCGTCACCGTCAGCAATGACGAGGCGTTCGACACCGCCCGCCTCGTCGCCCGCCTCGAAGGCGTGCCGGTCGGCATCTCCTCCGGCGCGGCGCTGGCCGCCGCCGCAAAGGTCGGCAGCCGGCCGGAAAACGCCGGCAAGACCATCGTCGTCATCATCCCCTCCTTCGCCGAGCGCTATCTTTCGACCGCGCTCTTCGAAGGCCTCGGCGGCTGACCATGGGAACGCCCGCCGCGCATCGCGCGCGGCGGGCCGCAAGCCTCACGCCGCCGCGGCCAGCCGCTCGCCGGCGATGCGGTAGGAGATCGCCTCCGCCAGATGGATGCGGCCGACGGTGGAGGCCCCGTCGAGATCGGCGAGCGTGCGGGCGACCTTGAGGATGCGGTGATAGCCGCGGGCGGAAAAGCGCATCTTCTCCGCGGCGTCGCGCAGGAGCTGGAGGCCGCCGGCATCGGGCTCCGCCATCTTCTCGACGAGCGCCGTCGCGGCGCGGGCATTGCTCGTCACCGCGCCCATGCCGAGGCGGGCGAAGCGATCGACCTGCAGGGCCCGGGCCCTTGCGACGCGGCGGGCGACCGCCGCGCTGGCCTCGCCGGCCGTCGGGCGGATGAGATCCGTCGCGGTGACGGCCGGCACGTCGATGCGGATATCGATGCGGTCGAGCAGCGGGCCGGAGACACGGGCCTGATAATCGCTGGCGCAGCGCGGGCCGCGGGCGCAGGTGCGGCCCGGCTCGCCCGCCATGCCGCAGCGGCACGGATTCATCGCCGCGACGAGCTGGATGGCGGCCGGGTAGCTGACCCGGTGATTGGCGCGGGCGATGATGCATTCGCCGGTCTCGAGCGGCTGGCGCAGCGCATCGAGCGCCTGCGGCGAGAATTCCGGCAATTCGTCGAGGAAGAGCACGCCGTTATGGGCGAGCGAGGCCTCGCCGGGCTTCGCCCGCGCCCCGCCGCCGACAAGCGCCGCCATGGTGGCGGAATGGTGCGGCGTGCGGAAGGGACGGCGATCGGACAGGCGGCCGCCGGAAAGCTGGCCGGCGATGGAATGGATCATCGAGACGTCGAGCAGCTCGGCCGGCGAGAGCGGCGGCAGGATGGCGGCGAGGCGCGCGGCGAGCATGGATTTTCCGGAGCCCGGCGGGCCGACCATCAGCAAATTATGGTTTCCGGCGGCGGCGACCTCCAGGGCGCGCTTGGCGCTCTCCTGGCCGCGGATATCGGCAAGGTCCGGCAGGTCGGCGGCGGGCGCGCGGATCGCCGGGGCCGGGCGCGACAGGACCTGCGTGCCCTTGAAATGGTTGGCGAGCGCGATGAGGCTGCGCGGCGCGAGGATATCCAGCCCGCCGCCGGCCCAGGCGGCCTCCGCGCCGTTCTCCGCCGGGCAGATCAGGCCCTTGCCCAGCGCATTGGCGCCGAGGGCGGCAGGCAGAGCGCCGGCGATCGCGGCGATCGTGCCGTCGAGGTTGAGCTCGCCGATGACGAGATAGTCCTCCAGCGCATCGGCCGGCACGGCGCCGAGCGCCACCATGAGGCCGAGCGCGATGGCGAGGTCATAGTGGCTGCCCTCCTTGGGCAGGTCGGCGGGCGCGAGATTGACCGTGACCCGTTTGGGCGGCAGCGACAGGCCGGAGGCGTGCAGCGCGGCCTGCACCCGCTCGCGGCTCTCGGCGACCGCCTTGTCCGGCAGGCCGACGATCTGCATGCCGACCTTGCCGGGCGCCACCATGACCTGCACATCGACGGCCACGCCCTCGATGCCCTGAAACGCAATCGTACCGACTCGTGCCACCATGATCGCCCCCGCTCGCCCCGGCCGAAAACGGCTCTTCAAGCCGCCCCTGGGTTGCATCCGCAAATCTGGCATGAATCCCGGAATGAAACAAGAACAATTATAGAACTTGCGGCAGGCTTTTCCGCGCCCCGGTTGCGCGCGGTTGTATCGGCGGAACGAAAGCGGGACGTTCGCGAACGGACGCCTCAGCGTTTCCGTTCGATGGCGTCCCAGAGGAGGGCGGCGATGTCGGCGCCGCCGAACTTCCTGACCTCGCGGATGCCGGTGGGCGAGGTGACGTTGATCTCGGTCATGTAGTCGCCGATCACGTCGATGCCGACGAAGATGAAGCCGCGCTCGCGCAGCGCCGGGCCGATGCGGGCGCAGATCTCCTTCTCGCGCGCCGTCAGCTCCGTCGCCTCGGCGCGTCCGCCGGCATGCATGTTGGAGCGGGCGTCGTGCTCGGCGGGCACGCGGTTGATCGCCCCGACCGGCTCGCCGTCGATGAGGATGATGCGCTTGTCGCCCTTGCGCACGTCCGGCAGGTATTGCTGGGCGATGAAGGGCTCGCGGAACATCTGGCCGAACATCTCCAGGAGCGAGGAGAGGTTGCGGTCGTCGCGGGTGGAGTGGAAGACGCCGGCGCCGCCGTTGCCGTAGAGGGGTTTGAGGATCATGTCGCCCATCTCGTCGCGGAAGCGGCGGATCTCGTCCGGGTCGCGGGTGATGAGGGTCGCCGGCATCAGGTCGGCGAATTCGGTGACGAAGATCTTCTCCGGCGAATTGCGCACCCAGGCCGGGTCGTTGACGACGAGGGTCTTCGGGTGGATGCGCTCGAGCAGATGCGTCGAGGTGATATAGGACATGTCGAAGGGCGGGTCCTGGCGCAGCAGCACCACGTCCATGGTCGACAGATCGACGCGCTCGGGCGCGCCGAGCGTGTAGTGGTCGCCCTTGACGTCGCGCAGCTCCATCGGCTCGACCGTGGCATAGACCTTGCCGTCGCGCAGGCTGAGGCGGTCCGGCGTGTAGTGGAACAGCCTGTAGCCGCGGCTTTGCGCCTCGATGCTCATGGCGAAGGTGGAATCGCCGGCGATGCTGATGGTCGACACATGGTCCATCTGGACCGCGACGTTCTTGATCTTTGCCATAAAAGTCCCCTGAGGATGCCCGACACATTTAGGATGCGCCAGCCGCGATGGCAACGACCATGGCAGGCCGTTCCGGCTAAAACGCATCCTCCAGATGCTTCGGAAGCCGCCAGGGCGAGACCGCGACGATGTCGTAGCGCAGGGAGAGCCGGGCGGCGTCGGGCTGGCGGGAGAGCCAGACCTCGCTTGCCGCGCGGATGCGCCGCTGCGCGGTCGCGGTGACGGCGAAGACGGCGCTGTCCACGTCGCGCCGCGCCTTCACCTCGACGCAGGCGACAAGGTCGCCGCGCCGGGCGATGATGTCGATCTCGCCCGAGCGGGTGCGATAGCGGATCGCGCGGATGCGGTAGCCCTTGGCGAGGAGATAGAGCGCGGCGAGATATTCCGAGACGTGCCCCCGGCGGAAGGCCTTGAGCCGGCTGGGGTCCGCCGGCCTATCCCGCATCGCCGTCCTTCAGGTCGAGAAGGCGCTGGTAGAGGTCCTTGCGCGGCAGGCCGGTCTGGCGGGCCGCCTCGGTCGCCGCCCTGCCGGTCGGCATGTCCTTCGCCAGCGCGCGAAGCAGCCGGTCGACATCCTCCGCCTCGGGCGCGGCCGCCGCGCCCGGCGGGCCGACGACGAAGACGATCTCGCCCTTCACCGGCGCGCCGTCGCCGTAATGGGCGGCGAGCTCGCCGAGCGTGCCGCGGCGGAATTCCTCGAAGGTCTTGGTCAGCTCCCGGCAGACGCAGGCCGCGCGCCCCTCGCCCAGCACGTCGGCGGCGGCGGCGAGCGTCGCGGCGATGCGGTGCGGCGATTCGAGGAACAGCAGCGTGGCGGGCACGCCGGCCAGCTCGGCGAGGCGGTCGCGGCGCGCCTTGTCCTTCGACGGCAGGAAGCCGGCGAAGAGGAAGGCGTCGTTCGGCAGGCCCGAGCCGACGAGCGCGGCGAGCGGCGCGGACGCGCCGGGGATCGGCACGACGCGGTGGCCGGCGGCGATGGCCGAGAGCGCGAGGCGGTAGCCGGGGTCGGAGACGAGCGGCGTGCCGGCATCGGAGACCAGCGCGACGGACTTGCCGGCCTCCAGCGCCGCGATGAGGCGGGGGCCGGCTTCGTCGGCATTGTGCTCGTGATAGGCATAGGGCCGGTTGACGATGCCGTAGCGGTCGAGCAGGACGCGGGTGACGCGCGTGTCCTCGCAGGCGAGCACGTTTGCGCCGGCCAGCGTTTCCAGCGCCCGCAGCGTGATGTCGGAGAGATTGCCGATGGGCGTGGCGACGAGGTAGAGCGCCGGCTCCAGCGGCCGGGCGGGGATGACGGCATTGTGGAGGCGGAAGCTTCCCGCGCCGTCGCCTGCCCCGCCTTCGTCCCGCATCGCCAGTCCCTTTCCGGCCCCGGACGGCCGCATGTCGCCCCCCTTATGGGCGAGCGCGGATGCCCCGGCAAGACCCGGCCGCCGATATCGTGCATGCCGCGCCGTTAGCTCTTGCAAAAGTCCTCGGATTTCTGCCATTTTGCCCGTCCACATCTTCCGGCGCCTGCCGGACCTTCAAGGCAATGCCGCGCCGGGCTCCGGCGTGCTAGCGGTCGAAAGCGGTACAGTTCCATGCGCATTACTCTCGAGCGGTCCAATCTTCTGAAGTCGCTGAACCACGTCCATCGCGTGGTCGAACGGCGCAACACGATCCCGATCCTCTCGAACGTGCTGCTGCGGGCCGACGGCGCGAGCCTCGACATGAAGGCGACCGACCTCGACCTCGAAATCACCGAGGCGACGCCGGCGCAGGTCGAGCAGGCCGGCGCGACGACCGTTCCGGCCCATCTTCTCTACGACATCGTGCGCAAGCTTTCCGACGGCTCGGAAGTGCTGCTGGCGACGAGCGCCGATGGCGCGTCGATGACCGTCGCCTCCGGCCGTTCGAAATTCTCGCTGCAATGCCTGCCGCAGTCCGACTTCCCGGACCTCACCGCCGGCAGCTTCTCGCACACGTTCCGCCTCAAGGCGACGGATCTCAAGATGCTGATCGATCGCACGCAGTTCGCGATCTCGACCGAGGAGACCCGCTACTATCTCAACGGCATCTTCATCCACACCATCGAGAGCGCCGGCCAGCTCAAGCTGCGGGCCGTGGCCACCGACGGCCACCGCCTCGCCCGCGCCGATGTCGAGGCGCCGTCGGGCTCCGAGGGCATGCCGGGCATCATCATCCCGCGCAAGACCGTGGGCGAGCTGCAGAAGCTGGTCGACAATCCCGACCTCACCGTCACGGTGGAGGTCTCGGACGCCAAGATCCGCTTCACCATCGGCTCCATCGTCCTGACCTCCAAGCTGATCGACGGCACCTTCCCGGATTACCAGCGCGTGATCCCGACCAACAACGACAAGGAACTGAAGATCGACTGCCAGTCCTTCGCCCAGGCCGTCGATCGCGTCTCCACCATCTCCTCCGAGCGCGGCCGCGCCGTGAAGCTGGCGCTGACCGACGGCCAGCTCACGCTCACCGTCAACAACCCGGATTCGGGCAGCGCGACGGAAGAGCTGGCGGTCGGCTA
>JBDHSZ010000154.1:0-8907 GCA_039812945.1 Shinella sp.
CGAGTCTTCTCGACCGCACCAAGAACCCGGCTTTCAGCCGGGTTTTTTGTTGTCCGCATTCCGCCGGCCTGGGCCGGCGGAGCGGGGCCTCGACTGGGCCTTGTCAGCGCACGAATTCGTCGATGCGGCGGAGCGTGACGCGCCGGTTGCGCCATTCCTCGCGCTCGGTCGGCACCAGCAGGAATTCCTCGCCGTAGCCGACGGTTTCCAGCGCCCGCGAGGGGATGCCGAACTCCCGCACGAGCACCCATTTCAACGATTCGGCGCGGCGTTCGGAGAGGACCTGGTTGGAGGCGGCCGAGCCGACGGCGTCGGTATGGCCCTCGATCAGGAAGACGGCGCGGCGACGGCGGCTGAGCAGCCGTTCCATGGCGCGGGCGATCTGGCGCACCTTGCGGTATTCCGAACGCGGGATATCGGCGGAGGCGAAGGCGAAATTGATCGACTGGATGTTGATCGAGGGCGCCGCGCCGCGCAGGTCCGGCCGGCGCTTGAACTCGCGCACCGTCACGCGCTCGTCGTCGCGCATCCGGCGGGCCGGCGCGGCGTCGAGGCGGCGCAGGATCATCTCTTCCGACGGGGTTTCCTGCGCGCTCGCCACGCGGGAGAAGGTGGGCAGGGCGATGGCGGTGGCAAAGGCGGTCAGGAAAGCGCGGCGTTGCATGGAAAGTCTCCTTGTCGTTCGGTCGTCAACTGTCGGCCGAAAGTGCCATGGACGACCTGAAGCCAGGATGAACCGCGCGCTTAGCCCGCGTTCAGGATGCTTAACGCCGCTGAGCCGGCGGAAGACAATCGCGCTTGGCGAGCGCCAGCAGCTCGGCGTCGGAGAGCGGCACGACCTCGGCGTCCAGCGTGCCGACCGGCGAGAAGCCGAACATCTGGTAGAGCTGCAGCGCGCGCGGATGATCGAGGCTGTTGGTGGTGACGGTCACGCGCTTCGGCCCGGACGCCCAGGCGGCATAGAGCGTCTGCAGCAGGAACCATTTGCCGATGCCGAGCCCCAGCGCCCGCTCGAAGAGGCCGAAATGGGAAAGCTCGATCGTGTCCTCGTCGACCTGCCTGAGCTCGAAGAAGCCGGCCGGCGCGCCGTTGACATAGAGCACGGTCACGCTGTTGCGCTTGTCGTGCAGCGTCGCGGCCAGCGTCTCGTCGTCCATGCGCAGCCGGTCGACCCAGTGCCAGCGGCTGCCGACCTGCCGGTAGAGGAAACGGTAGAAGGCGAGCGGGATCTCCGGCGTGCCGAGGATCGCCGTGTGCACGTTGACCGGCACCGGCAGGCTCTGCTTGGGCGGCGCGGTCATCTCGAGCGCGGTGATATGGACGGCGATCGGCGCGGACTGGACCTTCTTCGCCATGGTCAGTCCTTCCCGGTGACGATCGGCGTGTCCTCGCGGCCGCCCCATTCGGACCAGGAGCCGTCATAGAGCGTGTTGTCCTCGTGGCCGAGCGAATGCAGCGCCAGCGTGATGATCGCCGCGGTGATGCCGGAGCCGCAGCTCGTGACGACCGGTCTGGCAAGATCGATGCCAGACTCCTCGAAATGCCGGCGCAGGCTGGCGAGGTCCTTGAACCTGCCGTTCACGGAGAAGGTGCCCGAGGGCATGCTTTTCGCGCCGGGCATGTGGCCGGAGCGCATGCCGGCGCGCGGCTCCGCCTCCTCGCCGGTGAAGCGGCCGGCGCCGCGCGCGTCGGCGATCTGCCTTGCGCCGGTCGAGACGATGCCGCGCATCTCCTCGAAGGACGTCACGGCATAGGGATTGAAGCTGGTGCGGAAGACGGCGGGGGCCGGCTCCGGCAGGTCTGTCGACAGCGGCCGTCCCTCCTTCTTCCAGCCGTCGAGGCCGCCGTCCATGACGAAGACGTTCTTCGCCCCCATGGTGCGGAACAGCCACCAGACGCGCGGCGCGGTGAAGATGCCGGGGCCGTCATGCACGACGATGGTGTCGGTGTCCGAGATGCCGAGCTTGCCGACCTCCATGGCGAAGAATTCCGGCGAGGGGACGGTGTGCGGCAGGCCGCTCGCATGGTCGGCGATGACGTCCTGGTCGAAGAACACCGCGCCGGGAATATGGCCGGCGGCATATTCGGCCGCGCCGTTGCGGTTCTGCGCGGGAAGATACCAGGCGGCGTCGACGACGCGGAATTCCGGCGCACCGAGCTGCTTTTCCACCCAATCCGCCGAGACGACGAACCTGCTCTTTTCGTTGGACATGGTCTTCTCCCTCAGGGGCTTTGCGCCGCAGTCGTATGTTGAATTCAGGCCTCGGAGCCCGGCGCGCCGAAGCGGATGCGGAAGCGGCGGTTCTCCTTGCCCTTCTTCTCGATCTTGGCGATATGGATCGCACCCACTTCCTGCGTCTCCGACACATGGGTGCCGCCGCAGGGCTGGCTGTCGACGGAGGACGCCTCGCCGATGCATACGAGGCTGACGCGGCCGAGGCCCATCGGCGGGCGCACGTTCTTCGACTTGACGATGCCCGGATTGGCCGCGAGCTCCTCGTCGGTGATCCATTGCACGAAGACCGGGTAGTTCTCCTCGACCAGCGCCATCAGCTTCGCCGTCACCTCGTCCTTGTCGATGGTCTCGGACATGTCGAAGTCGACGCGGCTGTCGTCCTCGCCGACGGCGGCGCCGGTGATCGGATAGGGGCAGACGACGGACAGCAGATGGCAGGCCGTGTGCATGCGCATCAGCTTGTAGCGGCGCGCCCAGTCGATATGGGCGACGACCGTCTCGCCGACGAGGGGCAGGGCCTCGCCCTCCAGCGGACGGTGGATGATGATGTCCTTGGTCGCGCCGTTGACGGCCGGGCCGAGCGCGATGCGGCTGCCGTCGGCGCGCTCCAGGAAGCCCGTGTCGCCCGGCTGGCCGCCGGAGGTCGCGTAGAAACAGGTCTGGTCCAGCTCGACGCCGCCGTCCTCGTGCACCGCCGTCACCACCGCCTCGTTCGTCGAAAGATAGAAATCGTCGCGGAAGAGGGCGGTGGTGGGATGGGACATGGGACCTATTCGACCGGCTGATAGGGGACCTTGATCCCCGATTTCGCCTTCAGCCATGCCGGAACGGGCAGGCCCTTCGAATCGAGGAAGTCCGGGTTGAAGAGTTTGGACTGATAGCGGTTAGCATAGTCGCAGAGGATCGTCACGATCGTGTGGCCGGGGCCGAGGTCCTTCGCCAGCCGGATCGCCCCGGCGATGTTGATGCCCGACGAGCCGCCGACGGCGATGCCTTCCTTCTCGATGAGGTCGAAGACCAGCGGAACGGCCTCGCTGTCGGGGATATTGTAGGAATAGTCCGGCGTGAAGCCCTCGAGGTTGGCCGTGATGCGGCCCTGGCCGATACCCTCGGTGATCGAGCCGCCCTCGGACTTCAGCTCGCCATGGGCATAGTAGTTGTAGAGCGCCGCGCCGTCCGGATCGGCAAGGGCGATCTTGATTTGTGGGTTCTTCGCGCGAAGGCCCGCCGCCACGCCGGCGAGCGTGCCGCCCGAGCCGACGGCCGAGACGAAGCCGTCCACCTTGCCATCGGTGTCGCGCCAGATTTCCGGCGCGGTCGTCTCGATATGGGCGTCGCGGTTGGCGGTATTGTCGAACTGGTTGGCCCAGATCGCGCCGTTCGGCTCGGTCTTCGCAAGCTGCTCGGCGAGGCGGCCGGACAGTTTCACATAGTTGTTCGGGTTCCTGTAGGGCACGGCCGGGACCTCGACGAGCTCGGCGCCGAGCAGGCGCAGCGCGTCCTTCTTCTCCTGGCTCTGCGTCTCGGGAATGACGATGACCGTGCGATAGCCGAGCGCCCGCGCCACCAGCGCAAGGCCGATGCCCGTATTGCCCGCCGTGCCCTCGACGATGACGCCACCGGGACGCAGCGCGCCGGAGCGTTCCGCCGCGCGGATGATCGAGAGCGCCGCGCGGTCCTTCACCGACTGGCCGGGATTGAGGAATTCCGCCTTGCCGAGGATCTCGCAGCCCGTCGCTTCCGAGGCGCCCTTGAGGCGGATCAGCGGCGTGTTGCCGATTGCATCGAGAACGGACGGGAGAATGGACATGGCAGACGAGCCTCGCGGGTTATGTATCTAGACTGGGAGCATCTTTTCAGCCGCCCGGCCCGGCTTTGCAAGGAATCGTGTTCCTTGAGAGGGCTCTTCCAGAGGGATTTTTTCCACCTGGAGTGGGAGGCGAGGGGCCATATGCGGATGCCTGCGGCAAAACGGAGGGTTTTAACCAACTGTTAGCAAACGTGGTTAATTTTGCGTCTATCCGGCGCGCTGCGGAACGCGAGCGCCGCATGCCCGTTTGGACGGAAACTGGAGACACCATGATGCTTTTCGGATTTTTTCAGGCGACGCCCGCCGACAATGACGACATCGCCACCGGCACCTATGCGGACGGGATGGCAGGGATGCCGCTGAGCGACGTGGCGGCCCGCCCGCGCGAGCGCGGCCGGAGCTTCCGCCGCACCGCCCATGAGCGGGATTACGGCGCCTTGCGCGCCGCAGGGCAGGTGGGCGCCGGAATGGTGCCCTGATCGCGGCGCGCGCCGGGAACAAAGCGCGGCCCGGCGTGTTTTCCTCCTGTGCGAACGGAGGAGCCGGCCATGACCCATCACATCGACAACAGGCAATTCACCCAGCGGCAGATGCGCCGTATCCTCGACGTCGTCGAGCATTGCCGCAGGAACGGGCTCGACAAGGCGCAGGAACGCAAGCTCCTCCTGCTCTTCGGCCGTTTCGCCAGCCGCCACGAGCTGCAGATGAACACAAGGCGCGCGCCGCAGAACCTGCGCTAGTTCCGGGCCAGTTTGCCGAATTGTCGAAAGAAAGGGCTGCCCGCCGGGCGGCCTTGCCGCGCTTGCCGCTGAAACGAAGAAGGGCCGCGCTATCCAGCGCAGCCCTTCCAGAATCTGGCTCCCCGGGCCGGATTCGAACCGGCGACCTGTCGATTAACAGTCGAATGCTCTACCGCTGAGCTACCAGGGATCATCCGCTCGCCGCGGAGTGAGCGCGTAATACAAACGACTGATCGATTTGCCAAGCGCTTTTTTGACAAAAAGATGCGCCGGGCTTGATTGATTGTGGAGAAGTCTCCAACTGGGACGAGGAGGAGCCTTGGAAAACCGGGCTTTGCAGCGAAACGGACAGGCGATGGCGGCGCGAAAGACAGATATGCATTTCGGGATCGATCCGCGCACGCGGGAGATCGTCGTCGGCTCGTTCCGCATGAAGCTGCCGGAATCGCGCTGGCTGCGCACGACGATCGGCGTGCTGCTGGTCTGCGGCGGCATCCTCGGCTTCCTGCCGGTGCTCGGTTTCTGGATGATCCCGCTCGGCCTGCTGGTGCTGTCGCACGATTCGCATTTCGTCCGCCGCCAGCGCCGCCGCCTCGCCGTCTGGTGGGCGACGCGCAAGGCCAGGCGCAACACGCGCTGAACCGTTGCCTGGCCGCGCCGGACCTGCTCTAACCCCTTGCTTGCATGATTTCGGGTGAGGGGAACTGCATGGACTTGCTGCTGAAGGGCGTGGCGATCGGCATCGGCGCGACGGCGTTGATGGATATCTGGGCGATTGTCCTCTGGAAGGCGTTCGGCCAGCCGCGGCCGAACTGGGCGCCGGTCGGGCGCTGGTTCTGGCATCTGCGGAAAGGGGCGGTCTTCCATGAGGATATCGCCAAGGCCGAGCCCTATGCGCATGAACGGGCGCTCGGATGGCTCGGCCATTATGCGGTCGGCATCCTTTATGGCGTCGTCCTGGCCCTGCTCGTCGGCGGCGCCTGGTTTTCCGCGCCCACCTTCCTGCCGGCCTGGATCCTCGGCATCGTCACGGTCGGCGCCGGCTGGTTCCTGCTGCAGCCGGGCCTCGGCATCGGCTTCGCCGCCTCGAGGCTGCCGAATGCCAACACGGTCCGGGCCCTCAACCTCGTCGCCCACACGGTCTTCGCGCTGGGGCTCTACGGCACGGCCCTGCTCATCGCCTGATGCGAAAACGCCACCGCGGCGAGGGCTGCGGTGGCGTCGTTGTTCTTAGCGGGAAGCGGCGATGCCGAGGATGAGGCCGCTGGCGATGCTCACCAGAAGGTAGTTGTTGTCCACCTTGACCCATTGCTGGCCGCGCGCCGGCTTGCGCAGGCCGTGGCGGTGGTAGTCGCGCACCGGCGCGCGGCGCTTCCAGTCGGAATAGCGCTCGCCCTTGCGCCAGTTATGCCGCTTCTTGGCTTTGTTCTTGTCCCAGGAGGACGAATAGCCGGGCTTGCGGTCATGGCCGTAGTGCTGCTGGGCCTGCGCCATCGGAGCGGCGGCGAAGGAGAGCGCGACGGCGGCGAGAAGGGTGCGGGTCAGGATCTTCATGGTCGGTTCCTCTTTGTTGATGCGAGGACCCTATTGCCGCGAGGATGAACGAAATCTGAATGAAACATTACAATGCTGTAATGAAAACAATTGCTTAACCTCTGAGGCCGTTTTGTGGCGGCGGCCTCACGATGCGGCGCCGGGCAGCGGCGTCGCCGGGATGGGGAAGGCGCGGTCGTAGACGATGTTGAAGACGAAGGTATAGACGAGGTAGAAGACGACCACCGCAAGGTCGAGGATGAGTGCCGTCATCAGGCCGATCCCGAGATACCAGGCGATGAACGGGATGAGGATGAGGATCAGCCCCGCCTCGAACAGCACGGTATGAAGCACGCGGATCGGCATCGTCTTCAGCACGCTGCCGCGCATGCGCAGCATTGCCCGGTCGAAACCCAGATTGAAGACGAAGTTCCACAGCGTCGCCGCCGTGGCGGAGACGATGCCGATGACGCCCATATGCCCCATGGGCTGGTCGAACAGCAGGGCGGCGCCCGGCGTGAAGATCGTAAGGCCGATAAGCTCGAACATGATCGCGTGCCTGACCCGATCGCTGAAAGTACGCATTTGGTGTCCTCGATGGTTGTTGGGCGCAGTTCTATCTGATATTTCCGACGAGAAAAGTTAGATACTATCTGGAATCCTGATAGATGTCGGTCTCACTTGATCAATTGCAGGCCTTCGTCGCCGCCGCCGAACACGGCTCCTTCTCGGCCGCCGCGCGGCATCTGCGCAAGGCGCAGTCGGCGGTCAGCCTGCTCGTCTCCTCGCTGGAGGACGATCTCGGCGTCACGCTGTTCAGCCGGGCGACGCGAAACCCGACGCTTACCGAGGCCGGCAACCGGCTGCTCTCCGAGGCGCGGCTCATCCTCGACCGCCGCGAGCACCTGATCGGCGTCGCCCGCAGCTTCGAGCGGCGGGTGGAGACGCGGCTTGCCGTCGCCGTCGACGAACTCTATCCGGAGCCCGCCGTCGGCGCGCTGTTCGCGGCCTTCGCCGATCGCTTTCCCCATGTCGAACTGGAGCTTTCCTTCCCGTCGACCCGGGATATCGCCGGTCTCGTGCTCGACGGCAAAGCCGATCTCGGCGTGATGTGGCGCGAGGAGGACCTGCCGCCGGTGCTCGGCTTCCATACGATCGGCTGGGTGCCGCTCATCCTCGTCTGCGGCCGCAGCCATCCGCTGGCGGACGTGCCGGTGACCTGGGAGGAGCTGAGGCGTCATCGCCAGATCATGGTGACGAAGCGGAGCGAGGGGGCGGAGACCCATCGCCTGCGCGTGGCGGCGGAGGTCTGGTGGGTCGGGAGCCACTGGGTCATCCTGCAGATATTGCAGAGGGGCATCGGCTGGGCGCTGATCCCCGCGCATATCCTCGCCAATTCGCCGCTCGCCGGCGAGCTCGCCGCCCCCACGCTGCAATTCGACGACGGCGCCCATCCGGTGGCGCTGGAGCTCATCTGGAACAAGCAGCGCCCCGCCGGCCCGGCCGCCCTGTGGCTGCGCGAGCAGTTCGCCGCGATCGGCATCAGCAGCGGCGAGCTGGAGGATATCCCGCGCCGCGCCGACGTCGTGACGCGCACCTAGAGCATTTCCAGCCGGAGCGAAGTCGCTTTGGCGTCGGATAATGCGGCAAAAACAAGAGACTAGGATATTTCCGGTCAACCGGAGTTCACCGGAAATATCCTAGACCAGCGTCCCCCAGGCGGGAAGCCATTCGACATCCTCTTCCAGCCGGACGACCACTTCGCTGAACGGCGTATAGGGCTGGATCTGCCGTGCCTTGAGAAGAGCGTCGCCCGCCGGCAGCGAAGGCAGCGCATCGGCCTTCACGATCTTGCCGCCGGGCGCCTGGAAGGCCGGGAAATCCAGCCATCCGACACAGCCGTCGCCGGTCTGCCGCAGGCGAACGGTGATGGCATCGTCCGCCATGCAGTCGACCTTCCTGAAGCTCTGCCCCGTCATATCCCTTCCCCATCCCTGTAACAGAGAATAGGAATAGAACTACGGGTTGTAAACCGCGGCGATGGCGGTCGTGCGGCAAGGCGCGCCGCGCGCCCGACCCGATCGATGCATTCATCAAGGGAAAAAGTGGAGGCCTCGCCCGGAATCGAACCGGGGTGCAAGGATTTGCAGTCCTCTGCGTAACCACTCCGCCACGAGGCCGTCCGTTTGCTATAAAGCGAGTGGTGCCGGGCGTTTAGAACGAATTCAGAAAGGGCGCAAGGGGCATTCATCATGAATGCCAAGCTTTTTTCGGAAGGGCGGGCGGCGCGCCCGCGGGCGCGCCTCGATCTACTGCGCCGTCGCGCCTTCGAGGCCGACAAGGGCGATCTTGCCGTAGCCGGCGGCGCGCAGCAGGTTCATCACATCCATGACATTGCCGTAGTCGACGGCCTTGTCGGCGCGCAGCAGGATGCGGGTGTCCTTGTCGCCTTCGGTGACGGCGTCGAGCGCGGGGCCGAAATTGTCGCGGGCGATCTCGCCGTTGCCGATCGAGACCGTCAGGTCCTTCTTCAGCGTCATGAAGACCGGCTTGTCCTCGCGCGGCGTCGGCTGGGCGACGGAGGAGGG
>JBDHSZ010000155.1:0-8771 GCA_039812945.1 Shinella sp.
TCCGGCGCGACATTGTAGAAGGCGCTCATGACGAGGCGCGCGACATGCGGGTTCTGGCTCGTCGTGTAGCAGGTGTAGTGGTCCTCGGCCGAATCGTAGATGCCGAGCGCGGCGCGCGGCTCCATGGCGTTCGGCGCGAGCCGGTTGTTGACGATCTTCATCTCCGTGACATGGGCGGCGGCGGCGATGGCCGCGTCTGCCGCGTCGGGATCGCCGATCTGCCAGTCGAAGATGAGGTTGCCGGGGGCTTCCGGATGAAGCTGCGGCTGGCCGGCCTCCAGCGCCTCGACCGCGCTGGTGACGGCCGGCAGCACCTCGTAGTCGACGACGACGGCCTCGGCCGCGTCGCGGGCCTCGCCCACGCTGTCGGCCACGACCACGGCCACCGCATCGCCGACATAGCGCACCGTCTCATGCGCCAGCGGCCGCCAGGCGCCCATCTTCATCGGCGTGCCGTCCTTGGAGTGGATCATCCAGCCGCAGATCAGGTTGCCGATGCCGTCGTCCAGCATCTGCCTGCCGTTCAGCACGGCGATGACGCCCGGCATGTCCTCGGCCGCCGAGGTGTCGATGCCCTTGATCCTCGCATGCGCATGCGGCGAGCGCACGAATGCGGCATAGCGCATGCCCGGCACGGACATGTCGTCCGTGTAGCGCCCCTTGCCGGTGAGAAACCGCTTGTCTTCCTTTCGCGCGACGCGCGCGCCGATGCCTTCGACACCCATCTTCGTCTCCTCCAGAGAATGAGGGAATTGCGAGTAGGGAATAGCGAATAGGAAGGCGGAGCGAGTGAACTGGCCCCTCTTCGCTATTCGCCACTCCCTATCCGCGCGCCTTTATTCCGCCGCGTGCCGGCCTGCCGCGCCCATTTCCTCGGCGGCGGCGAGAATGGCCTTCACGATGTTGTGGTAGCCGGTGCATCGACAGATATTGCCTTCGAGGTTCTCGCGAACCGTCTTCTCGTCGAGCCCGGCGCCATAACGGCCGATCATGTCGACCGCCGTCATCACCATGCCGGGCGTGCAGAAGCCGCATTGCAGGCCGTGATTGGCCTTGAAGGCGGCCTGCACGGGATGCAGCTCGCCATTGGCGGCAAGGCCCTCGATGGTGAGAATCTGCGAGCCGGCGGCCTGGGCCGCGAGGATGGAACAGCTCTTCACGGCCTTGCCGTCCATGTGCACGACGCAGGCCCCGCACTGGGACGTATCGCAGCCGACATGGGTTCCGGTGAGAGCGAGCTGGTCGCGCAGGAAATGCACGAGCAGCGTGCGGTCCTCGCACTCCCTGCTCACCTTCCTGCCGTTGACGGTCATTGCCACTTTCGCCATTCGTTCCTCCCTGGCGTTGCCTTCGCTGGGGCCGATCGATCCGACATCATATGCAGCGGGCGTCCTCACGACGCGGGCGGGGATCGAAACGATACCAGCATTCTGTCTTCGCATGCATTGCATTCCGGCAATGGAAGCCGCGACCTTGTCTTCTCCTCCACCGGCGCGGCTTCAACAGTCATATCATTTGACTTTTTGGAGCGCCGATCAACCGGTACTTTCAGGCAAGGGCGAAATTTCTCGTGACCGGCCCGCAAGGGGCAGTCCAGACGAAACGAAGGCGATGTTTATTCGCCTTGCAAAAAAATAGTTCAACACCATGGACTTCCCCATTGCGGGCGATATTTTCAGTGTCGGACAGACCTGACCGTCGCCGACGGCCCCGGTATGTTGCGAGTAAGAAGGGGATAGGACGGGCCCGGAAAACCTGGCCGTCGCTCAACTTTGGAGAACATCTTCATGAAGAAAGTCATTGCGCTCGTTCTGGTCGGCCTCGCCGTTGCCAGTTGCACGCCGACGGAACGGGGTGCCGGCATCGGCGCGGCTTCCGGCGCGATCATCGGTGGCGCGGTCACCGGCAACGTTCGCGGCGCCGCTGTCGGCGCGGCCATCGGCGGCCTCTCCGGCGCCGTCATCGGCAGCGTCTCCGAGCAGCCCGGCCAGTGCTACTATCGCGACCGCTACGGCCGCCGCTACATCGACCGTTGCCCGTCGGGTTACTGAGCCCCGGACCGTGCAACCTATGCGAAGCCCCGGGCGGTTCCCGGGGCTTTCGCCGTTTCGCCGCAGGCAGAAAATGCGTCCCGGCGCTTCAAATCGCGCGCGTCCGCGTGTAAAACCGCCGTTAACATTACGGAAAACCTAACGCGCTAGGGTTTCCTGCCTGAAAGCCCCGGATGGATCGGGGCGCCTGAAGCCTGTGTCGGAAGCTGTCGGTCTGCCGCGTGCACCACACCTCGAAGGAGAAAGGCGACGATAGCTGCGGATGCGGGACAAAGTGAACCGGCCGGAAAAGAGTTTCGCGTTTCTGAAGGCTGGCACCGCGCTCGCGGTCGCGGCGGTGCTGGCGTGCGGCCCGCTTTCCCTCCGGCCCGCCTCGGCCTTCGAGCTTTTCGGCATGAAGTTCTTCGAGGACGAGGAGGAGACGGCGCCCGTCATCGATCCCGTCAACTATACGCTGACGCTCGATCCCGGCACGGACGACAAGGCCCTCAAGGAGGCGATCGAGAACACCGCCCATCTCAAGCAGGATGAGGGCAAGCCGGTTTCCGGCGATCTCGGCCTCGTCATCAAGGCGCGCGACGACCGCGACCGCATCCTCGCCGCGCTCTACGAGAACGCCCGATATGGCGGCGTGGTGACCGTCACCGTCGACGGCCAGGACCTCGATTCGCTGCCGCCCAACCCGGAATTCAAGCGGAGCGGCGCGATACCGGTGACGATCAGCGTGCGGCCCGGCCCGGTCTTCACCTTCGGCGAGGTCGCCTTCTCGGGCGATGCGGAGGGCCGCAACCCCGCCGATTACGGCCTCACGCCCGGCGCGCGCGCCGATTCCACCATCATCCTGAAGGCCGGCGAAAAGATCGTCGTCGATCTCAAGGCGGAGGGCCGTCCGCTCGCCCGGCTGACGGAGCGCAACGCCACGGCCGACCACAAGACGCAGACGGTCGACGTCGTCATCGCCGCCGAAGGCGGGCCGGTCGCGCCGGTCGGCGCGGTCGGCGTGACGGGCACAAAGACGGTCGATCCGGATTTCGTGCAGCGCTATTCGCGCATCAATGCCGGCCAGCCCTATTCGCCGGAGGCGCTGACCAAGGCGTCGGAGCGGCTGCGCGCGCTCGGGGTGTTCTCCAGCGTGACGATCCGCGAGGCCGACAAGCTGGCGGCGGACGGCTCGCTGCCCATGACCATCGAGGTCTCCGAGGGCAAGCACCGCTATTTCGGCGTCGGCGCGCAATATTCCAACACGGACGGCATCGGCCTGCAGGGCTACTGGGGCCACCGCAATCTCTTCGGCCAGGCCGAGTCGCTGCGCATCGAGGGCTCGGTCAGCCGCATCGGCGAATCGGATATCGGCGACCTCGACTATTCGACCGCCATCCTCTTCTCCAAGCCCGGCGCCTTCGGGCCGGCCTCGACCTTCAACGCCAGCCTCAAGGCATCCGTCGTCGATCCCGACGCCTACAAGGCGTTCACCACCACGGCCGCCGCCGGCGTCAGCGTCGAGCTTTCCGACAGGGACACGGTGAGCGCGGGCGGCGAGGTGATGTGGAGCGACGTCGAGGACGTCTTCGGCAAGAACAAGTACCTGACGGTCAGCATCCCGATCGAATATGTGCGCGACACGCGCGACGACAAGCTGAACCCGACGGAAGGCTACCGCTTCATGATCAATGCGAAGCCGAGCTACGAGACCTATCGTGGCACCTTCTTCTCCAGTTTCGAGGGCGCGATCACCGGCTATCAGGCGCTCGGCGCGGAGGATCGCTTCGTGATGGCCGGCAAGCTCGCCGGCGGCACGATCATCGGCGGCGACCAGCTTTCCGACATTCCGGCGACGCGCCGCTTCTTCCTCGGCGGCGGCGGCACGGTGCGCGGCTACGGCTACCAGGAGATCTCGCCGCGCAACGCGGACAACAGGCTTCTCGGCGGGCGCTCCTACATGGCGGCCTCCGGCGAGCTGCGCATCGGCGTCACCGAGACGATCGGCATCGTGCCCTTCATCGATGTCGGCACGGTCTCGACGGACGAGGTGCCCGATTTCAAGGATATCCGGGCGGGGGCGGGCGTGGGCCTGCGCTATGCGACGCCGTTCGGCCCGCTGCGGCTCGACGTCGCCGTGCCGCTGAAGAAATATCCCGGCGGCACGTCGTTCGGCGTCTATGCCGGCATCGGCCAATCCTTCTGACTAAGGCCGCAATTTTCCGGTAGAGCATTCCCGCGGTACAGCGAAAATGCTCTATCCTGTTGTTTTGATGCAATTCCGCTCAGGCACGCCTGCCGGAATTGCCATAGGCTCTTGATCGCCTGCGCGATTGGGATTCTAGACGTTGGGAGCAAACCCGCGCTCCCCGCACGCGAAATGGATGAAGCATGAACAGGCTGTCCCGAATTCTCCGCGCCACGTTCCGTCACCTCGGCTACGGCCTTGCCGTCCTCCTGGTGCTGTTCGTCGCGCTGCTGGGCTTCGTCGGCTTCACCGATGCGGGCGCGCGCATGGCCGTCTCCTATGCGGAGAAGATCGCGGCGGCGAGCGGGCAGGTGGTGTCGATCAGCGAGCCGTCAGGCCTTCTCACCGGCAGGCTGCGCGCCGGCGCCGTCACGCTCGGCGACGCGAAGGGCACCTATGCGGAGATCCGCGACCTTGCCGTCGACTGGTCGCCGCTGCAGCTCCTGTTCCTCAGCTTCGATGCCGAGCGGGTCTCGGCCTCCTCGATCTCCCTGCTGCGCCTGCCGGAGGCCGGGGCGAGCGCGGAAAAATCCGACAAGCCGTTCACGCTGCCGGTGGAGGTGCATGTCGGCTCGCTGGCGATCCCCGAGCTCTTCGTCTCCGGCGCGGTGGCCGGGCGCGACCAGCGGATCGTCGTTTCGGGCCGCGGCGACGCCACGGCCGAAAGCGTCGCGGTCAAGCTCTCCGCCTCCGAAAAGGAGCGGCCGGATGCGCGGATCGCGGCCGATATCGTCTTCGATCCGGCGGAGAACGTGCTGCGCCTCGAGGCCGATATCGCCGAGCCGAAGGGCGGCGTGCTGGCCGGCCTGCTCAAATTGCCGAACGATCCCGCCGTCGGCATCCGCCTGACGGGCGACGGGCCGCTGTCGCAGTGGAAGGGCCGCCTTTCCGCCGCGCTCGACGGCACGGAAATGCTCCGCGTCGACGGCCGGCACGATCTGGCGACGAACAGCCTGCACACCGTCGCCCTCAAGGGCGGCGGCACGTTCGACGCGCTGATGCCGCCGCAGTTCCGCCCGCTCTTTGCCGGCGAGACCGGCATCGACGTGGTCGCCGCCTTCGACGGCACGGATATGCTGCGCATCGAGAAGGGGACGATCGCGACGGGTGCGATGACGCTGGCCGCCTCGGGCACCGTCAGCGCCAAGGGCGCGAACGACCTCGACGTGAAGCTGGCCGGCAAGGACGGGCCGATCGATTTCCGCTGGCCGCTCGCCGAGGGGGAGGCGCGCGTCCTGATCGAGGGCGCCGACCTGTCGCTGACCGGCGCGGCGGAGGCCGCGGCGCTGGAGGCGCATGCGACGGTGGTCTCCGCCACGCTGCCGGCCGGCCGGATCGACGATATCCGCCTGACGGCGAAGAGCGACGCCTTCAATGTCGGCGGCCAGTCGGGCCGTATCGACGCGACGTTCGAAACCGGCATGACGGCTTTCGCCAATCCCGATGTTGACCGTCTGGTGAAGGGGCCGGCAAAGCTCGCCGCGACCCTGAACGTCTCTCCCGACGAGATCGCCTTCGACCCGGCGACGCTGGAAAGCGCCAGCATCGGCGGCACGCTGTCGGGCCGCTACGGGCTGCAAAGCCGGGAGGCCGAGGTGGATTTCCGCCTCTTCGCCCTGCCGGCCGTGCTGCCGCCGGCGCTTTCCGGCAAGTTCGACACGACGATCGCCACGGCGGGGCGGCTTCGGCTCGCGGGTGACGGGGGGCTCGAGGTCTCCGGCCTCGAGGTCAAGTCCGGCACGCTGGAGGCGGGCGGCACCGTCTCGCTCGGCGGGGATGAGCTCAAGGCGGCGCTCAGCGGCAAGGTGCTGGACCTCGGCAAGCTGCTGGCCGACGCGGTCGGCGAGGCGGAATTCACGCTTTCGGCGACGGGGCCGGTGGAAGGACTCGATGTCTCGGCCAAGGTCATGTCGAGCGGCGCGACGCTCTCGGGGCGCACGCTGAGCGATCTCGTGGTGACGCTTACGGGCAAGGCCGCCGCCGGCAGCCCCTCCGGCGAGCTGACGGCGACCGGCGCGCTCGACGGGCAGGCGATCAACGTGCGCTCCAGCATCACCTCCGAGGGCGGGCGCATCGCGGTGCCGGTGCTGGAGGCGGAGATCGGGCCGAACACGCTGAAGGGGTCGCTGGCGCTGTCGCCGGCCTTCATGCCCGACGGCACGATCCGCTTCGATTTCCCCGATCTCGGCTTGCTTGCCGCCATGGCGGGTCAGCAGGCCGCCGGCGACCTGTCCGGCCAGGTGGAGATCGCCACCGCCGGCGGCAAGACCTCGGCGACCGTCAAGGCTTCGGGCTCGGCCATCCGCCGCGATGCGGTGAGCATCACCAAACCGGCCGTCGACCTTTCCATTTCTGATCTCGCCACCGCGGCGATCACCGGCACGGTGCGCGCCGAGCGCGTCGCCTCCGGCGAGAACCGGGCGGAGGCGCTGAAGCTCGATTTCGCGCGCGAGGGCCAGTCGACCAATTTCGACCTGACCGGCCGTCTCGACGGTGCGCCGCTGGTCGCCAGGGGCAAGGTCCTGCAGCAGGGCGGCGGGCTCGATATCGCCCTGCAGACCGTGGAGGCCGCGCCGCGGCGCATCGCGCTGAAGCTCGCAAGGCCGGCGACGATCGGCGTCACCGACGGCGTCGCCCGGCTGGACGGGCTGACCATCCAGGCCGGCAGCGGCTCCGTCGCGGTTTCCGGCAAGGCCGGCGAGACGCTGGATCTGTCGCTGCGTCTCGATGCGCTGCCGGCGGCGCTCGTCAACAATTTCGCCGCCGGGCTCGATGCGGGCGGCGCGATCAGCGGCACGGTGACGGTCAAGGGCAAGGCGGCCGCGCCGGTGGTCGACTATGCGCTCGACTGGAACGGCGCGGTGACGAGCCAGACCCGCGGTGCGGGCATCGGCGCGCTGAACATCAATGCCAAGGGGGCGTTTGCCAACAACCAGGTGCGGCTCGACACGGTGCTTTCCGGCGAGGGCGGGCTATCCTTCCGCGGCGGCGGCACGGTCGGCATCGGCGGGGCGACGCCGCTCGGGCTGAAATTCAACGGCAAGGTGCCCTTCGGCCTGCTCCAGGGCCAGCTTTCCGGGCAGGGCTTCGTGCTGACCGGCAATGCCGATGTCGATCTTGCCATCGGCGGCACGGCGGCCGCGCCGTCCGTCACCGGCAGCATCACGGCGGGCGGCGCGCGCCTCGTCGACGTCCGCCGCAATCTCGCGGTGGAGAACCTCACCATCCGCGTCACCATGGACGGGCGGGAGGCGGTGATCGAGACCGTCTCCGGCAAGCTGGCAAGCGGCGGGCAGCTCTCGGCGAGCGGGCGCGTCGGCATCGATCCGGCCGGCGGCTTCCCGGTCGACGTCGCCATCAAGCTCGGCGACATCACCTATGTCGACGGCACGCTGGTGACGGCGAACGTCACGGGCGACCTCACGCTGAAGGGGCCGGTGGCGGCGCTGGCGCTGGGCGGCAAGGTCACCATCAACAAGGCCAACATCACCATTCCGCAGAAACTGCCGGCCTCGCTGTCGGAGATCGACATCAAGCACCGCAACGCGCCGGCCGACGTCAGGCGCATGACGGCCGACGTGCAGCGCGAACAGGGCGCCAGCGGCGCCTCGCGCGGCATCGCGCTCGATCTTGCCATCGAATCGCCGGGCCAGCTCTTCGTGCGCGGCCGGGGCATCAATGCGGAGATGGGGGGTAGCCTGAGGATTGGCGGCACGTCGTCCGCGCCGGTCATCTCCGGCGGCTTCGAGCTGGAGCGCGGGCGCATGGAGATCCTGACGCGCCGCCTCGATTTCACCAGCGCGCATATCGGCTTTGCCGGCGGGCTGGTGCCGACGGTCAATCTGGTGGCGGCGAGCACCGCGGGCACGACGGAGATCACCGTCACCGTCGCGGGCCTCGCCAGCAACCCGACCGTCACCTTCGCCTCGTCCCCCTCGCTGCCGCAGGACGAGATCCTCGCCCAGCTCATCTTCAACCGGTCGATGTCCAACCTTTCCGCTGTCCAGATCGCCCAGCTCGCCTCCGCGGCCAGCCAGCTCGCCGGCGGCAAGTCGACGGGCCTGCTCGACAGCCTGCGCAGCAAGCTCGGCGTGGACGATCTCGACATCACCACGGATGCGGAGGGCCGGGCGGCGGTCTCGGCCGGCAAGTATCTGAACGAGCGCACCTATATCGAGCTGAAGCAGGACCCCGAGACGAACGGCGCCAAGGCGGTGATCAACCTCGATGTCGGCCGCGGCCTCAAGCTGCGCGGCGAAGCCGGCAGCGGCGGCAGCGCGGGCGCGGGCATCTTCTACGAGAAGGAATATTGAGGCGGGTCCTGCCGTCTTCCATGCGGCGGGCGTCCGGCGTTTGAAACTTCTTAACCAGGATATGCATAGGATCGCCAGGATACGCAGACCAACTGGGAAGACCCCGATGACCTCCATCAAGACGGCCGGCTTTGCCGGCGATACGCTCGAAATCATCGCATTTCGCCTGCACGAGCAGGA
>JBDHSZ010000156.1:0-8747 GCA_039812945.1 Shinella sp.
GAGCGGGCGCTGCAGGACATGAAGCAGCCCGACGTCATCGCGCTCGAGAACATCATCGCCAAGATGCCGGTCAACGAGAAGACCATCGCCGAGGTCGTCGCCAAGACGGGCGTCTACGACCGGGGCAAGAACCTGCTCGACATGACCGCGCCCTTCACCATCAACCTCAACACGGGCCTGACCGCCGCGTTCCAATCCGCCAATCTCGACGTCAACGGCGGAACCATGTCGACGCAGGAGCCCGTTTCGATCAAATCGCCCTCCGCTTCCATTGTTGCACAGTCGCTGCGAATGACGGATAAAGGCCGGGTCGTCGTCTTCGAGGGCAAGGTCGTCGTCGATGTCGACCCCGCCGCCGTCCGCAACCGAGAAAAGTAAGAGCGTCATGTTCGCCAGCCTCTCCAACCCTTGCCGGGCCGCCGGCCTCTTCGTTCTCGCCGCGGGCGTCATGCTGGCCGCGGGCCATGCCGGCGCCCAGCAGACCCAGAGCAAGATGAAGGGCATGGAGCTGTCGAACGACCAGCCGATCCAGATCCAGAGCGACAAGCTGGAGATTCGCGACCAGGAGCACAAGGCCGAGTTCACCGGCAATGTGAAGGTGGTGCAGGGCACGACCACGCTGCAGGCCGGCCGCATGGTGGTCTACTATGCCTCGGGCGGCGGCTCGGTCGCCAGCGGCGACGCCGACATCGAGAAGATCGACGTCTTCGACAAGGTCTACCTGAAGTCCGAGAACCAGGAGGCGACCGGCGACACCGGCACCTTCAACATGCTCGACGAGACCATGGTGCTGAAGGGCAAGAAGGTGGTGCTGTCCGAGGGCGAGAACGTCTTCGTCGGCTGCCAGCTCCATGTGACCATGCGCACGGGCGAGGCCAAGCTCGACGCCTGCGGCGGGCGCGTCATGATCCAGCTCGACCCGAAATCCCGCAAGCAAACGAACTGATCGAGAGCTCGTGACCTCTTCCTTGCTCTCCCGACTGACGCGCCGCCCGAAGAAGGTCGCGCATGAGCCGCAGCGCAGCGCCGACCTGTCGCGCTACGAAGGCACGCTCATCGCCCGCGGGCTGACGAAGACCTATCGCGACCGCCGCGTCGTCAACGGCGTGTCGCTGGTCGTGCGGCGCGGCGAGGCCGTCGGCCTGCTCGGCCCCAACGGCGCGGGCAAGACGACCTGTTTCTACATGATCACCGGCCTCGTACCCGTCGACGAGGGCTCGATCGAGCTCAACGGCCATGACGTCACCACCATGCCGATGTATCGCCGCGCCCGGCTCGGCGTCGGCTACCTGCCGCAGGAGGCCTCGATCTTCCGCGGCCTGACGGTGGAGGAGAACATCCGCGCCGTGCTGGAAGTGCACGACAGGGACAAGGCGCGGCGCGAGCAGAAGCTCGACAGCCTGCTCGCCGAGTTCTCGATCTCGCATCTGCGCAAGTCGCCGGCCGTCGCGCTTTCGGGCGGCGAGCGCCGCCGCCTCGAGATCGCCCGGGCGCTCGCCACCGATCCGACCTTCATGCTGCTCGACGAGCCCTTCGCCGGCGTCGACCCCATCTCGGTCGCCGATATCCAGGCGCTGGTGCGCCACCTCACCTCGCGCGGCATCGGCGTCCTCATCACCGACCATAACGTGCGCGAGACGCTCGGCCTGATCGACCGCGCCTATATCATCCATGCCGGCGAGGTGCTGACCCACGGCCGCGCCAACGACATCGTCAGCAATGCCGACGTGCGCCGGCTCTATCTCGGCGACAATTTCAGCCTCTAGGCGTTCACCCGTTCCCGGCCGCGGCTTGACCAAATCCCCTAAAAAAGCAATTTTCGGGCCAATTGGATTTCGCCGACCCCGGCCATGACGGCCGCGGGTCCGCTTTCCGGGGAGTAGAGCGTCCGCATGGCCCTCGCAGCCAGCCTTTTCCTGCGCCAGAACCAATCGCTGGTCATGACCCCGCAGCTCATGCAGTCGATCCAGCTCCTGCAGATGACGCATGTCGAGCTGACGCAGTTCATCGAGCAGGAAGTGGAGAAGAACCCGCTGCTCGAAATCGCCGGCGGCGAGGAGCCCTTTGCCGGCGAGGAGCGGACGCATGCCGAAAACGCCCGCGACGACGGCCCCCAGCCGGACCTCTACGACAATGCCACGACGGGCAGCGCCGGCAGCGCGCCGGAGACGCTGGACGGCGGGCTCGACAATGTCTTTCCCGACGATGCCGGCCCGCGCGCGGCGGATGCGCCGGAGCTGCTCGGCCAGTGGAAGTCGATGCCGGGCGGCGGCGCGGACGGCGAGGGCTACGACCTCGACGACTTCGTGGCGGGCCGCAAGACGCTGCGCGACGTGCTGAACGAGCAGATCCCCTTCGTCCTTGCCGATCCCGTCGACCGGCTGATCGCCCAGCATCTCGTCGACCAGCTCGACGAGGCCGGCTATCTGCAGGGCAGCACCGCCGAGACGGCGCTGAAACTCGGCAAGCCGGCCGCCGAGATCGAGCGCGTGCTTTCCCGCCTGCAGGAACTGGACCCGCCCGGGGTCTTCGCCCGCTCGCTCGGCGAATGCCTCGCCATCCAGCTTCGCGCCCTCAACCGGCTGGACCCGGCCATGGCCGCGCTGGTCGACAATCTCGAACTGCTCGCCCGGCGCGATTTCGCGACGCTGAAGAAGCTCACCGGCGTCAACGAGGAGGACCTCCTCGACATGCTGTCGGAAATCCGCAAGCTCGATCCCAAGCCCGGCACGCGCTACGAGGCCGGCGCCCTGGAGGCGGTGGCGCCCGACATCGTCGTGCGCACGGCGCCCGACGGCACCTGGCATGTCGAGCTCAACGCCGACACCCTGCCGCGCGTCCTCGTCAACCGCGACTACTATGCCGCCGTCTCCAGCCGCACCAGCCGCGACAGCGCCGATCACGGCTTCCTCAACGAATGCCTGCAGACGGCGAACTGGCTGACGCGCAGCCTCGACCAGCGCGCCCGCACCATCCTGAAGGTGGCGAGCGAGATCGTGCGCCAGCAGGACGGCTTCCTGATGCACGGCGTCGACCATCTGCGCCCGCTCAACCTCAAGACCGTCGCCGAGGCGATCGGGATGCACGAATCGACGGTGAGCCGCGTCACCTCGAACAAGTACATGCTGACGCCGCGCGGCCTGTTCGAGCTGAAATATTTCTTCACCGTCTCGATCGGCTCGGCGGAGGGCGGCGATTCCCATTCGGCCGAGAGCGTGCGCCATCGCATCCGCGCGATGATCGCGCAGGAGGCGCCCGAGGCGGTGCTGTCCGACGACGACATCGTCGCGGCGCTGCGCCGGGGCGGCGTGGAGCTTGCCCGCCGCACGGTGGCGAAGTACCGCGAGGCGATGAACATCCCCTCCTCCGTGCAGCGCAGGCGCGAGAAACGGGCGCTCGCCAAGGCCGCCGCCGGCTGAAACAAAGGCCGGACGGCCGGCGTTTCCCCGTACGAGGACGTGGACAAGACCGAGCCGGCCGATTGACTTCCCCGGCAGGAAGGGCTAATGCGCGCCCCACTTCCGAAGGGAAGGCATGCCGGACTTCCAGAACATGTCCCCGCTTTTCCCAAGCGTGCGTTGCAGCAAACAGTGCATGCGTGAAAAGCTTGGAACGCAGATGAGGTTGGAATAGACTGGTGCGCGCAAATCATGAAAGAGAGGTAGCCTCCATGAGTGTGCGTGTGTCCGGTAAACATATGGAAATCGGCGACAGCTTCCGCCAGCGCATTGAAGAGCAGGTCGAAGAGGCCGTAACCAAATATTTCGACGGAGGATATTCGAGCCAGGTCACCGTGGAGAAAGCGGGATCGCGGTACAGTGCGGACTGCAAGATCCACCTGGATACGGGCACGGCCTTGCAGGCCAATGGCGAGGCGAACGACCCCCTGGCTGCCTTCCAGGCAGCCGCCGAGCGGATCGAGAAGCGCCTTCGCCGGTACAAGCGCAAACTCAAGGCACACCACAATGGCAACGGACACGACGCCTTTGCGGAAGTGGCCTACACGGTGATGGATTCGGTCCCCGACGAAGACGACGAGCTTCCCGAGGACTACGCCCCGACCATCGTCGCGGAAAGCACGAAGAAACTCAGGACCATGTCCGTCGCGGGCGCCGTCATGGCGCTCGACATGACGGACGAGCCCGTTCTTCTCTTCCGCAGCGCCGGCTCGGAGCAGCTCAATATCGTCTACCGACGCAACGACGGAAATATTGGCTGGATCGATGCAGCCAGTATCAAAGGCTGAGTGACGGGGGCGTGGCGCCGGGACGGGCGCCGCGCCTCTTCAATCCCTTCACCCAGCGCACGAGGACAAGAGCATGGCATTGGCAGGTCTACTGCAGCAGAGTGCGATTATTCCGGCGATGAAGGCCAATTCCAAGAAGCAACTGCTTCAGGAACTGGCGGTAAAAGCGGCCAAGATCACCGGGATTCCGGAGCGTGAGATCTTCGACGTCATCCTTCAGCGAGAACGGCTCGGCTCGACCGGCGTCGGCAATGGCATCGCCATTCCGCACGGCAAGCTGAAGGAGCTTTCGCAGATCACCGGCCTCTTCGCGAGGCTCGAAACCCCCGTCGACTTCGAGGCGCTGGACGACCAGCCTGTCGACCTCGTCTTCCTGCTGCTGGCGCCGGAAGGCGCCGGCGCCGATCACCTCAAGGCGCTGTCGCGGATCGCCCGTGTGCTGCGCGATCCCGCGATGGTGGCCAAGCTGCGCGCCTCCGACAACGAGAGCGCCATCTATGCCTGCCTCAGCGAGGAACAGGCGTCCAACGCCGCCTGAAAGCAAAGTCTTGGCATGAAAAAACCGGCGGCCTTGCGGCCGCCGGTTTTTCTTTGCCGATCGGGCGGATCAGGCCTGTGCGGCGCTCGCCTCGCCGGCAGGCGCCTTCGGGCCGCCCTTGGAGACGCCGACCATGGCGGGACGCAGCACGCGCTCGCCGATGACGTAGCCGTCCTGCACGACCTGGACGACCGTGTTGCTGGCGATCTCGGCGTTCGGCACCTCGAACATGGCCTGGTGGAAATGCGGGTCGAACTTCTCGCCCATCGGATCGAGCTTGCGCACGCCATGGCGCTCGAGCGCGGCGAGCATGGAGCGCTCGGTCATCTCGACGCCTTCGGCCAGCGCCGTCAGGCCGGTATCGCCGCCGTTACGGGCATCGGCCGGGATGGCGTCGAGCGCGCGGCGCAGGTTGTCGGACACGGCCAGCATGTCGCGCGCAAAGCCGGCGACGGAATAGGACTTGGCGTCCTTCACGTCGCGCTCGGTGCGGCGGCGCAGGTTGTCCATCTCGGCGGCAAGGCGCAGGTACTTGTCCCTGAGGTCGGCGTTTTCCGCGCGCAGCACATCGATCGGATCGGGCTCGGCCGGCGCTTCGGCCTCGGCGGCCGCGTCTACGGGTGCCGAAGCGGCGATATCGTTCTCCGCCGCTTCGTCAGGTCCGTGTTTCTTGTTCTCGTCGGTCATGACGGTCTCCGCGTTGCATTTCAAAGGGGTTGCGCCCGATATCGAGCTTTGGGCCTGAAAAATCAAGGGCTGGCGGCCGGAAAGCCGGTTCATCGGGCCGCATGCGCTAGCGCGAAAGCCGAGACATCAGTTGCGCCGTATAGTCCACCATGGGCACGATGCGCGAATAGTTGAGCCGCGTCGGCCCGATGACGCCGACGGCGCCGACGATCTTGTCGTCGCCGTCCCTGTAGGGCGCGACGATGAGCGAGGAGCCGGAGAGCGAGAAGAGCTTGTTCTCCGAGCCGATGAAGATGCGCACGCCCGGCCCGGTTTCCGCAAGGTTCAACAGCTCGATCAGGCTGTCCTTGCGCTCCAGGTCGTCGAACAGCATGCGCAGGCGGTCGATATCCTCGGCCCCGGCAAGGCCCTCGAGGAGATTGGCGCGGCCGCGCACGATGAGCCGCGTGGGCTTGGCCTCGTCGAAGCCGCCGGACCAGACGGCAAGCCCGCGCTCGACGAGGTCCTGCGACAGCTTGTCGAGCGCGCTGCTGATCTCGCCGCGCAGGCGCTCCAGTTGCGAGCGCGCCTCGATCAGCGTGTTGCCGGCAAGGTGGGCATTGAGGAAATTGGCGGCCTCGGTGAGCTGCGAGCCGGTGACGCCGGCCGGCAGCTCGATGATGCGGTTCTCCACCTGATCGTGATCGCCGACCAGCACGACCAGCGCCTTGGTCGGCTCCAGCCGGATGAACTCGACATGCTTCAGCACGGCGTCGTTCTTGGTGGTGAGGACGAGGCCGGCGCCGCGCGACATGCCGGACAGCGCCTGGCTCGCCTCGTTCATCATGGTCTCGACCGCCGTGTGCTTCTGGCCGTGCGGGCGCACGTGGCGCTCGATGGAGGCGCGGTCCTCGGCGGAGATGTTGCCGACCTGCATGAAGGCGTCGACGAAGAAGCGCAGGCCGAGCTGCGTCGGCAGGCGGCCGGCGCTGATATGCGGCGAATAGATGAGGCCGAGCTCCTCCAGGTCGCTCATCACGTTGCGCACCGAGGCGGGCGACAGCGACATGGGCAGGATGCGCGACAGGTTGCGCGAGCCGAGCGGCTCGCCGCTTTCCAGATAGGTTTCGACGATGCGGCGGAAAATCTCGCCCGAACGCTCGTCGAGCGCCGCCTGGCTGTCAGGACCCGGAGATTTCTTCACGACCATCTTTCGACTGCAACCCTGTTATCCGCAGGGAAATATAGTGATTTCACCGGCCGGAGCAAAATGGATTCTCCTTCCTCCCTGACCTGTGCCATTCCCTCGCCCGGCGAAGTGGTCTAAAGCAGCCTCACTTATATCTCAGACAGGAGTTCGCAATGCGGCCGTCCGGCAGAAAAACCGACCAGATGCGCAAGGTTTCCTTCGAGCGCAACGTTTCCAAGCATGCCGAAGGCTCCTGTCTCGTCAAGTTCGGCGACACGCATGTGCTGGTGACGGCGAGCCTTGAGGACAAGACGCCGCCGTGGCTGCGCAACAGCGGCAAGGGCTGGGTGACGGCCGAATACGGCATGCTGCCGCGCGCCACCGGCGACCGCATGCGACGCGAGGCCGCCGCCGGCAAGCAGGGCGGCCGCACGCAGGAGATCCAGCGCCTCATCGGCCGCTCGCTGCGCGCCGTCGTCGATCTCGAAGCGCTCGGCGAGCGGCAGATCACCGTCGACTGCGACGTCATCCAGGCCGACGGCGGCACCCGCACGGCCTCGATCACCGGGGCCTGGATCGCGCTGCACGACTGCCTGAAATGGATGGAGGCGCGCAGCATGATCAAGGTGGAGAAGGTGCTGAAGGACCATGTCGCGGCGATCTCCTGCGGCATCTTCGCCGCCCAGTCGGTGATCGACCTCGACTATCTGGAGGATTCCGCCGCCGAGACCGACGCCAATTTCGTCATGACCGGCACGGGCGGCATCGTCGAGATCCAGGGCACCGCGGAGGGCAAGCCCTTCACGGAGGAGGAATTCTCCGGCCTGATGGCGCTCGCCCGCGCCGGCATCGCCGATCTCGTCGCCCTGCAGAAGCAGGCGATCGCCTGAGAAAGGCGCAAGCCATGGCCGTCGTGATCGAAGGCATCCTCGAAACCGCGCTCTATGCGGACGATCTCGACGCGGCGGAGGCCTTCTACGGCGGCATTCTCGGCCTTGCGAGGATCACGCGGCACGGCGACCGCCATGTCTTCTTCCGCTGCGGTCCCGGCGTCCTCCTGATCTTCAATCCGCGGGAGACCGCCGTTCCGCCGCCGCCGCAGGCCTTTCCGGTGCCGCCGCACGGGGCGAGCGGGCCGGGCCATGCCTGTTTCCGTGTGGCGGGTCCCGACCTTGATTTCTGGGTGAAAAAGCTGGAAGAAGCCGGAATCGCCATCGAAGCGGATTTTCGCTGGCCGAACGGCGCCCGCTCCATCTATTTCCGCGACCCCGCCGGCAACAGCCTCGAATGCGCCGAGCCGGGCCTGTGGAACATCGCTTAGGAACCCTTATGCGCAAGCTCGATACCAAGACGATCGTCGTCGCCAGCCACAATGCCGGGAAGATCCGCGAGATCGAGGACCTGATCGGCCCCTTCGGCTTTTCCGCCAAATCCGCCGCCGAGCTGAAATTCGACGAGCCGGACGAGACCGGCACGACCTTCGAGGAGAATGCGGCGATCAAGGCGCTCGCCTCCGCGAAGGCTTCGGGCCTGCCGGCGCTTTCGGACGATTCCGGGCTGGTGATCGACGCGCTCGGCGGCGCGCCGGGCGTCTACACCGCCAATTGGGCGGAGAAGGAAGACGGCACACGCGACTTCGCCATGGCCATGGAGAAGGTCGAGACGGCGCTTGCCGAGAAGGGCGCGACCAAGGCCAAGGACCGCACGGCGCGCTTCGTGTCCGTGCTCTGCCTCGCCTGGCCGAACGGCCATACCGAGCTCTTCCGCGGCGAGGTGGAGGGCCATGTCGTCTGGCCGCCGCGCGGCGACAAGGGTTTCGGCTACGACCCCGTCTTCCAGCCGGTCGGCCATGAGACGACCTTCGGCGAGATGAGCGCGGAGGAAAAGCACGGCTGGAAGCCGGGCGACGCGGAAGCGCTGTCGCATCGCGCGCGCGCCTTCAAGCTCTTCGTCGAAACCTGCCTGAAGGCGTGAGGATCGATGACGGCGGTGCCCTTCGATATCCGGCCGAGCATGGGAACGGACCTTGCCGATCCCGGCTTCGGCATCTATGTGCACTGGCCGTTCTGTGCCGCCAAATGCCCCTATTGCGACTTCAACAGCCATGT
>JBDHSZ010000157.1:0-8721 GCA_039812945.1 Shinella sp.
CGTCGGTAACCGACGAGGCGAGGGCGGCGGCGGCACGGCTGCTTTCGGGCGGCGTCTGAGGCGATTGCCCCTCATCCCGCTGCCGCGACCTTCTCCCCGTAAACGGGGAGAAGGGGAATGCCGATCCGCTTCTCACAAATTGCGAGGCTAGAGGGACAGCGAAGCCGTGCCGCAAATCCCTTCTCCCCGTTTACGGGGAGAAGGTCGCGGCAGCGGGATGAGGGGCGGGCCCAAGCTGCCCACCCATCTTTCCTTTCGCCAACTTTCCTCTAAAAACGACTCCGCAATCCGGAGCATGCCATGGCGAACGCGAAAACCCCCGTCGAAACCCTGACCGAGGAAGAGGCCGCGGCCGAGCTTGCCTTCCTGGCGGCGGAGATCGCGCGGCATGACGAGCTCTATCACGGGCAGGACGCGCCGGAGATTTCCGACGCCGACTACGACGCGCTGAAGCGCCGCAACGAGGAAATCGAGGCGCGGTTCCCGGCGCTCGTGCGCGACGACAGCCCGTCGCGCCGCGTCGGCGCCGCGCCGCTGCCGACCTTCGCGCCGATCACCCATTCGCGGCCGATGCTGTCGCTCGACAACACGTTTTCCGACGAGGACGTGCGCGACTTCGTCGCCTCGGTCTACCGTTTCCTCGGCCGGCTCCCGGACGATTCGATCGCCTTCACCGCCGAGCCGAAGATCGACGGCCTCTCCATGTCGATCCGCTACGAGAACGGCCGGCTCGTCAGCGCCGCGACGCGCGGCGACGGCACGACCGGCGAGAACGTCACGGCCAACGTCCTGACCATCGCCGAGATCCCGAACCGCCTGCCGGCCGGCGCGCCGGCCGTCGTCGAGGTGCGCGGCGAGGTCTACATGGCCAAGAGCGACTTCCTCGCCCTCAACGAGAAGATGGCGGCGGAAGGCAGGCAGACCTATGTCAATCCGCGCAACACGGCGGCCGGCTCGCTGCGCCAGCTCGACGCCGGCGTGACGGCGAGCCGCAAGCTGCGCTTCTTCGCCTATGCCTGGGGCGAGATGTCGGAGATGCCGGCCGACACGCAGTCCGGCATGATCGACGTGCTGAAATCCTGGGGGTTTCCGGTCAATCCGATGACCGTTCGGCTGACCAGCGTCGAGGACATCATCGCGCATTACCGTAAGATCGGCCTTGCCCGCCCGGACCTCGACTACGATATCGACGGCGTCGTCTACAAGGTGGACGAGCTTGCGCTGCAGGAGCGGCTCGGCTTCCGTTCGCGCTCGCCGCGCTGGGCGACGGCGCACAAGTTCCCGGCCGAGCAAGCCTTCACCACGGTCGAGAAGATCGACATCCAGGTCGGCCGCACGGGGGCGCTGACGCCCGTCGCGCGCCTGACGCCCGTTACCGTCGGCGGCGTGGTCGTCACCAATGCGACGCTGCACAATGCCGATTATATCGAGGGCATCGGCAATAGCGGCGAGCGCATCCGTGCGGAGGATCACGATATCCGCATCGGCGACACGGTGATCGTGCAGCGCGCCGGCGACGTGATCCCGCAGGTGCTCGACGTGGTGATGGAGAAGCGGCCGGCGGATGCGGTGCGCTACGAATTCCCGAAGACCTGCCCGGTCTGCGGCAGCCATGCGGTGCGCGAGCGCAACGAGAAGACGGGGCGGCTCGATTCGGTCACGCGCTGCACCGGCGGCTTCGTCTGCCGCGCGCAGGCGGTGGAGCATCTGAAACATTTCGTCTCGCGCAACGCCTTCGATATCGAGGGGCTGGGCTCCAAGCAGATCGATTTCTTCTTCGCGGCGGAGGATCCCTCGCTGGCGATCCGCACCGCGCCGGACATCTTCACGCTGGAGAAGCGGCAGGCGGGGTCGCTGACCAGGCTGGAGAATATCGACGGCTTCGGCAAGGTGAGCGTGCGCAAGCTCTACGACGCCATCGACGCGCGCCGCGCCATCGCGCTCAACCGCTTCATCTACGCGCTCGGCATCCGCCATGTCGGCGAGACCAACGCCAAGCTGCTCGCCCGCGCCTACGGCACCTATGCGGCCTTCGAGGAGGCGATGAAGGCGTCCGTCTCGCTGTCCGGCGAGGCCTGGACCGAGCTCAACAATATCGACGGCATCGGCGAGGTCGTCGCCCGCGCCATGGTCGAGTTCTACAAGGAACCGCGCAATCTCGACGTCATCGGCCGGCTGCTCGAGGAGGTGACGCCGCAGGCCGCCGAGGCGGTCGTCGCCTCGTCCAGCCCGGTCGCCGGCAAGACGGTGGTCTTCACCGGCTCGCTGGAGAAGATGACGCGCGACGAGGCCAAGGCGATGGCTGAGCGGCTGGGCGCCAAGGTGGCGGGCTCCGTCTCGAAGAAGACCGACCTCGTGGTCGCCGGCCCCGGCGCGGGCTCCAAGCTCGACAAGGCGCGGGAATTCGGCGTCGAGGTGATCGACGAGGACGGCTGGTTCGATCTCGTCAGGGGATCGTGACGGTCGAGCCGCGCACCAGGAAGCGGCCGCCGAAGGTCATCGGCACGGCCTCGCCCTCGTCGTAGTCGAGCGTGCCGCCGAGATAGGCGTGGATATGCAGGTGCGGCTCGGACGAGTTGCCGGAATTGCCGACGCGGCCCAGCGTCTCGCCCTCGGTGACGATCTCGCCGCCCGAGACGGCGAGCGAGCCCTTCCGGAGATGGGCGAGCAGGATGCGCGCGGTGCCGCAGGCGAGGATGATGTGGTTGCCCGCCGGCTCCGCGGTGTTGGTCTCCAAGATGCGGTTGTCCTCGATGCCGTCATGGGCGGAGACGGCGACGCCGGTGCAGGGGCTTTTCACCTCCCGGTCGTAGATCTCGTAGTCGGCGAGGTCCTTCGGCATCAGCCCGCGGGCGCGCGCGCCGTAGCCGTTGAGCGCGACGAGGTCGAGGGCGTAGCGCTGGCTCCGGTCGTTGTGGTGATAGTTGATTGAGGTGTTGCTGCCGCCCTGGCCGACATAATAGGTGCCGCCGGTGAGGGGAAAGGCGAGCTCCACCGCCGTGTCCTGATAGCCGTAGCCGGAAAGCGAGCGCGCCGTCAGCGCGAGGAAGAAGACGGCCATCGCCGCGGTGAAGCCATGCGTGCGGATCGCCTGCCGGGAGGCGTTCCAGGCAAGTGCGCGCACCGGCAGATAGGAGAGCGCGGCCATGACGACGAAGAGGGCGGGCAGGGCATAGGCGAGCGAGGCGCTGAGGAAGTCCCAGCGGCCGATGACGGTGACGAAGGCGAAATAGGAGGCTCCGTAGGCGGCGCGCATGGTCCAGCCGAGCCGGTCGGCCGGGCGCGGCAGCCAGAGCCAGAGCAGGAAGAACGCCGGTAGCAGGATCTGCGTCGTCAGGAGGATGAGAAGGGACCAGTCCATGTTCGAGCCTTGCGGTTCAGCCATGCCCTTTGCGCCTTCGGACACGGTCGGTTGCCAATCGCTCAATCCTCGGACGGAAAATTGGTTCCCTGTCCGCCGCGGTCACGGATCCGTGTAGCCGGCCGGGTGGACATCGAGGCGCCGTCCGGCGGGATCGTTGCGAAAGAGGATCGCGCCGGTCGATTTCGATTCGGCGGCGACATAGTCGAAGATCACCTGGTTCTCCTCGATCACCCGCTCGCCCTCCATCAGCCGTCCGGCGACGGTGACGGCGGCGGCGGTGGTCGTGGCGGTGTTGTAGATATCGAAGGCGACGCGGTAGCCGCCGGCCGTCCTTTCCGTCGCCACCACCGTGACGGAAAGGTCCGGCGGCGTCGCCGTCCGGGTGAAGGCCTCCCAGGCGATCCAGCCGAGCATGGCGGCGATCAGGGCGGCGGAGACAAGGCCGGTCAGCCATTCGACCCAGTGCGCCTCATGGCGCTCCTCGTGGCGGCCTTTGCGGGAACGGGTCATGGCGGCCTCACAGGATCAGCCGCGCGGCGGCGGCGCCGAGCGAGGCGGGGAAACCGAGCACGATGACGGACAGCATGATCTCGACGGCGGAGCTGTCGCCGAGGCGCTCGAAGATCCACAGGGTAAAGATGCTGATCGACAGCGCGACGACATAGCCGGGCAGGGTGAAGCGGACGAAGGCGTGCCACCAGGGTGTCTCGGGCGAAAGCTCGTGGCCGCCGGTGAAGGAGACCGCATAGACGAAACCGTGCATGAGCGTGATCGACAGCACGGCGATGACGAGGGCGTGCCAGACAGTCATGCGGTAGGCGAGCACCATCATCTCGTCGGTCGGCGCGATGTTGAGGGAGAGGAAGAGGGCGCCCGCCGCCATCATCAGCAGTTCGCCGGGATAGGTGGCCTCCTTCTCCTCCTCGCCGTCGCCGTGGCCGAGCTGGCTGCGGCCGAGCATGGCGCCGATGCTGGCGGGCACGGATTGCAGGGCGACCTTGCCGGTGATCTCGCTCGCCGGCATGGCGCCCCTGAGCAGGCCCAGCGCGGCGAGGATCACCACGCTCGTCAGGATGCCGATGCCATAGGCGATGGTCGCGTCGCGGATCGCCTCGCGCCAGGTGGCGGTCTCCTCGAAGCCGATGCGATGGGCGAGGAGGACGAGCAGGGGGATGTCGAGGAGAAGGAGCAGCAGCAGGCGCTCGCGCGCGATGTAGAAGCCGAGATACCACATTTCCATGGTCATCAGCATCGGCAGGCCGAGGAAGAGCGCCCCGGCGACGCCGCGGCCGAGCCCCGTCACGAAGCGGCTGACCTCTGCCGTCCCGTCGCCTTGCGCAGCCATTCGCAACCCCCCTCGCCGATGCGCGGGGAAAACGCGGCGCGGACCGGAAAGTTCCGCGCCGCCAGCGGCTTAGGAGCGTTCCGGCTTCTTCGGCTTGGGCTTGCGGGCCGCGCCCTCGGGCCTGGCGAACTTGTCGTCGCGCTTGGCCTTGAAGGGCTTGGCGCCGGCGAAGGGTTTTGCCGGCTTCTTGCCGCCGTCCTCGCGGTCCTTCCAGTGCGGCTTGGCGCTTACGCCTTCCGGCTTGTCGAAATCGCGCTTCTTCTCGAAGCGGGGCTTCTTGTCGACGTCGCCGCCCTTGTCGTCGCGATCCTTCCAGTGCGGTTTGGCGCTTACGCCTTCCGGCTTGTCGAAATCGCGCTTCTTTTCGAAACGCGGCTTCTTGTCGTAGTCGCCCTTCTTCTGGAACTCGCCCTTCGGCTTCCAGTCGGCGCGGCGCTCCGGCCGGTCGTAGCGCTGCGTCTTCTCGCCGGGCGTGCGCTCGTAGAACTGCGGAGTGAGGTCGGGCATGCCTTCCAGCACGGTCACGCGGATGCCGCGCTCCAGCATGCTGTTCGGCCCGAGCGCGCCGAGGAAGCCGTCGGAGGCGTCGGCGGAGAGCTCCACGAAGGTCTCCTCCGGCTGCATCTTGATCGCGCCGATCTCGTTCTTGGTGATGTTGCCGTTGCGGCAGAGCATGGGGATAAGCCAGCGCGGCTCGGCGCGCTGCTTGCGGCCGACCGAGAGCGAGATCCACAGGCTGGAGGCGAAGCTGTCGCGCGAGCGCTTGGTCTCGGCGGGAATGGCGTCGTTGCCGCGCTCGCGCGGCTTGCGCTGCTCCAGCGACACTTCCATCAGGTCCTCCGGCGCGGAGCGGCCGGCCTTGAAGAAGCGGGTGACGGCGGCGGCGAGCTGGCGGGCGTCGAACTTTTCGGTGAGCGCCGCGACGGTCGCTTCCTCGTCCTCGGTGATGCTGTCGGCAAGCAGCGGATCGGCGAGCAGGCGCTCCTCGTCGCGGCGCAGGATCTCCTCGGCGGACGGCGGCCTCGCCCAGTCGGCCTTGAGGTTCCCCATCTGCAGCAGGCGCTCGGCCTTGCGGCGGGCGTTCAGCGGCACGATCAGGGCGCTGACGCCCTTGCGGCCGGCGCGGCCGGTGCGGCCCGAGCGGTGCAGCAGGGTTTCCGGGTTGGTCGGCAGGTCGGCATGGACGACCAGCTCGAGATTCGGCAGGTCGATGCCGCGGGCGGCGACGTCGGTGGCGATGCAGACGCGGGCGCGGCCGTCGCGCATCGCCTGCAGCGCGTGGGTGCGCTCGTTCTGGCTGAGCTCGCCCGACAGCGCCACGACGGAGAAGCCGCGATTGTTGAAGCGGGCCGTCAGGTGGTTCACCGCCGCGCGCGTCGAGCAGAAGACGATGGCGTTCTGCGCGTCGTAGAAGCGCAGCGTGTTGATGATGGCGTTCTCGCGGTCGGCCGGGGCCGCCAGCAGCGCGCGGTATTCGATGTCGACATGCTGCTCGCGTTCGGCGGCGGTCGAGATGCGCATGGCCTCGCGCTGGTAGTTCTTCGCGAGCGTGGCGATCTCCTTCGACACGGTGGCGGAGAACATCAGCGTGCGGCGGTCCTCCGGCGCGGCTTCGAGGATGAATTCGAGGTCCTCGCGGAAGCCGAGGTCGAGCATCTCGTCGGCCTCGTCCAGCACGACGGCGCGGATGTCGGAGAGATCGAGATTGCCCCGGGTGATGTGGTCGCGCAGGCGGCCCGGCGTGCCGACGACGATATGCGCGCCGCGTTCCAGCGCGCGCCGCTCGGTGCGCACATCCATGCCGCCGACGCAGGAGGCGATGACCGCACCGGTCATCTCGTAGAGCCATTCCAGCTCGCGCTTGACCTGCATGGCCAGCTCGCGCGTCGGGGCGATGACGAGGGCGAGCGGGCTTGCGGCGCGGCCGAAGCGCTCCTCGCCGTCCAGCATCGTCGGGGCGAGCGCCAGGCCGAAGGCGACGGTCTTGCCGGAGCCGGTCTGGGCGGAGACCAGCGCGTCGGCATCGCCGATCTTCGGATCGGAGACGGCGACCTGCACCGGCGTCAGGGTGGTATAGCCGCGTTTTTCCAACGCCTTTGCCATCGCCGGAGCGAGGCCTTCGAAACTCGTCATGAGGGGTCTTTCGGAATTCGGGTTCAGCGGCGATCTTGCACCGCACTCTCAAGCCCGTGCGGAACGGGCGTGCATGCGCGCTCTCTACTGGGCATTCGCGGAAATGTACAGTGCGCAAAACGCAAAGCTGCCCGGCGGGTCGAGCCATCGGCGGCAAAAGCGTTTGCAGATTGTCTTTTTGCGCTGCACAAGATAGAAAACGGCACTCCCCGAAATGCTCCCGAGAAGGCATGCGGGGGATCGCCCACGGGAGAGGGCGAGAGCAAGGAGGAACCGCCGATGCAGACCTTCACCACCATCGCGGATTTGCGCGCCGCTCTCGCGCCGCACCGGCTCGACGGCCGCACCATCGGCCTCGTGCCCACCATGGGCTATCTCCATGTCGGCCATATGGAGCTTGCCCGCCGGGCGCTCGCCGACAACGACATCGTCGTCGCCACCATCTTCGTCAATCCCCTGCAATTCGGCGCGAACGAGGACCTCGCGCGCTATCCGCGCGACCTTGCCCGCGACCAGGCGATGCTGGAGACGGCGGGCGTGCACTATCTCTTCGCGCCCGGCGTTTCGGACATGTATCCGCAGCCGATGGAGACGGTGGTGGACGTGCCGACGCTCGGCTCCGAGCTGGAGGGCTCCGTGCGTCCCGGCCATTTCGCCGGGGTCGCGACGGTCGTTACCAAGCTCTTCAACATCGCGGGGCCCGACCGCGCCTATTTCGGCGAGAAGGATTTCCAGCAGCTCGCCATCATCCGCCGCATGGTCGCCGACCTCGCCCAGCCCGTCGAGGTGATCGGCGTGCCGACGGTGCGCGAGGCGGACGGGCTCGCCTGCTCCTCGCGCAATGTCTACCTATCCCCGCAGGAGCGTGCCGCCGCGGCCGTCGTGCCGCGGGCGCTGGAGGAGGCGGAGCGGCTGGTTTCGGCGGGCGAGACGAATGCAAGGGCGCTGGAGGAGGGCGTCACGGCCTTCCTGCGCGCCGAGCCGCTGGCGCAGCCGGAAGTGGTCGCGGTGCGCGATCCGGAAACGCTCGGCGAGATCGACACGGTCGGCGACAGGCCGGCCCTTCTGCTGCTTTTCGTGCGCTTCGGGGCCACGAAACTCCTCGATAACCGGGTCATCGGCCCGAAAAAGCAAAAAGGTAGCGCGACATGAGCGTACACACCACCAAGCGCCGTCTGGCCCCTGCCGATATCCGGGCCCTGAAGGGCGAGCGGCCCATCGTCAGCCTGACCGCCTATACGACGCCGGTCGCCAAGCTGATGGACCCGCATGTCGATTTCATGCTGGTCGGCGACAGCCTCGGCATGGTGCTCTACGGCCTCGATTCGACCGTCGGCGTCACCATCGAGATGATGATCGCCCATGGCCAGGCCGTCATGCGCGGCTCGTCCAATGCCTGCGTCGTCATCGACCTGCCGTTCGGCTCCTACCAGCAATCCAAGGAGCAGGCCTTCGCCACGGCCGCCCGCGTGCTGAAGGAGACCGGCTGTTCCGCCATCAAGCTGGAGGGCGGGGCGGAAATGGCCGAGACGGTGCATTTCCTCACCCAGCGCGGCATTCCGGTGCTCGGCCATGTCGGCCTGATGCCGCAGCTCATCAACACGACGGGCGGCTACCGCTCGCTCGGCCGCAACGACAAGGAAGTCGAGAAGATCCGCAAGGACGCCGCCGCCATCGACGACGCCGGGGCCTTCGCCATCGTCATCGAGGGCACGGTCGAGCCGCTCGCCCGCGAGATCACCGGCAAGGTCAAGGCCCCGACCATCGGCATCGGCGCCTCGCCGGCCTGCGACGGGCAGGTGCTGGTGGTGGACGACGTGCTCGGCATCTTCACGGATTTCAAGCCGCGCTTCGTCAAGCACTTCGCCAATATCGCGCC
>JBDHSZ010000158.1:0-8645 GCA_039812945.1 Shinella sp.
CCCGGCCGAGCGAGAAATCCGGCCTCATCGTGCTCGGCATGGGCAAGCTCGGCGCGGCGGAGCTCAACTATTCCTCCGATATCGACCTCGTCGTCTTCTTCGATCCGATGGCCGATGTCGCCGTCGATCCCACCGAGACGGTGGAGACCTTCTCGCGCCTCGTGCGCCGGCTGATCCGCATCATGCAGGAGCGCACGGCGGACGGCTACGTCTTCCGAACGGACCTGCGCCTGCGGCCCGATCCCGGCGCGACGCCGCTCGCCATCTCCTTCGATTCGGCCATGCTCTACTACGAGAGCCGGGGGCAGAACTGGGAGCGCGCCGCCTTCATCAAGGCCAGGCCCGTCGCCGGCGACCTCAAGGCCGGCGAGGCCTTCCTCAAGGGGCTCGTGCCCTTCGTCTTCCGCAAATATCTCGACTATGCGGCGATCGCCGACATCCATTCGATCAAGCGGCAGATCCACGTGCACAAGGGGCACGGCGAGATCGCGGTGAAGGGCCACAACGTCAAGCTCGGCCGCGGCGGCATCCGCGAGATCGAGTTCTTCGTGCAGACCCAGCAGCTTATCGCCGGCGGGCGCGTGCCGGCGCTGCGCCTGCGCGCCACCGAGCCGATGCTGGCGGAGCTGGCGAAAGCCAACTGGATCGACGAGGCGACGGCGGAGGAACTGACCGAGGCCTACTGGTTCCTGCGCGACGTCGAGCATCGCGTGCAGATGGTGCGCGACGAGCAGACGCACCTGCTGCCCGACACCGAGGCGGAGCTGAAGCGCATCGCCTTCATGCTCGGCTTTGCCGACACGGCCGGCTTTTCCGCAAGGCTGGTGGAGAGGCTGAAGACCGTCGAGCGGCGCTATGCGGCGCTGTTCGAGCAGGAGGCGAAGCTTTCGTCTGAGACCGGCAACCTCGTCTTCACCGGCCAGAAGGACGATCCGGACACGCTGGAGACGCTGAAGCGCCTCGGCTTCGAGCGCCCCGCCGACATTTCCCGCACCATCCGCACCTGGCATTACGGCCGCTACCGCGCCACGCAATCCGTCGAGGCGCGCGAGCGGCTGACGGAGCTGACGCCGGAGCTGCTGCGCGTCTTCGGTGAGAGCAAGCGGGCGGACGAGGCGCTCTTGCGCTTCGACAGCTTCATCTCCGGCCTGCCGGCGGGCATCCAGCTCTTCTCGCTGCTCGGCAACAATCCGGGGCTGCTCTCGCTCATCGTCAACATCATGTCGTCGGCCCCGCGCCTTGCCGAGGTGATCGCCGCAAAACCCCATGTCTTCGACGGCATGCTCGATCCCACCCTCCTCGCCGAGCTGCCGACCCGCGCCTATCTTTCCGAGCGCATCGAGGGCTTCGTCTCCGGCGCGCGGCACTACGAGGAAATCCTCGACCGCCTGCGCATCATCGCCGCCGAGCAGCGCTTCCTCATCGGCATCCGCCTGCTCACCGGCGCGATCACCGGCAGGCAGGCCGCGCGCGCCTTCACCCATGTCGCCGACCTCATCGTCGCGGCGGCGCTGAAGGCGGTGCTCGACGAGATCGAGGCGGCGCACGGCAAATTCCCCGGCGGGCGCGTGGCGCTGGTCGGCATGGGCAAGCTCGGCAGCTTCGAGCTGACCGCCGGCTCGGACATCGATCTCATCCTGCTCTACGACCACGACGGCGACGCCTTCGAATCGGACGGGGCGAAGCCCCTCGACAACATCAAGTATTTCACCCGCATCACCCAGCGCCTCATCGCGGCGCTCTCCGCGCCGACGGCGGAAGGCGTGCTCTACGAGGTGGACATGCGCCTTCGCCCCTCCGGCAACAAGGGGCCGGTGGCGACGCGCATCACCTCCTTCGCCAAGTACCAGGCGGAAGAAGCCTGGACCTGGGAGCACATGGCGCTGACCCGCGCCCGCGTGCTGTGCGGCGACGCCAGCCTGGTGAAGGAAGCGGACGACATCTTCCGCGCCGTGCTCGCCCGCAAGCGCGACGCGGCGAAGATCGCCGGCGACGTGGTCGAGATGCGCGCCCTCATCGACCAGGAAAAGCCGCCGAGGGATATCTGGGACCTCAAGCTGATCGCCGGCGGGCTAATCGACATCGAGTTCATCGCCCAGTTCCTCGCGCTGGTCGCCCCGGCGCGCGGCGCGGCGAGGCCGGAAAAGGCCATGCCGACCGGCGATGCGCTTACGGTGCTCGGCGGGGCGATGATGGAGCCGAACGATCTCGACACGGTGCAGAAGGCGCTGTCGCTCTATACGGAGATATCGCAGATCGTCCGCCTCTGCGTCGACGGCGGCTTCGACCCGAAGGAGGCCCCCGCCGGCCTCGTCGATCTCGTCTGCCGGGCGGGGGACTGCCCGGACCTGCGCACGCTGGAGGCGGAAATCCGCCGCATCTCCAAGGCGGTGCGGAAGATCTTTCAGGCGACGGTCAAGGCCTGAGCCGGCCCTTCATCCACAGGCCGTCGCGCATGTTGAGCGCAAGAAGCGTCAGGTTCGCCGCCCCGGCCAGAAGCTCCAGCGCCTGAACGGCGTAGAAGACCCCGTCGAACTGCCCGGCTCTGGCCCTGGCGGCGAGGAACAGCGCGGCGGGGATCAGCACCAGCACGCCGTTCGCCGCGATCAGCGGCATGCGCCGGGCCTTCGCGCCGGCCAGCCCGGCCCGTCGGCCGCGCGACAGGGCGAACCCCGATCCGCCCGCCGCCATCAGCACTGGTACGAGAACGAAAAAGCCCCAGGGAATGGCGGTCTTGACCGCCGTGACGGCCGCCTGCGAGGCGAACAGTTCCGCCAGCGCCGTCGCCAGCCAGAAAGCCGCGATGGTGAGCATCGCGACGAGCCCGGCGACGGGATGGACGATCCTGACGAGGTGGGGCGCGGGCCTTGCGGCGGGACGATGCCCGGCCGTGGATTTTGCCTCCGGCATATGGCGTTCCTTCCATTCTGGCTGCATGATGTCATCCTGTCATGAGCGATACATAGCTAAAATGACATCATGATGTCAATATGGATGGACTGCGACAAAATGCGTGAAGCCGCGACGACGCCCTCGGGCGAGGCCCTGACGGAACTGATCCTCGTGATGTTCCGGGTGAACAACCTGACGCTGGCCTGGGGCGACAGGCTCGTCGCCCCCTTCGGGCTGACCAGCGCGCGCTGGCAGATCCTCGGCGCCATCGTGTTCGCCGAACGGGCGCAGCCCGTCGCGTGGCTCGCCCGCGACCTCGGCGCCAACCGCCAGAACGTCCAGCGCATCGTCAACGATCTTCATGCCGAGGGGCTGGTCGCCTTCGAGCCCAATCCGCATCACCGCCGGGCCCATCTCGTCGTGCTGACCGACAAGGGCCGGCAGGCCTACGAGGCCGCCATCAGCGCCTATGAGCCGCGGGTGAATGCGCTGGCCGAAGGGCTGGCGCTGGAGGACATAAGGGCCGCCCATCGCGTGATGACCACGCTGAGAAAGGGGCTCGCGGACGACGACGACAAGGGCTGACGGCCCGGGTAGAAGGCGTCACGCCGCCGCCAGATGCAGCGCCGCCAGCCGCTCCCGGTCGGGGATGCGCACGGAGATGATCGTGCCCTTGCCCTCGACGGAATGGATGCGCATGGCCCCGCCGTGCAGATGGGCGAGCGAGCGGGAGATGGCAAGGCCGAGGCCCGAGCCGCCCTTGCTCTTGGCATATTGGCTCTGCACCTGCTCGAAGGGCTGGCCGATCTTCTGCAGGGCCGATCGCGGGATGCCGATGCCGCTGTCGGCGATGGTCAGCGTCACCGCGCCGCCCACCCGGCGCGCCCGCACCTCCACCTTGCCGCCCTCATTGGTGAACTTCATGGCGTTCGACAGGAGGTTCAGCAGGATCTGCTTCATGGCGCGGCGGTCCGCGACGGTCAGCAGGCGGTCGGGGCAGGTCTGCCGCACGGCGATGTTCTTCTTTTCCGCCTGCAGCATGGTCAGGCGCATGGTCTCCTCGATCAGCGGGGAGAGATCGACCGTCTCGCAACTGACGCGCATATGCCCGGCCTCGATCTTCGACATGTCGAGGATATCGGAGATGACGTTGAGCAGATGCTTGCCGCTCTCGTGGATATCGCGGGAATATTCGCGGTACTTGTCGGAGCCGAGCGGGCCGAACATCTGGTTCTGCAGGATCTCGGAAAAGCCGAGGATGGCGTTGAGCGGCGTGCGCAGCTCGTGTGACATGTTGGCGAGGAATTCCGACTTGGCGCGGTTGGCCGCCTCGGCGCGGTCCTTCTCGGCCTGATAGTTGGCATTGGCCAGCGAAAGCTCGGATTTCTGCCGCTCCAGCTTGGCGCGGGAGGCCGAGAGGTCGCCGATGGTCGCCATCAGGCGGCGCTCGGATTCGCGCAGGCGGACCTGATGCCGCTTCATCATGGTGATGTCGGTGCCGACCGAGACGAGGCCGCCGTCGCGGGTGCGCCGCTCGTTGATCTGCAGCCAGCGCTCGTCGGCAAGCTGCACTTCGCTCGTCTGTGAAACGCCGGTGCCGTCCGCGTCGGCGATGCGCCGCTCGATGACCGGGCGGGCCGCGGCGGCATGCACCGCCGCGCGCTCGGTGCCGGGCACCAGCATCTCGTCGGGCAGGCCGTAGGCCTGCTGGTAATGCGCGTTGCACATGACGAGGCGGTCATGCTTGTCCCAGAGGACGAAGGCCTCGGAGGTGCATTCGATGGCGTCGGCGAGGCGCTGGTCGGCTTCCTGGTAGCGCTGGGCGAGCCGGTGCTGCTCCGTCACGTCCATGGCGATGCCGATCATGTGCAGGCGGCCGGAGGCCATGCGGATGAGCTGGGCGCGGGCGCGCATCCAGACATAGTGCCCCTCGGCATGGCGCATGCGGAACACCTGGTCCACCTGCCGCGCCTCGCTGCGCGCGACGGCGCGGGCGACCTGGTAGATGCCGTCGTCGTCGGGATGCATCAGCCGCGCGGCGTCACCGAACGACAGCACGCTGTCGCGCGGCGGCATGCCGAGCATCTCGTACATGGAGCGCGACCAGAACAGCCGCCGGCTCGACAGGTCGAAGTCCCACAGGCCGCAGCGCCCGCGGGCGAGCGCCGTCTCGACGCGCAGGTTCGATTCCGCGAAGATCGCGTCGGCGTCGCGCGCCCGCTTCGCCTGGATGTAATAGGCATAGAGGATGACCAGCAGGATCGCCGAGATGCCGGCGAACAGCGTCACGTTCAGCGCCACCTCGTCGCGCCAGAACACGGCGAGCTGGCCGAGCGGATTGGCGACGATGACGAAGCCGCCCTTGCGCGGCATCTGCACGAGCGAGGCATAGTAGTCCCGCCCGCCTATATGCGTGCGGAAGACGCCGGCCGTCTCGCCGAAATACTGGGTGGCGGCAAGCTCGGGCGAGAAGCGCGCGAGCGACTGGCCGACGAAGCGCGCCGCCGCCAGCGAGGAGCCGAAGACGCGGCCGCTCTCCTCGACGAACAGCACGATGCCGCCCGGCTGCATGCGGTCCTGCGGCATGTGCACCGACAGCGCCGCCTCGACCGCCATGCGGTCGGATTGCGCGAGGCTCTCGGCCATCGGGCCGGAGAACACCGCGCCGACGGCCATCGCCGTGAGCGCGGTCGTGTCCCGGACGCTCGTCTCCATCCGGTCGTGCTCGACGACGATGCCGACCATGCGCGAGATGGCCACCACGAGCAGGAAGGCGATGATCAGGATCGGTATCGACCGTTTCAGCACGGGCTCCGCCCGTGTCAAATGCCGTGCGGCAGGTCCGGCGAAGATCTTCGCCTGTCCCGTCAGCTCATTTTCCCAGGCCGCCATTCCCGGGAATCTGAGACGAGTCCACCCGCCGGCTGCGCGTCCTCGTTGCGCGTCCGCCATAGTCATAAACCTTGTAACCCTCTCGTGATTCGGCGCGCCGCTCGCCCGAATCTGCTGTAATGAATCAATTGTGATTCGGCTTGTCCAGAGGAAAAGGTAACGATCCTTTAACCAATTCTTATGGTTGGAAAATTGGGGCAGATGGCCTGTCCGGCATCTTCCCTATGGGGCACACCGTTCCCGCATCCTCCCTTCTCCCCCTCGGGGAGAGGTAGCCCGAAGGGTCGGATGAGGGGGTATACGGAATGCAAGGCTTGGTTTTCTCGCCTTTGGCTCCCCCCTCATCCGCCTGCCGGCACCTTCTCCCGAGGGGAGAAGGGGGAAGGATCGCACCGTATCCTTCCTTGTCTAGGCAGTCGCTATGCTTCTCGTCCAGGCAGGGCAGAGGGGGGTATTGCCAGCCTCACCCTTTCAGCATGCGCTCGACGATATCCGACACGTCGGAGGAGAGCTTCTCGCCCGCGGCGATGGCGCGCAGCGCGTTGCGGGCGTGGTCGGAGCGCACGTCCTCCAGCGCCCGCCAGGAGCGCATGGAGGTGAGGATGCGCGCGGCGAGCTGCGGGTTCTTCGGGTCGATCTCGAGGATCTGCCCGGCGAGGAACCGGTAGCCCTCGCCGTCCGCCCGGTTGAAGCCGGTCGGGTTGGAGAAGGCGAAGGTGCCGACGAGGGCGCGCACGCGATTGGGGTTCGACCGGTTGAAGTGCGGGCTCTCCATCAGCGCCTTGACGCGCGCCAGCGCGCCCTCGCCGGGAATGGTCGACTGGATGGAGAACCACTTGTCGATGACCAGCGCATTGTCGGCGAAGCGGGCGCGGAAGCGCTCCAGCGCCGCCGCCGTTTCCGGCGCATCGGGGAAGCGGTGGGCGAGCACCGTCAGCGCCGCGCTGAGGTCCGTCATGTTGTCGGCCGAGGCGAAGGCGGCGGCCGCGCGGGCCGGCGTCGCGTCGGAGACGGCGAGGTAGGCGAGAGCGGCGTTGCGCAGCGCCCGGCCGCCGGCGCTCGCCGCATCGGGCGTGAAGGCGCCCTCGGTGCGATGGCCGTCGAAGAGCTTTACGAAGACCGCGGGATCGCGATTCGCCACGAAGGCGAGCACGGTCTCGCGGCCGGCGCGGATGGCGTCCGGGTCGTTGTTGCTGCCGAGCTCGCGGGCGATGTCGGATTCCGAGGGCAGGGCCAGAACCTGCGCGCGGAAGGCCGCTTCCAGCGTCTCGTCGCCGGCGATGGCGATCAGCGTGTCGGCCAGCACCGCGCTGGTTTCCACCGGCTCGCCCGCCCGCGCCTTGCGCGCCGCGTCGACGAGGTTCGGCAGGGCGAGGTCGTTCAGCGCCTGCCAGCGGGCGAAGAGGTCTCCGTCATGGCGGGCGATATGGGCGAGGTCGGCGGAGGCCTGCTCGAAATGCAGGTTGATCGGCGCGGAGAAGCTGCGGTTGAGCGAGACGACCGGGCGCGAGCCTATCCCCGAGAAGGTGACGGTCTGGCGGCGCTCCTTGAGGTGCAGCACGTCGCCGGTCACCTCGGCGCCGCTGACGGCGCTCGGCTTCGCCTCGGAACCGTCGGCCGACAGCAGGCCGAAGCGCAGCGGAATGTGCATCGGCTCCTTCGTCGCCTGGCCGGGCGTCGGCGGGATCATCTGTTCCAGCGACAGCGTGAACTCGCCCTTCGCCTGGTCATAGGCGGAGGAGACGCTGACGAGCGGCGTGCCGGCCTGGTGATACCAGAGCGAGAACTGGGAAAGGTCGACGCCGTTCGCCTCCTCGAAGCACTGTACAAAGTCCTCGATCGTCGCGGCATCGCCGTCGTGGCGCTCGAAATAGAGGTCCATGCCCTTCTTGAAGCCGTCGCGGCCGACCACGGTGGCGATCATGCGCGTCACCTCGGAGCCCTTCTCGTAGACGGTCGTCGTGTAGAAGTTGTTGATCTCGCGGTATTTCGTCGGGCGCACCGGATGGGCCAGCGGTCCGGCATCCTCCGGGAACTGCTCCGATTTCAGATGGCGCACCTCGGCGATGCGCTTGACGGCGCGCGAGCGCTGGTCGGCGGAGAATTCGTGGTCGCGATAGACCGTCAGGCCTTCCTTGAGGCAGAGCTGGAACCAGTCGCGGCAGGTGACGCGGTTGCCGGTCCAGTTGTGGAAATATTCATGGGCGATGATCGCCTCGATATTGGCATAGTCCTGGTCGGTCGCCGTCTCCGGGTCGGCCAGCACGTATTTGTCGTTGAAGACGTTGAGGCCCTTGTTCTCCATCGCCCCCATGTTGAAGTCCGAGACCGCGACGATCATGAAGATGTCGAGGTCGTATTCGCGGCCGAACACGTCCTCGTCCCATGTCATCGAGCGCTTCAGCGCGTCCATGGCATAGGCCGCGCGCGGCTCCTTGCCGTGCTCGACATAGATCTTCAGCGCCACCTCGCGGCCGGACATCGTCGTGAACGTGTCCTCGACGACGCCGAGGTCGCCGGCCACCAGCGCGAAGAGATAGGACGGCTTGGGATGCGGGTCGAACCAGGCGGCGAAGTGCCTGCCCTCGCCATAGCCCGCCCCGCCGAGGAAATTGCCGTTGGAGAGCAGCAGCGGGCAGCTCGCCTTGTCGGCGATGATGTTGACCGTATAGACCGCGAGCACGTCGGGCCGGTCGGGGAAATAGGTGATGCGGCGGAAGCCCTCGGCCTCGCATTGCGTGCAATAGACGCCGTTCGTGCGGTAGAGGCCCATGAGCTGCGTGTTGGCCTCGGGATTGATCATCGTGGTGATCGTGATCTCGAAGGGCTCGCTCGCCGGCAGGTCGCGGATCGTCAGGCTG
>JBDHSZ010000159.1:0-8575 GCA_039812945.1 Shinella sp.
TGGAAGGCCTCGCCCCGCCCGGTATAGATCTCCGTCGTCGCGGTGAGGTCCAGCGCCGTGTCGTCACGCGAGATCTTCACCGGCTCGACGGCGAAGGCCCGACCGGCCAGGAGGCCGGCCAGCAGCACCGCCGCCAGGAGGATGAGGGCGAGCGACCGGCTGGCGGAAAGCGCTCGCGGCACGAAGGAAGACGTCATTGAAAGTGCATTGTCCTTAGGTACTGCCCAGTCCTGCCGCGTCCCCCGCGCCGCTCAAGGCCGCCTGTCGGCCGCCAGGAGCGAGAACATCACGTGGTCGCGCCACTCCCCGTTTATCTTCAGATACTCCCGAAGGTAGCCTTCCTGTCGAAAGCCGGCCTTTTCAAGGAGACGGATGCTTCTTGTATTGTCTGGAATACAGGCTGCCTCGATACGGTGCAACCGAAGGCTCGAAAAGATATAGGGAATGGCAAGGTTCAGGGCGCCGAACATGTGCCCCTTTCCGGCATGCGGCTCGCCCATCCAGTAGCCGATCATGCAGCATTGCGCCGCCCCGCGCCGGATATAGCCGACGGTCAGCCCGCCCAGCAGCGTCCCCTCGTCGCGCGTGAACAGGAGGAACGGCACGGCCTGGCCGGAGAAGAATTCCTGCTCGTTCCTGACGACGCGGGCGCGGAAGGCGCTCTCGGTCAGATCGTCGTTCCGCCAGGTCGGCTCCCATGGCTCGAGGAAGCGCCGGCTTTCGGAGCGCAGCGCCCGCCATTGCCGATAATCCTGGAAGCGGGGCAGGCGCAGGAAATGCCGGTCGCCGGCAAGCTCGACCGTGTCGGACTGCCTGGACAGGAACCGAAAAACCGACCGTGCCATTCACGCCTCCGCGCGCGCCGCCCTCCGGCGCGCATTTCCCCCCAAGACTATGCCAGCAGGTTCGGCGGCGTCAAAGGGGGCCGGGCAAGAAAGGCCGTCCCCTGAAACGACAAAACCCGCCTTGCGGCGGGTTGCGTCACGGGATGGCGCGCTGCGGCTCACCTTTTGGGTGACGGCGCTGCCGTCTCAGCCGAATACCAGGAAGCCCTTGACGGCGGACTGGATGGTCGAGCGGGAGATGCCGAGGTCCTGCAGGGCACGGTCGTCGAGGGCGTTCAGTTCGCGGACGGCGCGGCGGTCGGCGTTGGACTTCTTGATCTTTGCGATGATGTTCATGATCGGCTCCTTTGTGTTGCCGACTATGTATGCGGTCCTTTGCCCGGAGAAAATGCATATGCTTGCAGCAGAGACCTGCTGAATTTGCATGGCGGTGAACGGGACGGCGGAAAGGCCCGGTGCCGGGCTCAATCCGCCCTGGCGAAATGCGCCATCTGGTCGGCATGGGCCTTCGCGAAGCACGGGCGGGCCATGGCGCGGGCCATGTAGGCGCGGCAGGAAGGGGACTGCCCCAGCCCGTCGAACCACTCGACGATGCGCAGCACGTCCGCCATGGCGATATCCGCGATGGAGAAGGTCTCGCCCAGCCATTGCCGCCCGGCGAGCACTTCCTCCATGCGCTGGAGCCGCAGATCGAGGAAGGCGTCCAGCGGCTTGCGCGAGGGGGCGTCCTTCTCGACGCCGGAGAAGTTCAGGATCGCCCAGGGCAGCGCCGCCATCTCGACGGAGTTGAGCGCGGCGAACAACCATGTCTTCGCCTCGCTGCGCCGGCGCGGATCGGCGGGCAGCAGCGCGTCGCTGCGCTCGCCGAGATGCAGCAGGATCGCCCCGCTCTCGAAGATCGAGAGGTCGCCGTCCGTCAGCCACGGCACCTGGCCGAACGGCTGATGGGCGAAATGCCCGGGGCCGCGATCCCTGAAGGGCACGCTCTCGACCCGGTAGGGCAGACCGGCCTCCTCCAGCGCCCAGCGTATGCGAAGGTCGCGCACATGGCCGCGCGGCGGCGGGGGAACCCAGTCATAGGTGGTGAGGACGAGCTCGGTCATGGCGTCACTCCTTTTCCCGACAGGCTCAAAGGACGGGCGGGCGGCGCATGTTCCGACATCGCAGCGGATATTTTTCGCTCGGCGGCCGCGGCCCGGCCGTCGCGGCGCGGGCTCAGCTCGCCGCGCGATCGATCGTCCCGCGCGACAGCGAGCGCGTGATGTCGACGGCCGGCACGAGATGGTCCAGCGGGCCGATCGCCGAGATGGTCGGCGCGGTGTCGAAGAACAGGCGGCCGGCAAGGTCCGTCAGGCGCTCGACGGTAATGCCGGCAAGGCGCTCCATCAGCTCCTCGTTGGGGATCGGGCGGCCGTAGAGCATCATCTGCCGGGCGATCTGGCCGGCGCGGGCGGCCGGGCTTTCCTGGCCCATCAGGAGCTGGGCGCGGATCTGCGCGCGGGCGCGCTCGATCTCCTGCTGGTCGATGGACTGCGAGGCCTTCTTCAACTCGTCGAAGATGACGGGCATCAGCTCGGGCAGGTTCTCGCCGCCGGTCGCGGCATGGATGCCGAAGATGCCGGTATCGGAAAAGCCCCAGTGGAAGGCGTAGATCGAGTAGCACAGGCCCCGGTGCTCGCGCACCTCCTGGAACAGGCGCGAGGACATGCCGCCGCCGAGGATATTGGCGAGGATCTGCGAACAGTAGAAGTCGCGCGCGTGATAGGCCTTGCCCTCGAAGCCGAGCAGCACCTGGGCGTCCATCAGGTCGCGCGTCTCGCGGATATCGCCGCCGGTATAGCGGGCCGGCTCGAAGACCGGCGAGATCTTCGGCGCGGTCGGCAGGCGCGAGAAGCGGTCCTCGACCTGGCGCACGAAGTCGTCATGGTTCACCGCGCCGGCCGCCACGACGAACATGCGGTCCGTCGTGTAGTTGCGGTCGAGATAGGAGCGGATCTCGCCGGGCGTGAAGGAGACCACCGTCTCCGGCGTGCCGAGGATGGCGCGGCCGATGATCTGGTCGCGATAGGCGACCTCGGAGAACTTGTCGAACACCACGTCGTCGGGCGTGTCGTTCGCCGCGCCGATCTCCTGCAGGATGACGTGCTTCTCGCGGCGGAGCTCCTCCTCGTCGAAGACGGATTCCGTCAGGATGTCGGCGAGGATATCGACCGCGAGCGGGACGTGGTCCTTCAGCACGCGGGCATAGTAGGAGGTGGTTTCCGTCGAGGTGGCGGCGTTGACCTCGCCGCCGACATTCTCGATCTCCTCGGCGATCTGGCGGGCCGAGCGGCGCTCGGTGCCCTTGAAGGCCATGTGCTCGAGGAGGTGGGCGATGCCGTGCTCGTCCGTGGTTTCGTTGCGTGACCCCGATTTGATCCACACGCCGAGAGCGACGCTCTCGAGATGCGGCATGTTCTCTGTCACCACGGTCAACCCGGATGCGAGCCGGGTGCACTCAACTTTCATCATACGCACTTTCTGCGCTTCTAGCCCCGAACCCGCGTGTGCTTGCCGATGAAGGTTTCCACCGCATCGAGCTCGGCTTCGAGGACGTCGAACCGCTCCTCCCTTTGCATGAGGTCAGCAAGCCACGTCGGAAGCGCCGGGTCAATACCGCATGCGGATTTTACTGCGGCGGGGAATTTCGCCGGATGGGCGGTGGCGAGCGTCACCATCGGCGCGTTCGGCTTCTCGTTCTTCGCCGCGACGAAGACGCCGATGGCCGAATGCGGATCGAGCAGGTAGCCGGTGTCGGCCAGCGTCTGCCTGATGGTCTGGGCGACCTGCTTTTCCGAGGCGCGTCCGGCGCGGAATTCCCTGCGGATCGCCTTCAGCGCGCCCTCCTCGATGTCGAAGGCGCCGGACTGCTTGAGGCTCGCCATGGCGCGGCGCACCGCGCCGGCGTCGCGGCCGTGCGATTCGAACAGCAGCCGCTCGAAATTGGACGAGATCTGGATGTCCATGGAGGGCGAGGTGGTGGCCTTGACCTCCCGCATCTCGTAGCGGCCGGTCTTCAGCGTGCGGGCGAGGATGTCGTTCTCGTTGGTCGCGATGACCAGCCTGTCGATCGGCAGGCCCATGCGCTTGGCGGCGTAGCCGGCGAAGATGTCGCCGAAATTGCCAGTCGGCACGGTGAAGGAGATCTTCCGGTCCGGCCCGCCGAGCGCCACGGCCGTCGTGAAGTAATAGACGATCTGGGCCATGATGCGCGCCCAGTTGATCGAGTTGACGCCGGAAAGCTTCACGCCGTCGCGGAACTTCGCATCGTTGAACATCGCCTTGACGAGGTTCTGGCAGTCGTCGAAATTGCCCTTGACGGCCAGCGCGTGGACGTTCTTCTCGGTCGAGGTGGTCATCTGGCGCTGCTGCACCGGCGAGACCTTGCCCTCGGGGAAGAGGATGAAGATATCGGTGCGCTCGCGGCCGGCGAAGGCGTCGATGGCCGCCCCGCCGGTGTCGCCCGAAGTGGCGCCGACGATGGTGGCGCGCTCGTCCCGGGCGGCCAGCGCGTGGTCCATCAGCCGGGCGAGGAGCTGCATCGCCACGTCCTTGAAGGCGAGCGTCGTGCCGTGGAACAGCTCCATGACGAAGGCGTTCGGCCCGGTCTGCACCAGCGGCGCGACGGCCGGGTGGCGGAAGGTGGCATAGGCCTCGTCGATCATCGCCCGGAAGTCTTCCGCCGCAATGTCGCCCTCGACGAAGGGCAGCAGCACCGTGAAGGCGATCTCCTGATAGGATTTCCCGCGCAGCGCCCGGATCTCCTTCTTCGAGAAGGTCGGCCATGCGCGCGGCACGTAGAGGCCGCCGTCGCGGGCAAGGCCGGCCAGCAGCGCATCGGAGAAACCGAGGGAAGGGGCCTCGCCCCGGGTCGAAACATAATCCACGTTCTGCCGTCCTTCGATCTGCAAGTGCCGTTGCGCGCGGCCCGTCCGCCTGAAGCGCGGCGGGCCCCTCCGAAATTCTGCGGGCGGTTTCAATCGACAATCGATTTTTCGCTGCGCCGCTGCTATAGACCATCGCCTGGGGTCGTGAAAAGGCCCGTGAAACGAGTTCCGAAAGGCTCGCACGCCGGGGGCGAGGCCTGATCGCAGGGGTAGAACGTATCGTGTTTGGAATGACCATCCGCCGCTTTCTCGGCATCTCCCTCCTCGCCGCCGCCGCCGGCTGCAGCCAGACCGACAAGCCCGCCGATCTCGGCGTGACGAGCGATCCCTCGGGCGCGCAGGCGGCCCTCCAGCAGCAGACGCAGGTCGCAGTGATCCAGGGTTCCTGCCCGCAGGTCTTCCTGCGCGACGGCACGGCCGTGCTGCAGCGCTACGCCAAGGGCGCCAAGGACGATCCGCAGAACCTCGCCTATCAGGTGACGCTCGCCGACACGACGCGCCAATGCGTGATCAACGAGAGCCAGCTCGTCATGACGATCATGGTGCAGGGCCGCATCGTCGTCGGCCCGGCCGGCGCCAGCGGCACCGTGAACGTGCCGATCCGCGTCTCCGTCATGGACGGCACGACGACGCATTATTCCGAGCTGGTGCAGTTCCCGGTCACGATTCCGGCGGACGGCAGCGCGGGCCAGTTCATCTTCACCCAGGGCAATGTCGTGATCCCGGGCGGCTCCGGCGGCTTCACCAAGGCCTATGTCGGCTTCGACGAAGGCCCGGCGAAGCGGAAGAGAAAGTAGGAATCAGGCAGTAGCCATAGGGGCATGGATATTCTCCTACTGCCTACTGCCTCAGATCGCCTCCTGCCATTCCGCCAGCGCCGTGATGACCTCCGGCAGCTCCGTCATGCGCGAGATCACGGTCTCCGCGCCGGCTTCCGTCAGGCGGTCGGCATGGGAGGGATAGCTGTGCGAGGCGCCGGTGAAGCCGACGACGCGCATGCCGGCGGCGCGCGCGCCGGCAATGCCGTGCACCGAATCCTCGATGACCAGCGTGCGGGCCGGATCGGCGCCGAACTGTTTTGCGCCGTGCAGGAAGATGTCCGGCTTCGGCTTCACGCGGTCGGGGCCGAGATCCTTCGCCGAATAGACATAGGGGCCGAAGACCTCCTTGAGGCCGACCCTCGAAAGCATCATGTCGAGCCGGTGCGAGGCCGAATTGGAACAGATGCAATAGGGCTTGCGGATGCGCGACAGCATCGCCTTCACCCCGTCTATGACCTTCACCTCCTGGGCGAGGCGCGCATCGAGCAGCTTCTCCGACTTGTCGAGCAGGGAAGCGGAGAGGGGGATGGCGGCCTCGCGCTCGATGGTCAGCAGGATATTGTGCCAGGTCATGCCGGCGAAGCGCTCGCCCATCTCCTCGACGCCGATCGGATAGCCCGCATCCGTCAGCAGCGCCGATTCCACTTCCGCCGCGATGATTTCCGAATCGACCAGGACGCCGTCGCAGTCGAAGATGATGAGATCGAAACCGTTCATGAATGCCTGTCTTTCGGAAGGGCCTGAAACCGCGGCCTGCCTACACCAAAGGGCGTCATGCGACAATCGCCGATTCGGCGGGGAAGCCATGCGCGGCGCGCGTCTGCGGGAAAACCCCCTCTGCCCGCCGGCATCCCATCGCTCCGATCTATCCGCAAAGCGGAGGCAGGTTAAACCCGCAGGAACAGGGCAATCGCATAGGGCATGATACGCCGCGGCTTCCCCCCTTCTCCCCGGCGGGGAGAAGGTGCCGGCAGGCGGATGAGGGGGACGCCGAAGGCGAAAAACACCGCCTTCACCGCGAGTTACCCCCTCATCCGCCCCTTCGGGCCACCTCTCCCGCCGGGGAGAAGGAAGATCCGGCAACGCTGTACCTTTGCCGGGCCTTCACTCCACCGTCACCTCCGCGCGCTCCCCGGCCTTCACCGTCACGCTCTTCTCCTTCGGCGCGGCGTCGCCCTCGTATTTGACGAGCAGCACGTAGTCGCCGGCCGGGAGCGTGTCCTGCACCTCGGCCCCGAACTGGGTGGAGATGGACTTGCGGTTGCCCTGGATATCCTTCTGCGCGCTGAAGATCTCCACGCTGTAGGCACCCGGCGCGGTGATCGCCAGCACGCCGGCATCGATGTCGACGACCAGTTCCTTCATCTCGCCGGCCTTGAGGCTGAAGGGGATTTCCCCCGTCGCCGAGCCGAGCTTCGCCGTCAGCACGTGGTCGCCGGGCGGAATGTCCAGCTTCGAGCCGGTGCCGTAGCTGTAGGCGACGCTCTTGCGTGTGCCGTCGATGGCCTTTTCGGCGGCGACGACCTCGAAGAACACCTCGCCGGAATCGACCGCCGGCCCGCCTTGCGCATAGACCGCCTTGTTGAGCACGACGCCCGAGCCGATGACGAGGTCGCGCTCGACCGTCTCGCCCGCCTTCGCGGTGACGGTCTCCGTCACCTTGGCGGGGCCGATCGTGCCGTTCAGCGTCACCTCGCCGGCGGGGGCGTAGAACTTCGCCGTGCCGTAATAGGTGGTGGAATAGCCGGCGAAGGCGATTTCGACCGCGGCGTTGTCGTCGGCCTCCGTGTCCTGCGGCGTGCGCTTCGGCGTGACGATCACGCGGCCCGCGTCGAAATTGACGAAGGGTTTCGCCACCCCGCCGTCCTTCACCTCGAAGGGCGCCTCGCGCCGGATCGCGCTTTGCAGCGTGACGACCGCGACATAGCGGCCGGGCGGGTAATTGCCGGAATAGGCCCCCTTGTACTGGGTGTCGATAGTGTCGCCCGCCGGCTTGCCGTCCGCGCCCGCCTTGTAGATCTGCCAGAAGACGTCGTTGTCGTCGCCGAGCGACGGCCCGCCTTCGGAAAGCGTGCTGTCCGCCTCGACGTTGAATTCCACCGCCGGCTCCGGCTCGGCCTCGGCGACCGTCTCCGCGGGCTTGGACATCGGCGCTTCCGCCACCGTCGCCGTCAGCGCCGCGACGAGCTGGCCGGCGTCGGACGCCTGGAAATACTTGCCGCCGGTATTTTCCGCGAGACAGGCGACCTGCCTTCCTTCCTCCTCCGTCAGGCCGAAGCCGACGACATGGGTGGTGAAGTCGACGCCCTTCCTCTCCAGCGCCGAGGCGAGCGCGCAGGGGTCGGCCTCGCAGGTCTCCAGCCCGTCCGTCACGAGCACGACGGTCGCCTTCTCCTCGGTATATTTGAGGATGTCGGCGGCCTGCTCGACGGATTGCGTGAGCGGCGTCTTGCCCTTCGGGTTGAGGCCGTTGACGAAGGCGGCGATCGCGTTTTCGGTGCCGGCGGCCGGCGGTACGGCCAGCTCGATATCGCTGCACGAGCCCTTTTCACGATGGCCGTAGACCATCAGGCCCAGTTCGGTGCCGGTGGGCACCGATTTCAGCACGCTGGCGAGCGTCTCGCGGGCGATCTCGATCTTGCTGCGCCCGTCGATCTGGCCCCACATGGAGCCGGAGGCGTCCAGCACGATCATCGTCTTGTCGGCGGCGCCCGCCGCGCTGGCGGCAAGAAGCCCCGCCAGAAGCATGAAAACGGCTCTCAATCGCACGATTGTCCTCCTCGTTCCGGCAAACGCGGCCGACCCCTCGGCCCGGCGCGGCGGTATCCATCATGAAACGTGCGGGAAGCGGCGTCTATTCGACGCCGCCTGAATTCCTGGTTGCAGTCCCCTTGCGAGACGGTTTCCGCTTTTTCTCCAAACCCTTCAGCCTTTGGTAACCATCTTCGGTAACCATAAGCCCCATCACGTTCCGTTCCGAGTA
>JBDHSZ010000160.1:0-8314 GCA_039812945.1 Shinella sp.
TACCAAAAAGTACAAACACTCGCACTCAAGGCGCATCAAGCGATCGGGTGCCGTGGCGTCAGCCGTTCCGACTTCCGCTACGACGACCGTTTTTCCGAGAATGGCGAGCTCATCTGGCTGGAGATCAATACCCAGCCCGGCATGACCCCTACCTCCCTGGTGCCCGAAATGGCCGACCATGCCGGCCATTCCTTTGGTGAGTTCTTGAAGTGGATGGTGGAGGACGCATCGTGCTTGCGTTGAGCGTCAGGAAGATGAGAGCGCGCCCCGCCGGCCTCGCCGAGGCGGAGGCCGGCCGCGTGCTGCCGCGCCCGCTGCGCCGGATCGTGCGCTTCCTCGTCAGCCTCGCGGCCGGCCGCATCCATATCCCGCGCCACAGCGGCAGCGTCGCCACGGCGCTGTTCCTCGGCGCGACGGGCCTCTACGGCATGTCGCTCGGCGGCCATTCGCAGGATTTCGCCCAGGCCTCGACCACCGCGATCGGCTTCGCCATCGAGGACGTCAAGGTGTCGGGCAACCGCGAGACCTCCGAAATCGACATCCTCGAGCGCCTCGGCCTCGACGGCACGACCTCGCTGGTCGCGCTCGACGTCAACGACGCGCGCCGCAAGCTCGCCGACCTGCCCTGGGTCGAGGACGTCTCGGTGCGCAAGGTCTATCCCGGCACGATCGAGATCGCGCTGAAGGAGCGCGAGGCCTTCGGCATCTGGCAGCACGGCAACGACCTGTCGCTGATCGAGAAGAACGGCTCGGTGATCGCGCCGCTGCGCGACAACAAGTTCTCCTCGCTGCCGCTGTTCGTCGGCCGCGATGCGGAGACGGCCGCCGCCGGCTTTTCCGACGAGTTCGACAACTGGCCGGAGATCAAGGCGCGGGTGAAGGCCTATATCCGGGTCGCCGGCCGGCGCTGGGACCTGCGCCTCGACAACGGGGTCGTCGTCAAGCTGCCGGAGCATGACGTGCCGCGCGCCATGGACATGCTGGCGACGCTGGAAGCGGACGAGGGCCTCCTGGAACGGGACATCGCCGCGGTCGATCTGAGGCTTGAGGACCGCACCACGGTGCGGCTGACGGAAGGGGCGCTGGAACGCCGCAATGCGGCGGTCGAGCAGAGGGCAAAGGACCTGAAGAAGGCAGCGAAGCGCACATGAGCATTTTCGGTTCGTCCCATTTCGGCCTGCCGCGCTTGAAGCCGCTTTCCTCCAAGCGCGCTCACGTCGTCTCGGTCCTCGACATCGGCTCCAGCAAGGTGGTCTGCATGATCGGCCGGCTGACGCCGCGCGCCGAGAGCGAGATCCTTCCCGGCCGCACGCACAATGTCGAGATCATCGGCATCGGCCACCAGAAATCCCGCGGCGTGAAGAACGGCGTGATCACCGACCTCGACGCCGTCGAGAGCGTCGTGCGCCTCGCCGTGGACGCGGCCGAGCGCATGGCGGGCCTGACCATCGAGAGCCTGATCGTCAACGTCTCGGCCGGCCGCCTGCAGAGCGACGTCTATACCGCCACGATCGATCTCGGCGGGCAGGAGGTCGACGCCAACGACCTGCGCAAGGTGCTCGCCGTTGCCGGCCAGCAGTCGCTGCGCCAGGACCGCGCCATCCTCCATTCTCTGCCGACCGGCTTCTCGCTGGACGGCGAGCGCGGCATCCGCGACCCGCTCTCCATGTATGGCGACGTGCTCGGCGTCGACATGCATGTGCTGACGGCCGAGCGCGCCGCGCTGAAGAACCTCGAGCTGTGCATCAACCGCGCCCATCTCTCCGTCGAGGGCATGGTGGCGACGCCCTATGCCAGCGGCCTTTCGGCCCTCGTCGACGACGAGGTCGAGCTCGGCTGCGCCTGCATCGACATGGGCGGCGGCACGACGACGATCTCCGTCTTCGCCGAAGGCAAGCTGGTGCATTCCGACGCCGTCTCGCTCGGCGGCCACCACGTCACCACGGACCTCGCGCGCGGCCTCTCGACCCGCATCGAGGATGCCGAGCGCCTCAAGGTCGTGCACGGCTCGGCGCTGCCGAATGCCGGCGACGAGCGCGACATCATCACCGTCCCGCCGATCGGCGAGGACGACCGCGACCAGCCGACCCATGTGCCGCGCGCGCTCATCTCGCGCATCGTGCGGGCCCGCATCGAGGAGACGCTGGAGCTCATCCGCGACCGCATCCAGCGCTCCGGCTTCTCGCCGATCGTCGGCAAGCGGATCGTGCTGACGGGCGGCGGAAGCCAGCTCACCGGCCTGCCGGAAGCGGCCCGCCGCATCCTCGCCCGCAATGTCCGCATCGGCCGGCCGCTCGGCGTGTCCGGCCTGCCGACGGCGGCGAAGGGCCCGGCCTTTTCGACCGCGGTGGGCCTGATCATCTATCCGCAGGTGGCGGAACTGGAAGAACACGCTGTGCAGGGCGGCATGCTCTCGCAGCTCACGGGTGGCAACGGCCGCATCGCCCGCATGGGCCAGTGGCTGAAGGAAAGTTTCTGACGGGTTTCCCGGCGGCGTAGATGCCGGGAAAGACCGACAACGAGTTTTGGGAACAGGCCGGCTGGGCGACGCAGCCGGAAACGAAAGGATCAAGAGAATGACTATCAAGCTCCAGAAGCCGGACATCACCGAGCTGAAGCCCCGCATCACCGTCTTCGGCGTCGGCGGCGGCGGCGGCAACGCGGTCAACAACATGATCACCGCGGGCCTTGAGGGCGTCGATTTCGTCGTCGCCAACACCGACGCCCAGGCGCTGTCGATGACCAAGGCGACGCGGATCATCCAGATGGGCGTGCAGGTCACGGAAGGCCTCGGCGCGGGCTCGCAGCCGGAAGTCGGCCGCGCGGCCGCCGAGGAGTGCATCGACGAGATCATCGATCACCTGAACGGCACGCATATGTGCTTCGTCACCGCCGGCATGGGCGGCGGCACCGGCACGGGCGCGGCCCCGATCGTCGCGCAGGCCGCCCGCAACAAGGGCATCCTGACCGTCGGCGTCGTCACCAAGCCGTTCCACTTCGAGGGCGGCCGCCGCATGCGCCTCGCCGAGGAAGGCATCCTGGAGCTGCAGAAGTCGGTCGACACGCTGATCGTCATCCCGAACCAGAACCTCTTCCGCATCGCCAACGACAAGACCACCTTCGCCGACGCCTTCGCGATGGCCGACCAGGTGCTCTATTCGGGCGTCGCCTGCATCACCGACCTGATGGTCAAGGAAGGCCTGATCAACCTCGACTTCGCCGACGTCCGCTCGGTGATGCGCGAGATGGGCCGCGCCATGATGGGCACGGGCGAAGCCTCGGGCGAGGGCCGCGCCATGGCCGCCGCCGAGGCTGCGATCGCCAACCCGCTGCTCGACGAGACCTCGATGAAGGGCGCGCAGGGCCTCCTGATCTCCATCACCGGCGGCCGCGACCTCACCCTCTTCGAAGTCGACGAGGCGGCGACCCGCATCCGCGAGGAAGTCGATCCGGACGCCAACATCATCCTCGGCGCCACCTTCGACGAGGAGCTCGAAGGCCTCATCCGCGTCTCCGTCGTCGCCACCGGCATCGACCGCTCGGCCTCGGAGGTGGCCGGTCGTTCGGCTGACTTTCGCAGCCACAGCAAGCCTGTAGTCCGCCCCTCCGCCGCCATCCCGGCCCAGCAGCCGGCCCAGCCGGTCGCCGCCGCCCCGGCGCCGCAGCCGGTGATGCAGCAGCAGCCGGTGATGCAGCAGCCCGTCATGCAGCAGCCGGCCGCCGATCCGATCGCCGAGGCTATCCGCGCCTCGGAAGAGAGCCTCGAGCGCGAGCTGGCCATCCCGGCGATGCGCCCGGCGCCGGTGCAGCCGGTCGCCGTCCAGCATGAGGAGCCGCGCCTGCAGAACCGCATCTTCGCCGCCCCGGCCGAAATGCCGGCCGTCCAGCGCGTGGCCCCGGTGCAGCAGCCGGTCCAGCCGGCCCCGGTCATGCAGCAGCGCGTCGAGCCCGCCGCTCCGATCATCCGTCAGGAGCCGCAGGCCACCCGCATGCCGAAGATCGAGGACTTCCCGCCGGTCGTGCAGGCGGAGATGGACCACCGCGCCGGCCACCAGCCGGTCGGCAGCCAGGAAGAGCGCGGTCCGATGGGCCTGCTTCGCCGCCTGACCTCCTCGCTCGGCCGCCATGAGGAAGCCGCGCAGGAACAGGCCGCGCCCGCCCAGCAGCAGCGCCGCGCCCTCTCGCCGGAAGCCAGCCTCTACGCCCCGCGGCGCGGCCAGCTCGACGATCACGGCCGCGCCAATCCGCAGCCGCGTTCGCTCGGCGAGGACGACCAGTTGGAAATCCCGGCCTTCCTTCGCCGCCAGTCCAACTGAGGCGTTCGTCACGGACTTGTAACAAGGTGCCCGGATCGATGATCCGGGCATTTTTTATCTCCCATTGTTTTCAATGGCTTGTCCGCGCGGAAAAAGCGTAACAAAGCGAAAGAAACAGTGATTTGTCTGATGCTGAGGGGCCTACTAAATTCAGCCTGGGCAGAGGGGACAGTCAGGAGTCGCGAATCGGCACGGCCGGAACGCGGCAGATACATTCCAGACGTTCCGGCAGGTTTCCCGGCGGGCGCGACGCGCCCGGCGCATGGCTCCTCGGGCCGCAACAGACACAGTCGGCGAAGAATGAGCCGGCAATAAGACAAGGCGAATGCAGATGACGATGCTCGGTTTCCAGACGACGATCTCCAGCCCGGTGACGATTTCCGGGACGGGCGTCCATTCCGGTGCGGCCGTGTCGATCACCCTCAACCCGGCCGAGGCCGACAGCGGCGTCGTCTTCCAGCGCCTGCACGACGACGGCACCGTCAGCGAATACCGCGCCGTCTCCTCGCAGGTCGGCAACACGGACCTGTGCACCGTCCTCGGCTTCACGCCGGCGACCGCCATCGCGACGATCGAGCATGTGATGGCCGCGCTCTACGCGCTCGGCCTCGACAACGTGCTGATCGAGGTGCACGGCGCCGAGATGCCGATCATGGACGGCAGCTCCGCTCCCTTCATCGACGCCATCGACCAGGCCGGCCTCGTCGCGCTCTCCGTCAAGCGCCGCTATATCCGCATCCTCAAGCCGGTCCGCATCGAGGCGGGCGCCTCCTGGGCCGAGTTCTCGCCCTATGACGGCACGCGCTTCGAGGTCGAGATCGATTTCGACTGCCCGCTGATCGGCCGCCAGGCCTGGAAGGGCGACCTGACGGCCGCCACCTTCCGCAGCGAGCTTTCCCGCGCGCGCACCTTCGGCTTCATGCGCGATGTCGAGCGGCTGTGGGCTTCCGGCCATGCGCTCGGCTCCTCGCTGGAGAACTCCGTCGTCATCTCCGACGACAACACGGTGATCAACGTGGAAGGCCTGCGCTACGCCAAGGACGAGTTCGTGCGTCACAAGACGCTCGACGCCGTCGGCGACCTCTCGCTTGCCGGCGCGCCGTTCATCGGCTGCTACCGCTCCTATCGCGGCGGCCACAAGATGAACGCCCACGCGCTCAACGCGCTGCTCAGCGACCGCTCCGCCTATGAGGTGGTCGAGGCCTCCACGTCGCGCTCGCGCGCCGGAAAGCGCGAGCTGATCGCGCTCAACGCCGAGTTCGCTCCCTGGGCCATGTGAGGCGGCGGCGCTCTCCCGTCACGAATGCCATAAAAATGCGTTAATGCGCCGCCATGGCGTTGCGGTCTCGACATGTTTGGAGATACAACGCGGGGCGCATGTGCGGCCCGTCCGCATTGGCTGGCGTTAACTGGGATTGTCACATGGTTGTTGCAGGGTCTGTTGGTGTGAAGAAGACGGCGCGCATCGCCTATCTTATGCTTCTCGCAGCCACGTCTTCGGTCGTTCTCTCCGCGTGCCAGTCGGACCCGGACATCGATATCTCGAAACTGGGCATGGAGACGGAATCCTCCGACACGCTCTACAACCAGGGCCTCGCCAACCTCAATGCCGGCAAGGTGACGGAAGCCGGCCGCAAGTTCGAGGCCGTCGACCGCATGAACCCGCTCTCCGAGCAGGCCCGCAAGGCGCTCGTCATGACGGCCTTCACCAATTACCGGCAGGGCCGCAACGAGGAGGCGATCGCCGCCGGCAAGCGCTACCTCACGCTCTATCCCGGCTCGGCGGACGCGGCTTACGCGCAATATATCGTCGGCCTTGCCTACTGGAAGCAGATTCCCAGCGTGACGCAGGACCAGCGCGCCTCGCAGCAGACCATCGAGGCCATGCAGGCCGTCATCGACAACTATCCGGAGTCGGAATATGTCGAGGACGCCCAGTCGAAGATCCGTTTCGCCCGCGACCAGCTCGCCGGCAAGGAAATGCAGGTCGGCCGCTACTATCTGGAACGCAAGGAATATATCGCCGCGGCGACGCGCTTCCGCGTCGTGGTGGAGAAATATCCGATGACCAACCAGATCGAGGAAGCGCTGGCCCGGCTCGTCGAGACCTACTACGCCATGGGCGTCGACAGCGAGGCGCAGACGGCGGCCGCCGTGCTCGGCCACAACTACCCGGACAGCCAGTGGTATTCCGACAGCTACAAGCTTCTCCAGACCAAGGGCCTGGAGCCGCGTGAGAATTCCGGTTCCTGGATCGCGCGCGCCGGCAAGAAGCTGATCGGCGCCTGACGCAAGAGATATGACGCGATATGCTGGCGCAGCTATCGATCCGCGATATCGTCCTGATCGAACGGCTCGACCTCGCATTCGAGCCGGGTCTCTCGGTGCTGACGGGCGAGACGGGCGCCGGTAAGTCCATCCTTCTCGACAGTCTCTCGCTGGCCCTCGGCGGGCGCGGCGACGGCTCGCTGGTGCGCCACGGCATCGAGCGCGGGCAGGTGACGGCCGTGTTCGACGTGCCGGGCGACCATGCGGCGCGGGCGCTGCTGCGCGACAACGGCATCGACGACGACGGCGACCTCATCTTCCGCCGCCAGCAATCGGCCGACGGGCGCACCAAGGCCTATGTCAACGACCAGCCGGTCTCCGTGCAACTGATGCGGCAGGCCGGGCAGCTTCTCGTCGAGATCCACGGCCAGCACGACGACCGGGCGCTCGTCGACACCGACGCGCACCGCCTGCTGCTCGATGCCTTCGGCGGGCTTTCCGAAGCGGCCGCCGATCTCGGCGCACTCTATCATCGCTGGAAGGAAGCCGAGCGCACGCTGCGCCGCCATCGCGAGAAGGTGGAGGCGGCGGCCCGCGAGGCCGATTATCTGCGCTCCTCCGTCGAGGAGCTGGAAATCCTCTCGCCGCAGGACGGCGAGGAGGATGCGCTGGCCGAGACGCGCGCGCGCATGATGAAGGCCGAGCGCATCGCCGGCGACATCAACGAGGCGAGCGAGTTCCTCAACGGCAATGCCTCGCCCGTGCCGCTGATCGCCGCGCTGGTGCGCCGGCTGGAGCGCAAGAGCCACGAGGCGCCCGGCCTGCTGGAGGAGACCGTCGAGCTGCTCGACCAGGCGCTCAACCAGCTCTCCGACGCGCAGATGGCCGTCGATGCGGCGCTGCGCAAGACGGAATACGATCCCAAGGAGCTGGAGCGCACCGAGGAGCGCCTCTTCGCGCTGCGCGCGGCCGCCCGCAAATATTCCGTGCCCGTCACCGGCCTTCCCGCGCTCGCCGCCAGGATGATCGCCGATCTCGCCGATCTCGATGCCGGCGAGGAGAAGCTGGTGCAGCTTCAGGCGCGGCTGACCGAGGCGCGCGCGGCCTACGAGATATCCGCCCGCGCCCTGTCGGAAAAGCGCCACCACGCCGCCGCGGCGCTGGCCGCCGCCGTGATGGCCGAGCTGCCGGCGCTGAAGCTGGAGCGCGCGCGCTTTTCCGTCGAGATCGCCACCGACCCGGAAGGCGGGGCGGAGGCGGGGATCGACACGGTGGAATTCCACGTCCAGACCAATCCGGGCACGCGCCCCGGCCCGATCATGAAGGTGGCATCCGGCGGCGAGCTGTCGCGATTCCTCCTGGCGCTGAAGGTGGCGCTGGCCGACCGCGGCTCGGCCCCGACGCTGGTCTTCGACGAGATCGACACGGGCGTCGGCGGGGCGGTGGCGGACGCCATCGGCCAGCGGCTGAAGCGCCTTTCGGCCACCGTGCAGGTGCTGTCCGTGACCCACGCCCCGCAGGTCGCCGCCCGCGCCGCGACCCATCTGCTCATCTCCAAGGGGCCGGTCGAGGGCAGCGAGACGGTCGCCACCCGCGTCGCCCGCATGGACGACGGCGCGCGCACGGAGGAGATCGCCCGCATGCTCGCCGGCGCGTCGGTAACCGACGAGGCGAGGGCGGCGGCGGCACGGCTGCTTTCGGGCGGCGTCTGAGGCGATTGCCCCTCATCC
>JBDHSZ010000161.1:0-8205 GCA_039812945.1 Shinella sp.
CGATCGCGGAACCGAGTTTACCGACTGGCCATACCTGCAAGCCGGGATCGGTTCCGCGACCTGGTTCTGCGATCCGCAATCACCCTGGCAGAAAGGCACGGTCGAAAACACGAATGGTCGGGCCAGGAAATGGCTTCCGAGAGATGTCGACCCGCTCTCGATCACCGACCATGACCTCAAGGAGATCTGCGATCGATTGAACACGACACCGCGCAAGTGCCTCGGATACAAGACGCCGGCCGAGGTCTTCCGCCAGAAGCTACTCGCGCAGAGGCGATCGGGAGGATAGGATCAACGAGCCCGCAAGTCGCGTCTCGGCTTGAGCTCACACAACTTCCCCGCCACATGTCTGGATGTAGGTTGGCTCGATGAAAACGTTCTATCACGATGAACCGCATGCGCTCATCGACCTTCTGAAGACCGGCTGGTCGCTATATCGATGCGATGTCGAAGGAGAATGGCGGCAGCCTGTCGAGCCATCCTTCATCGCCGACTATCACCGGCAGACGTGGAGCTATTGGGGTTCCTACCCCTCGGATTACATTCTCGCCACGACACGGCATCTTCCGGCCGATACGGCCCTGACGCGGTTGTTCAGGACCATGGAGAACGAAGCGCCTGATTTGATCCTGCTCGTCGGATACAATGATGGTGGATTTTTCTCGGTTTCGCAGAGATACTGGCCGTTTCAGGATGGAGCCAGGGAAACGCCTCGCTGGCGACCGCTCGACATCTCCTGAGCTCGAAGGAGTGCGCGTCGTGAGACTGCCTGCCGCCTTGTTCCTTTGTGCTTTCCTGCCTCATCCGGTCGCGGCGCAAGAGCCCGTCGATACGGCGCGGGACATCATCCAGAGCCAGATCACGGCTTTCCTGAACGACGATGCGAAGACGGCCTATTCCTTCGCCTCGCCGACGATCCGCGAGAAATTCCCGACCGAAGACGCCTTCTTCGACATGGTGAGGAAGGGCTATGCGCCGGTCTACCGGCCCGGCAATTTCGCCTTCGGGCGCTCGAAAGTCGAAGGCGACACGGTGGTGCAGGAGGTGCTGATCTCCGGGCCGGACGGCAAGGACTGGACGGCTCTCTACCAGCTCGTGAAGCAGCGGGACGGCACCTACAGGATCAACGGCGTGCATATGGTGCGCGCCGCCCCGGGGCCGGAGATCTGAGGTCTCAAAGGGGGGCGAGATCGCCCCTCGTCCACATCTCCTGCGTCTCCGCCATGAAATCGGCGAAGCGGCCTTCCTCGATCGCCTTGCGGATGCCGGCCATCAGGTCCTGGTAATAGGACAGGTTGTTCCAGGTCAGCAGCATGCCGCCGAGCGATTCGTTGGCGCGAATGAGGTGGTGCAGATAGGCGCGCGAATAGTCGCGGGCGGCCGGGCAGCTCGATTCCTCGTCGAGCGGGCGCATGTCCTCGGCATGGCGGGCATTGCGCAGGTTGATGCGGCCGCGGCGGGTGAAGGCAAGGCCATGGCGGCCCGAGCGGGTCGGCATCACGCAGTCGAACATGTCGATGCCGCGCGCGACGGATTTCAGCATGTCGTCCGGCGTGCCGACGCCCATCAGGTAGCGCGGCTTTTCCGCCGGCATGTGCGGGACGGTCGTGTCGATCATGTCGAGCATGACCGCCTGCGGCTCGCCGACGGCAAGGCCGCCGATGGCGTAGCCCTTGAGGCCGAGGCCGGCGAGCGCCTCGGCCGAGCGAACGCGCAGATGCGGGATATCGCCGCCCTGCACGATGCCGAACATCGCCTTGCCGGGCTGATCGCCGAAGGCGGCCTTGCAGCGCTCGGCCCAGCGCAGCGACATTTCCATGGCGCGCTCGATCTCCTTCGGCGAGGCCGGCAGCGCCACGCATTCATCGAGCTGCATCTGGATATCGCTGTCGAGCAGGCCCTGGATCTCGATAGAGCGCTCCGGCGACATGTGGTGCAGCGCGCCGTCGACATGGCTTTTGAAGGTCACGCCCTGCTCGTCGAGCTTGCGCAGGCCGGAGAGCGACATGACCTGGAAGCCGCCCGAATCGGTGAGGATCGGATGCGGCCAGCGGATGAAGTCGTGCAGGCCGCCGAGCCGCGCGACGCGCTCCGGGCCGGGGCGCAGCATCAGGTGATAGGTGTTGCCGAGGATGATATCCGCGCCCAGCGCGCGCACCTGGTCGAGATACATCGCCTTGACCGTGCCCACCGTGCCGACGGGCATGAAGGCGGGCGTGCGGATCGTGCCGCGCGGCATGGAGACCTCGCCGCGGCGCGCCTTGCCGTCGGTGGCGAGGAGCTTGAACTGGAAGGTCTCGGTCATCGGTCGTCCCGGAAAAGCAGGCTGGAGTCGCCGTAGGAATAGAAGCGGTAGCCGGTCGCGATCGCATGGGCATAGGCCCCGCGCATCGTCTCAAGGCCGCAGAAGGCGGAGACGAGCATGAAGAGCGTCGATTTCGGCAGGTGGAAATTGGTCATCAGCATGTCGGCGGTGCGGAAGCGGTAGCCGGGGGTGATGAAGATGCCGGTCGCGCCGGACCACGGCCGGATCGTGCCGTCCGCCGCCGCGGCGCTTTCGAGCAGGCGCAGCGAGGTGGTGCCGACGCAGACGATGCGCCCGCCCCTCGCCCTGACGGCATTGAGCGCGGCGGCGGTCTCCTGCGAGACATAGCCGATCTCCTCGTGCATGACGTGATCGGCCGTATCGTCCGCCTTGACCGGCAGGAAGGTGCCGGCGCCGACATGCAGCGTCACGAAATGCCGCTCGATGCCGAGCGCGTCGAGCCGTTCGAAAAGCGCGTCGGTGAAGTGCAGCCCGGCGGTCGGCGCGGCCACCGCGCCCTCCTCGCGGGCATAGATCGTCTGGTAGTCCTTGCGGTCGGCCGCGTCGTCGGCACGCTTCGAGGCGATATAGGGCGGCAGCGGGATATGGCCGACCGTGGCGATGGCGCGGTCGAGCGCCGGGCCGGAAGCGTCGAAATGCAGGACGACCTCGCCGCCCTCGCCTTTCTCCTCGACGGCGGCCGCAAGCGCCTCCGCCTCGCCGAAGACGATGCGGTCGCCGCGCTTGATGCGCTTGCCGGGCCTCGCGAAGGCCTTCCAGCGGTCGCCGGACAGGCGCATGTGCAGCGTGGCGGAGACCTTCTGGCCGCCCGCCCCTTCCCGGTGGCGCACGCCTTCGAGCTGGGCGGGAATGACGCGCGTGTCGTTGAAGACCAGCGCATCGCCGGCGCGCAGCAGCGACGGCAGGTCGCCGACGGTGCGGTCCTCGTAGGGCGTCTCGCCCTCAGGCCGCACGACGAGCAGCCGCGCCGCCTCGCGCGGGGTCACCGGGCGCAGCGCGATGTTTTCTTCCGGCAGATCGAAATCGAAGAGGTCGACGCGCATGGCGGCTCTCAGAGGAAACGGATCATCAGCGCGCCGGCGACGAGCATCCCCACGCCGGCGATGCGGCCGGCGGAGATCTCGCGCACGGCCATGCCGAGGAAGCCGATACGGTCGAGCAGGATGCCGGCGAGAAGCTGGCCGGAGACGGCGAAGGCCATGACGGCGGCCGCGCCGATGCGCGGCGTCAGGTAGATCACGGTCGTGACATAGACCGTGCCGAGCAGGCCGCCGACGATATAGAGCCAGAGATCGGGCCCGCGCCAGTCGGGCGCGCGCCCCTCGAAGGAGGAGGCCGCGAGCATGACGAGGGCGAGCAGCACCGCGCCGGCGACGAAGGAGACGAAGGCGGCGGCGACCGGCATGGTGAGGCCGCGGCCGAGCAGCGCGTTGACGGGAGCCTGAATTGCGATGCACGCGCCCGCAGCAATGCCGAGCAGCGCCCAGAGGAAAGCAGCCATGTCGCCGGTCCTTGAAAAGCGCACAAAGAAAAACCGCGCCCGCCGGGACGGACGCGGTCGAAATCGACGGCGTTCTATCAGGCCGCCACGTCGGCGGCAACCTTCATCGAGACGATGGTGTCGGGATCGCGCACCGGCTCGCCGCGCTTGATCTTGTCGATGTTCTCCATGCCCTCGATGACCTGGCCCCAGACGGAATACTGCTTGTTGAGCCAGGGGGCGTCCGTGAAGCAGATGAAGAACTGCGAATTGGCGGAGTTCGGCATCTGGCTGCGGGCCATGGAGCAGGTGCCGCGCACATGGCTCATATTGGAGAATTCGGCCGCAAGGTCCGGCTTGTCGGAGCCGCCCATGCCGGCGCGGGCCGGATTGAAGTCCTTGCCGCCGGTCTTGCCGTATTGCACGTCGCCGGTCTGGGCCATGAAGTCCTCGATCACGCGATGGAAGACGACGCCGTCATAGGCGCCCTCGCGCGCCAACTCCTTGATGCGCGCGACATGGCCGGGCGCAAGATCCGGCAGAAGCTGGATGACCACCTTCCCCTTCGTGGTCTCCATGATGAGGGTGTTTTCCGGATCCTTGATCTCGGCCATGCTTCCTACTCCTTCTAAAGCCTGTCCCCGCAGAAGTGGGGCGCGATATCGCGATTGCAACAGGCGGAAAATCAAATTGTGGGGCTTACTTACCGACGGTGACCTTGATCATGCGATCGGGATCGGCGACGGAGCCGTTGTTCGCCTCGTCGCCGCGCTTGATCTTGTCGACATTCTCCATGCCGGAGACGACCTTGCCGACGACCGTGTACTGGCCGTTGAGGAAATCGCCGGGGGCGAACATGATGAAGAACTGCGAATTGGCGGAGTTCGGGTCCTGCGCCCGCGCCATGCCGACCGTGCCGCGCTCGAACGGGATGTCGGAGAATTCCGCCGGCAGGTCCGGCTGGCTGGAGCCGCCCGTGCCGGCCGCCTGCGCCTGGTAGCCGTTCTCCATGTCGCCGTACTGCACGTCGCCGGTCTGGGCCATGAAGCCCTCGATCACGCGATGGAAGGCGACATTGTCGTATTCGCCGGCGGCGGCGAGCGCCTTGATGCGCTCGGCATGCTTGGGCGCCTTGTCGGACAGCTCGATGACGACGGGGCCGTCCTTGAGCTGGATCGTGATGAAATCGGCGGCCTCGGCGACGAAGGCGCCGGCGGCGGTCGCGAGGAACAGGACTCCGGCAAAGGCATTGCGAAGGATGTTCATGATAGCTCCCTTGAGGGGTTCAGGATGATGGGTCAGCCCTTCTGGCGGGCCTTGAGGGCGGCGAGCACGGGCGCCGGCACGAAGGCGCCGACATCGCCCCCCATGGCGGCGATCTGGCGGACCAATGTGGCGGTAATGGGCCGCGAGGCGACGCCCGCCGGCAGAAAGACGGTCTGCACATCGGGCGCCATCTGGCGGTTCATGCCGGCCATCTGCATCTCATAGTCGAGGTCGGTGCCGTCACGCAGGCCCCTGATCAGCAGCGTCGCGCCCTGCGCGCGCGCGGCGTCGACCACCAGGTTGGAGAAGGAGACGACACGGACGTCCCCTGCCCGCTCCGGCAGCGCTTCGCCGATCGACCGGGCGATGAGGTCGGCGCGCTCCTCGAAGCTGAACAGCGGCGTCTTGCCGGGATGGATGCCGATGGCGACGATGACCTCGGACGCCACGTTGAGCGCCTGCACCAGCACATCGATATGGCCGTTGGTGATCGGATCGAAAGAGCCAGGATAGAAGGCGACTGTCATCGGCAGGGTCCCGTTTGCCGCCTTGTGTCACGGACCGCCTTTTTCCGCAAGGGTGCGGCCCGTCGCAACCTGCACTGTCCCCTGCCAAGAACATGAACCGCGCATGAATGCCCCGTTCAAGACCATTTCAGGCGCGCCATGTCTAAATGGCGGCATAGGGGTCGGGAACAAAGTCCGCGCTCGCGCATTTCCCCGACCGAATGCAATGGAACAAGTAAAGCGTTTCCTTAGGCTTGAAGGAACACGAAAATGGCACTGGCACTTCTCTGCATGACCATGTTCATCGCTCTGACCGCAGCAACGATCCATGCGTTGCGCGAGGAGGAGCGTCCCGCCGCGCCGAAAGTCGCCGCACGCGGCAAGTGGCTTCGCTGAGCCGGGAACGCAAAATGGTCGCGCTCACCATCCTCTCCACGGTCTTCATCGGCGCCGTCTTCATCTTCGACTTCGCGCGCACGATCCTCGAACTGAAACGGGATCGCGCCGAACTCAAGGCGGTGAAGCTGAAAACGCAAGCAGGCGGCTTCGGCGTCTGACGCCCCCTTGCCGCCGTAAAGGCGGGTAGCTTTCCTCCAGGCTACCCGCTTCCAATGAAAAGCCGGACGGTCGTTCCCTGCCCGTCCGGCTTTTTCATGTCTTCAGGCAGGCCGCGCCTATTCCTCGGCGGCCGGCGTCGCATCCCCGGTATCGCCCTCGCCTTCCACCGTTTCCGCATCGTCGTCGCCGTCCGGCTCGCTGATGCGCTCGACCGAGACCACCTTCTCGTCCTTGGCGGTGGAGAAGATCGTCACGCCCTTGGTGGCGCGGCTGGCGATGCGGATGCCGTCGACCGGCACGCGGATGAGCTGGCCGCCGTCGGAGACGAGCATGAGCTGGTCCTTCTCCTCGACCGGGAAGGCGGCGACGAGCTCGCCGATCTCGCCCGTCTTGGACGTGTCGGTGGCGCGGATGCCCTTGCCGCCGCGGCCCGAGGTGCGGAAGTCGTAGGAGGACGAGCGCTTGCCGTAGCCCTTCTGCGACACCGTCAGCACGAATTGCTCGCGTGCCTTCAGCTCCTGGTAACGCTCTTCCGACAGGTCGCCGACCTCGCCGACCTCCTCGCCGACCAGCGCGATATCCTCCTCGTCGACGCCGCTGGCGCGGCGCTCGGCGGCGGAGCGCTTGAGATAGGCGGCGCGCTGCCACGGCTCGGCATCGACATGGCTGACGATCGTCATCGAGATGATGCGGTCGCCGCCGCCCAGCGTGATGCCGCGCACGCCGACCGAGTTGCGGCCGGCGAAGACGCGCACGTCATCGACCGGGAAGCGGATGCACTGGCCGAGCGCGGTCGTCAGCAGCACGTCGTCCTGCTCCGTGCAGGTCTCGACATTGAGGATCTCGTCGCCGTCCTCCTCCAGCTTCATCGCGATCTTGCCGTTGCGGTTGACCTGGACGAAGTCGGACAGCTTGTTGCGGCGCACCGTGCCGCGGGTCGTCGAGAACATGACGTCGAGGTTCTCCCAGGTCGTCTCGTCCTCCGGCAGCGGCATGATGGTGGTGATGCGCTCGCCGGGATCCAGCGGCAGCATGTTGATCAGCGCCTTGCCCTTGGATTGCGGCGTGCCGATCGGCAGGCGCCAGACCTTCTCCTTGTAGACGATGCCGCGCGAGGAGAAGAACAGGACGGGCGTGTGCGTGTTGGCGACGAAGAGGCGCGTCGCGAAATCCTCGTCCTTCATCGCCATGCCGGAGCGGCCCTTGCCGCCACGGCGCTGCGCGCGATAGGTGGCGAGCGGCACGCGCTTGACGTAGCCGGCATGCGAGACGGTGACGACCATGTCCTCGCGGGCGATGAGGTCCTCGTCGTCCATGTCCGGGCCGCCCTCGGCGATCTCGGTGCGGCGCGGCGTGCCGAATTCGTCGCGGATCGCGCCGAGCTCGTCCTTGACGATGGTCATGATGCGCAGGCGCGAGGAGAGGATGTCGAGATAGTCCTTGATCTCCTCGCCGATCTTGTTGAGCTCCTCGTCGATCTCGTCGCGGCCGAGCGCCGTGAGGCGGGCGAGACGCAGCTCGAGGATCGCGCGGGCCTGCTCTTCCGACAGATTGTAGGTGAGGTCCTCGTTGATGCGATGGCGCGGGTCGTCGATGAGGCGGATCAGCGCCTCGACGTCCTTGGCCGGCCAGCGGCGCTCCATCAACTGCTCGCGCGCCGTCTGCGGATCGGGCGCGCGGCGGATGAGGTTGATCACCTCGTCGATATTGGCGACGGCGATGGCGAGGCCCACCAGGACATGCGCGCGGTCGCGCGCCTTGCGCAGCAGGTATTTGGTGCGGCGGCTGACGACCTCCTCGCGGAACGAGACGAAGGCGCGCAGCATGTCGAGCAGGTTCATCTGCTCCGGCTTGCCGCCGTTCAGCGCCACCATGTTCGCGCCGAAGGAGGTCTGCAGCGGCGTGTAGCGATAGAGCTGGTTGAGGATGACGTCCGCATTGGCGTCGCGCTTCAACTCGATGACGACGCGGTAGCCGTCGCGGTCGGATTCGTCGCGAAGGTCGGAAATGCCCTCGATGCGCTTCTCGCGCACCAGCTCGGCCATCTTCTCGATCATCGTCGCCTTGTT
>JBDHSZ010000162.1:0-8190 GCA_039812945.1 Shinella sp.
GAAACCGGCGGGGTTGAGGCCCCGCCGGTCCCGTCTCAATGGCCGGAAGCCCTGTTCTTCTGCCGCGCGTTGCGCGAGACCATGTTCAGCACCTCGACCAGCGCCGAGAAGGCCATGGCGGCGTAGATGTAGCCCTTCGGCACATGGAAGCCCATGCCCTCGGCGATCAGCGTCGTGCCGATCATCAGCAGGAAGGCCAGCGCCAGCATGACGATGGTCGGGTTCCTCTCGATGAAATTGGCGAGCGGCGTGGCGGCCAGCAGCATGACGGTGACGGCGGCGAGCACCGCGACCACCATGATCGGCAGGTGCGGCGTCATGCCGACGGCGGTGATGATGCTGTCGATGGAGAAGACGAGGTCGAGCACGAGGATCTGGCCGATGGCCGAGGCGAAGCTCGTCGTGACCGCGCCGCCCACCATGTCCTCCTTGTGATCGACCGGGTCGACATTGTGGTGGATCTCCTTCGTCGCCTTCCAGACGAGGAAGAGGCCGCCGGCGATCAGGATCAGGTCCTTCCACGAGAAGCCGTGGCCGAAGGCCTCGAAGACCGGGGTGGTCAGCTTGACGATCCAGGCGACGGTGCCGAGCAGGGCGAGGCGCATGACGAGCGCGAGGCCGATGCCGATGCGGCGCGCCCTCTCCCGATGCTCGGGGGGCAGCTTGTTGGTCAGGATCGAGATGAAGATGAGGTTGTCGATACCGAGAACCACTTCCATCACGACGAGCGTGACGAGCGCGATCCAGGCGGCCGGGTCTTGCAGGAGTGCAAGAATGCTGTCCATCCGGTCTTCCCTTCTGAGTGCGGTGAGGAATGGACTTTGGTATTTATGCAGAATTCGGCCGCTGACAAGCGGGGGCGCCGCCGTTCAGGCGTTTATCACGATTTCGTCATTTAGCGGGCCTCCGGTCCTCTGCCATAGGCGGCGAGGAAGACGCGGATCGCCGAGGAAATGTTCTTCTCGATGGCGGCGGCGGAGGGGGCCTCGTCCATGGCGCCGAAGATGCGCGGCTTGAAGAGGCCGACCGTGGTGAGCTCGATGAACTGCTTGGCGGCCTCCTCCGTGTCGTCGCAGGCGAGGCGGCCGGCGGCGACCTGCCGGTCGAGATAGCCCTGCAGCACCGAGACGGGATTGATCGGCGTGGCGGAGAAGAAGCGGCTGCACAGCGTCGGCAGGCGATGGTTGGCGGCGATCACCATGCGCATCGCCCGGATCGTCTGGTCCGCCGTCATATGCGTGGCGAAGAGGGTGCCGAAGCCGCGCAAGGTCTCGCCGATCGGCCTGTCGCCGTCCAGCGCGTGGCGGACGGTCTCGGTGACCCGCCGGCGCTCGCGCTCGATCATGTCGCCGAACAGGTCCTCCTTGTTCGCGAAATAGACGTAGATCGTGCCCTTTGAGACGCCGGCCGCCCGCGTGATGTCGTTCATGCTGGCCGCCTCGAAGCCCTGCTCCATGAACACGCGCTTGGCCCCGTCGAGAATCTGCTCGCGCTTGGCGGGGTCTTCCCCCGCGGCGTGGCGGCCCGTCTGCGGGGTGTCCGGTCTGTCTGCCGTCTCCATCTCCGTCCTGTAAACCTCGTCTCAACTATTTCGAACCGCTTGGTTCGATTTGCTCTTGATATGCGGGAGAAACGGGACTAAGTCAAATCGAACCGAACGGTTCAGTTCAAAAATCTACCCCAGAGAATGGTGGCATGCGCATGTCGACTTCCCACGGTGCCGGCACGGTCAAGGTTCGCCCGGTCAACGACGATTTCGAGGTTGAGACCGCCGAGGCCAAGCCCGCGGAAACGGCGCCCGCCGTCGCCGTGGCGGAGCCGGCGAAGAAGAAGGGCGGCCGCCGCGCGATGCTGCCGGTGCTCGGCCTCGCATTGCTCGCCGCCGCCGGCTGGTACGGCTACCAGTGGTGGACGCATGGCCGCTTCATGATCTCGACGGACGACGCCTATATCGAGGGCGACATCGCCTCCATCTCGCCGAAGGTCTCCGGCTATGTCGCCGCGGTGAACGTCGTGGCCAACCAGAAGGTCAAGGCCGGCGATCCGCTCGTCACGCTGGACGACGGCGATTATCGCCTCGCCCGGGAGCAGGCCGAGGCGCAGATCGCCACGCAGCGGCTGGCGCTGAACCGCATCGATGCGCAGATCGGGGGCGCGAAGGCGAGCCTCGCCCAGGCCGAGGCCCAGAAGGCCGCCTATCAGGCGGCGCTCGGCGGCGCGCAGGTCGCGGAAAAGCGCGCCAAGGAGCTGAACGCCAAGGCCGTCGGCACCGCCGCCTCGCTTGACAGCGCCACCGTGGCGCTCGACCAGGCGCGGGCCAATCTCGTCGGGGCGGACGCCAATATCGTCGCCGCGAAGGCGAGTATCGCGGTCCTTCAGGCGCAGCGCGCCGAATCCGAGAGCGGCGTGCGCACGCTGGAGCTTGCCCGCGACAAGGCGGTGCGCGACCTCGGCTTCACCGTGCTGAAGGCGCCCTATGACGGCGTCGTCGGCAATGTCTCCGTTCAGGTCGGCGATCTCGTCTCGGCCGGCCAGCGCCTCGCCGCGCTAGTGCCGGTGACCGAGCTCTATGTCGAGGCGAATTTCAAGGAAACGCAGATCGCCCATCTCGTGCCCGGCTCGAAGGTGCACCTGCATGTCGACGCCTACGAGAACGACGACATCCTCGGCACGGTGCAGTCGATCGCGCCGGCCTCCGGCTCGGTCTTCTCGCTGCTGCCGGCGGAGAACGCCACGGGCAACTTCACCAAGGTCACGCAGCGCGTGCCGGTGCGCATCGCCATCCCGAAGGAGGCGCTCGACAGCGGCAAGCTGAGAGCCGGCCTCTCCGTCGTGGTCGACGTCGACAGCCGCACCGCGCCGGCGGGCGAATAGTCCTCCAGCAAGGGAGCGCGGGCGATGGCCGCGACCGCTCAACCGACCGCCGGCGCCCTCGCGGCGCCCGCGCAGTCCGACAAGGTTCCCGTGCGCCGCGTCGTCGCGTTCTTCGCGATGGTCTTCGGCATGTTCATGTCGATCCTCGACATCCAGATCGTCTCGGCCTCGCTGTCGGAGATCCAGGCGGGCCTCGGCGCGGGGGCGGACGAGATCGCCTGGGTGCAGACCTCCTACCTCATCGCCGAGGTCATCATGATCCCGCTGTCCGGGACGCTCGCGCGCATCGTCTCGACGCGCGTGCTGTTCAGCGTCTCGGCCGCCGGCTTCACCATCGCCAGCGCGCTCGCCGCCACGGCGACGAACATCGACCAGATGATCGTCTACCGGGCCATCCAGGGTTTCATCGGCGGCGGCATGATCCCCTCGGTCTTCGCGGCGGCCTTCACCATCTTCCCGCCCTCCAAGCGCTCCGTCGTCTCGCCGATGATCGGCCTCGTCGCGACGCTCGCCCCGACCATCGGCCCGACCGTCGGCGGCTATCTCAGCCATGCCTTCTCCTGGCACTGGCTGTTCCTCGTCAACATCATCCCCGGCATCATCGTCACGGTCCTCACCTGGAACCTCATCGACTTCGACAAGCCGGAACTCAGCCTGATGAAGCGCTTCGACTGGTGGGGCCTCGCCTCGATGGCGGTCTTCCTCGGCTCGCTGGAATACGTGCTGGAAGAGGGCAACAACAAGGACTGGTTCAGCGACGAGCATATCGTCATGGGCACGCTCGCCGTCGTCGTCGGCGCGGCGGTGTTCTTCTGGCGGGCCTTCAGGGTGCCGTTCCCGGTGGTGGACCTGCGCGCCTTCGCCAACCGCAACTTCGCCTTCGGCTCGGTGTTCTCCTTCGTCATGGGCATCGGGCTCTACGGCCTCACCTATCTCTATCCGCTCTATCTCGCCCGCATCCGCGACTACGATTCGCTGATGATCGGCAAGACGATGTTCGTCTCGGGCCTCGCCATGTTCTGCACCGCGCCGGTGGCCGGCATGATGTCGTCGCGGCTCGATCCGCGCGTCATGATGATGATCGGCTTTGCCGGCTTCGCGCTCGGCACCTGGATGATGACGGGCATGACCGCCGACTGGGATTTCTACGAGCTGTTGGTGCCGCAGATCCTGCGCGGCGTCTCGCTGATGATCTGCATGGTGCCGATCAACAACGTCGCGCTCGGCACGCTGCCGCCGGACCGCATCCGCAACGCCTCGGGCCTGTTCAACCTGACACGCAATCTCGGCGGCGCGGTGGGGCTCGCGGTCATCAACACGATCCTCACCCAGCGCTCGCAGGAGCATTACCTGCGCCTGTCCGAGCATGTGCAATGGGGCAATCCGGCCGCTGTCGAGCAGATGCGCCGCATGGCGGCGAATTTCGACGCCCACGGCCTCGACGGGGCGACCATCGCCGTCAAGCAGATGGCCGGCCTGGTGCAGCAGCAGGCCTATGTCATGTCCTTCATCGATATCTTCCTGCTGCTGACCGCGCTCTTCGCCGCGCTCGCCGTCTGCACCTTCGCGATCAGCAAGCCGCAATCGGGCGTCGGCGGCGGCGGCGGGCACTGAGCCGCCGCCGCAAGCCTCTTGCCGCGGCAGCGGTCCCTCAGCAGAATGGGCGGGTGATCGAACCTGGAGGTCCGCATGCCGTTCAGCCCCGCACGCCGCCGTTTCCTGACCGCCGCCGGCGGGCTGGGGCTGTCGCTCGCCGCCCGGCCGTTCGGCGGCGTCGCGCGGGCCGGGCGTCCCGCCACGGATGCGACCTTCCTCTTTGCCTGCGACGTGCATGCCTGCCTCGTCTCGGCGGACGGTCTCAGCCCGAATTGCGCCGACGAGGGCAAGACGGACGGCGCGCTGCTACGCCATGTCGCGGCGGTGAACGGCATCGGCGGCCGGCCCTGGCCGGCGGTGATCGACGGCAGGCCGAGCGGCCTTGCCGGCGCCGGCCAGCCCATCGCCGCGCCGCGCGGCCTCGTGCTCGGCGGCGACATGACGGACGACGGCGGCGGGCAGGTGCGCGTGCCGGGCGAGGGACGGCAGCTCCAGCAGTTCGCCAGCCGCTACCAGCAGGGCGTCGGGCCGGACCGGGTGCACTATCCGGTCTATAACGGCCTCGGCAACCACGATCTCGACCAGGACGGCGCTCCGCCGCATGTCGACTGGTATCGCCGGGAGCTGCGCGACTATGTCGAGCTGAACCACCGCTCCACCGTGTTCTACAAGGCGCCGGTGCCGGTGACGGACTACGATCTCGACTCGGACAGCTATTGCTGGGACTGGGGCGGGCTGCACCTCGTCCAGCTCCAGCGCTTCGGCGGCGACGACACCAGGGGCGCGGTGAGCGGCCTGCCCTGGCTGCGGCAGGACCTTGCCGCCCATGCCGCCGACGGCCGCCCGGTCGTATTGTTCCAGCACTACGGCTGGGACCGGTTCTCGACCGAGCACTGGGACCCGGCGGCCAAGACCTTCGACCCCACCGGCGCCGGCCCCCCGCACTGGTGGAGCGATGAGGAGCGCGCCGGCCTGCTCGCCGCCCTCAAGGGCTACAATATCGCCGGCATCTTCCACGGCCACGAGCATCCGACGCCGATGATCTACAACCGCGAGGGCTACGACATCTTCAAGCCCGTCGCCGCCTTCCTCGGCGGCCTCGCGCTGGTGCGCGTCACCGATGCGTTCATGGACGTCGCCCTGGCGAAGGCCGGGGAGAACGACCCGGCCGACCTCGTCTTCACCCACGCCTTCAGCAAGCGTTTCAAGGGCTGAGAATCCCGTCGCGAAATTTCTGATTTACGTACATCAAAAAATCCTCTAAGGCTCTCGCCATGGAGGAGCGATGAGACCCACGGTGCACGATATCGCCGACAAGGCGGGCGTCAGCCTCGCCACGGTGGACCGCGTCCTGAACGACCGGCCGGGCGTGCGCGGCGTCACGCGGGCGAGGGTCGAGGCGGCGATCGCCGCGCTCGGCTATGTGCGCGACGTGGCGGCGGCGAACCTTGCCAAGGGCCGCGTCTATCCGCTCGTCTTCATCCTGCCGGAGGGCGACAATCCCTTCATGCGCGGGCTGGAGGCGCAGGTCCGCCGCGCCGGCCGGCACTCCGCCGTGGAGCGCACGCGGCTTTCGGTGACGACGGTGCCGGCCTTCGACGGCGCGGCGCTGGCGCGGGCGATCGACGCCGCGGTCACCGAAAACGTCGCCGGCATCGCCGCCGTCGCGGTGGATGCGCCGGAGGTCTGCGACGCCGTCGCCCGGGCCCGCGAGGCCGGCATTCCCCTCGTCACCCTCGTCTCCGATCTCGCCGGCTCCGGCCGCGACCATTTCGTCGGCGTCGACAATGTCGCCGCCGGGCGCACCGCCGGCAGCCTGATGGGGCGCTTCCTCGGGACGCGGCCCGGCCCCGTCGCGGTGCTGGCCGGCTCGATGCGGCTGCGCGACCACGGCGAGCGCCTGGAGGGTTTCCTTGCCGCCATGGCGGCCATGCCCGAGGCCCGCGCCGTGCTGCCGGTGCTGGAAGGGCAGGACGATCCGGGCCGCGCCTTCGCGCTGATCGCCGACTGCCTCGCCTCCGTGCCGGACCTTGCCGGCATCTACAGCCTTGGCGCGGGCAATCGCGGTCTCGTCGAGGCGCTGGCGGCGCGGGGCAGGGGCGATCTCTGCGTGATCGTGCACGAGCTGACCGCCGAGACCCGCGCGGCGCTTAGGGACGGCACGATCGACGCGGTGCTCAACCAGGATGCCGGACATGAGGTGCGCAGCGCCATCCGCGTGCTGCGCGCCAAGGCGGACGGCCTGCCGGTCGATGCCGCGCAGGAGCGCATCCGCCTCGACATCTTCATCAAGGACAACCTCCCGGCCGGCCCGGACGAGGACAACTAGGAGACAGGCATGTATCTCGGGATCGACCTCGGCACATCGGGCGTGAAGGCCATGCTGATCGATGCGGACCAGAGGGTGGTCGGCTCGGCCTCCGGCGGGCAGGTCGAGACCCGGCGTCCCCATGCCGGCTGGTCGGAGCAGGACCCCGCCGACTGGATCCGCGCGACGCAGGAGGCCGTCGCCAGCCTCAGCGCCGCTCACCCCGCCGAATTCTCCGCCGTCCGCGGCATCGGCCTTTCCGGCCACATGCACGGTGCGACGCTGATCGACGCCGAAGACCGGGTGCTGCGCCCCTGCATCCTGTGGAACGACACGCGCAGCCACAGGGAGGCCGCCGCGCTCGACGCCGATCCGCGCTTCCGCAGGATCACCGGCAATATCGTCTTCCCCGGCTTCACCGCGCCCAAGCTCGTCTGGGTGAAGGCCAACGAGCCCGATATCTTCGCCAAGGTCCGCCGGGTGCTGCTGCCGAAGGACTATCTCCGTCTCTGGCTCGCCGGCGAGCATCTCTCGGAAATGTCCGATTCCGCCGGCACGTCCTGGCTCGATACCGGCGCGCGCCGATGGTCCGCCGAGCTGCTCGCCGCGACCGGTCTCGAGGAGCGCCAGATGCCGGGCCTCGTGGAGGGCACGGAGCCGGCCGGCATCCTGCGGCCGGAGCTTGCCGCGCAATGGGGGCTCGGCGAGGGCGTCGTCATCGCCGGCGGGGCGGGCGACAATGCGGCCTCGGCCTGCGGCATGGGCACGGTGCGCGAAGGCACCGCCTTCGTTTCGCTCGGCACCTCGGGCGTGCTCTTCGCCGCCAATGCCAGCTACCTGCCGAACCCGGAAAGCGCCGTGCACGCCTTCTGCCATGCGCTGCCGGGCACCTGGCACCAGATGGGCGTCATCCTCTCGGCCACCGATGCGCTCAACTGGCATTCCCGCGTCACCGGCGCGTCGGCCGCCGATCTCACGAAGGAAATCGGCGAGGTGCTGAAGGCGCCCTCCGGCGTCACCTTCCTGCCCTATCTTTCGGGCGAGCGCACGCCGCACAACGACGCGGCGATCCGCGGCGCCTTCCTCGGCCTTGGCCATGAGAGCGGCCGCGCGGTGCTGACGCAGGCGGTGCTGGAGGGCGTGGCCTTCGCGCTCCGCGACAATCTCGAGGCGCTGAAATCCGCCGGCACGAACCTTGCGCGCGTCACCGCCATCGGCGGCGGCTCGCGCTCGCGTTACTGGCTGAAATCCATCGCCACCGCGCTCAACCTTCCCGTCGACCTGCCGGCCGACGGCGATTTCGGCGCGGCCTTCGGCGCCGCCCGGCTCGGCCTCATCGCCGCCACCGGCGCGCGCCCGGCGGATGTGCTGACCGGCCCGACCACCGCCGACACCATCGAGCCCGAGACGAC
>JBDHSZ010000163.1:0-8183 GCA_039812945.1 Shinella sp.
CAGCCGATCAGCGCGCCGCCCGGGAACGACAGCTTCGGCACCGACTGGTAGCCGCCCTCGGTGATGGCGCGCGCGCCGTAGGAGAGCCGCTTGCCGCCCTCGAAGGTGCCGCGAATGGCGGGGTGCGTCTTGAAGCGCTGGAATTCCTCGAAGGGATAGAGATAGGGGTTCTTGTAGTTGAGGTGCACCACGAAGCCGACGGCGACCATGTTGTCTTCGAGGTGATAGAGGAACGAGCCGCCGCCGGTCTTCATGCCGAGCGGCCAGCCGAAAGAGTGCTGCACGAGGCCGGGCCTGTGGTTCTCCGGCTTGACCTGCCAGAGCTCCTTGAGGCCGATGCCGAACTTTTGGGGCTCGCGGTCCTTCGAAAGATCGAATTTCTGGATGAGCTGCTTGGCGAGCGAGCCGCGCACGCCCTCGGAGATCAGCGTGTATTTGCCGAGAAGGGCCATGCCGCGGGTATAGTTCGGGCCGGGCTCGCCGTTGCGCTCGATGCCCATGTCGCCGGTGGCGACGCCGATCACCGCGCCCTCGTCGTTGTAGAGCACCTCGGTCGCGGCGAAGCCCGGATAGATCTCGACGCCGAGCTCTTCCGCCTTCGTCGCCAGCCAGCGACAGACATTGCCGAGCGAGACGATGTAGTTGCCGTGATTGTTCATCAGCGGCGGCATGAAGGCGTTCGGCAGGCGGATCGAGCCGGCCGGGCCGAGGAAGAGGAAATAGTCGTCCGTCACTTCGGTCTTGAAGGGATGGTCGGCGTCCTCGCGCCAGTCGGGCAAGAGGCGGTCGATGCCGATGGGATCGACGACGGCGCCCGACAGGATATGCGCGCCGACCTCGGAGCCCTTCTCCAGGACGACGACGGTGAGGTCGGGATTGACCTGCTTCAGCCGGATCGCCGCCGAAAGGCCGGCGGGGCCCGCGCCGACGATCACCACGTCGAATTCCATGCTCTCGCGTTCGGGGAGTTCCATTGCTTCGCTCATCCTCGTCTCCACCCCGCAACCCCTCAAAAGCCGCGGAAAATCCCTCGGGTCCACCCTGTCATGACAAATACGGGAAATCTTGTCGAGCCGTTCTGCGACAGACTTTCCCCGCTTTTGCGCATGACATCATGACAGGCCCGGGAGTTTATTTACTTTAACGTAAACGTCAATATGCCAAGCCTTCGCCTTGTCGTCCGGCGCCTGAGGGTGCTTGATTTCGCCTCTCCCCCTGGCGCAAAAGCAAGGGCATGTTCTCATCAGCCAAAAGGCAGAGGATCGCCGCCCATGTCCGACCTTATCCGATCGATCCAGCGTGACTTGAACGATTTCGGCGCGGATCTTCACCTTATCGGCGCCGAGACCCTGGCCGGGCGGCATCCGGGCGAGCATGCCGGCAATTTCGGCGCGGGGGCGATGGCCGAGCCGGCGACAGGGGAAGCGGCGGCGGCCGTCGTGCGCTGGTGCGTCGCCAACGGCGTGCCGATGGTGCCGCAGGGCGGGCGCACCGGGCTCGTCGGCGGCAGCGTCAGCCGGCCGGGCGAGCTGATCCTCTCCACCGCGCGGCTCGACCGGATCGAGGCGATCGATCCCCTCGCCCGCATCGTGACGGTCGGGGCCGGCGTGACACTGCAGGCCCTGCAGGAGGCTGCGGCGCAAACCGGCCTCACCCCCGGCATCAACCTTGCCGCCCGCGGCAGCGCGACCATCGGCGGCATGATCGCCACCAATGCCGGCGGTATCCTCGCCTTCCGCAACGGCGTCATGCGCCATCAGGTGCTCGGCATCGAGGCGGTGATGCCGGACGGCAGCCTGTTCAGCGACCTGACGCGCGTGCTGAAGGTCAGCGCGGGGCCGGACATCAAGCAACTCCTGATCGGCTCGGAAGGCGCCTACGGCCTCGTCACCCGCGCGGTGCTGAAGCTCGAAAGCTTCAACCCGATGCGCGCCACCGCCCTCGTCGGCGTCAAGGATGCGGCCGCCGCCCTCGCCCTCATCGCGCATTTCCGCGCCCTGCCCGCCCTGCAGCTCGAAGGGGCGGAACTGATGTGGCGGCGCTATTTCGTCGACAGCGCGCGGCAACGCGGCTTCGACCTCGACTGGCTGGAGGGGGAGACCGCCGCCGTCCTGCTGATCGAGGTTTCCGCCGCCGGCGAAGCGGAAGCCCGCGCGGCGCTGGAGGACGGCCTTGCCGGCCTGTGGGAGGCGCACGAGCTGACGAGCGGCATCGTCGCCGCCTCGCTCGACCAGGCCCGGCGCTTCTGGGCGCTGAGGGAGGAGAGCGACTTCATCTACCGCCTGCATCCGGCCGCGCCGTCCTTCGACGTCTCGCTGCCGCCCGGCGCGCTGGACGACTATGTCGCCGGCCTGCGGGCGCGGCTGAAGGCGGCCGATGCCGGTTTCGAGGCCTATGTCTACGGCCATGTCGCCGACGGCAACCTGCACATTTCCGTCATCGGCGACGGCGCGACCGGGGCGGGCGCGAAGGAGCCGATCGAGGATGCCGTCTACATGGGCGTCACCGAGGCCGGCGGCAGCTTTTCCGCCGAGCACGGCGTCGGCGTGGAGAAGCGCCGGGCCTATTACCTGCACGGCAACCCGGCCCGCCGGGCGCTGGCGCAGGCGATCAAGGCGGCGCTCGACCCGAACAACCTGTTCAATCCGGGCAAGGTGCCCTATTGCACCGGCTAGGCCGACAGTGAAAGGCCCGAAAGCGAAAGGATAGACCCATGGATCTCGGAATCGCCGGCAAACGCGCCCTCGTGCTCGCCTCCTCGCGCGGGCTCGGCAAGGGCATCGCCGTGGCGCTCGCCCGCGAGGGCGCGCATGTCCTCCTCTGCGGCCGCAGCGCCGAGGCGCTCAAGGCCAATTGCACCGCCATCGATGCGCAAGGGCCCGGCCGGGCCGACTGGGTGCAGGCGGACCTCGGCGAGGAAAATTTCGTCGAGACGCTGGCGAAGGTGGCCTCCGAAAAACTCGGCGGCGTCGATATCCTTGTCAACAATTCGGGCGGCCCGACGCCGGGCTCCACCGAGGACATGGACGCGGAAAAGCTCGCCGCCTATTTCCAGTCGATGGTGCTGCGCATCATCACGCTCACCAACCGCCTGCTGCCCGGCATGAAGGAACGGCGCTGGGGCCGCATCCTGACCGTCGCCTCCTCCGGCGTGATCGAGCCCATTCCCGGCCTTGCCCTGTCCAACACCCTGCGCCCGGCGCTGGCCGGCTGGTCGAAGACGCTGGCGAGCGAGGTGGCGGAATACGGCATCACCAGCAACCTGCTGCTGCCCGGCAGCATCATGACCGACCGGCTGAAGAGCCTCGATGCCGCGGCCGCCGAACGCAGCGGCAGAAGCGTCGAAGAGGTGCGCGCGGCGGCGGAGAAGGCGATCCCGGCCCGCCGCTACGGCACCGTCGAGGAATTCGCCGCCACCGCCGCCTTCCTGTGCAGCGCGCCGGCGAGCTACGTCACGGGCAGCCTCGTGCGCTGCGACGGCGGGGCCGCGCGCTCGGTCTGAGCGGCGGTCTTCCGCTTGCCATCGACCGCCGCCTGTGCCATCTGGCGCGCTCTCGAATTCCTGCGGGCGCGCTGCGCGCCTTGCGGCACGGAGCCGTCTTGCTCCGGTTCAACACATCTTGCGGATATGGGGCATGGCGATGGCACGGGCACTCGGGCTGGATTTCGGCACGACCAACACGGTCATGGCGCTTTCGACGGGCGGCGTCGAGACGCGGTCCATGTCCTTCACCAGCAGCGTCGGCGTCACCGACACGATGCGCACCGCGCTCTCCTTCATGAAGGATCCGCTGGTCGGCGCGCAGGCGCTGAAGGTCGAGGCCGGCCAGGCGGCGATCCGCCAGTTCATCGACAATCCCAGCGACTGCCGCTTCCTCCAGTCGATCAAGACCTTCGCCGCGAGCGCGCTCTTCCAGGGCACGCTGATCTTCGCGCGCCGCCACGGCTTCGACGACCTGATGGAGATTTTTTTGCGGCGGCTGAAGGCCTATGCCGGCGCGGACTGGCCGGCGGAGGTCTCGCGCGTCGTCGCCGGGCGTCCGGTGCAGTTCGCCGGGGCGAACCCCGATGCGGACCTGGCGCTGGAACGCTATAATGCGGCGCTGACGCGGCTCGGCTTCCCGGAGATTCATTATGTCTTCGAGCCGGTGGCGGCGGCCTATTACTTCGCGCAGACGCTTACGAGCGACGCCACCGTGCTCGTCGCGGATTTCGGCGGCGGCACGACCGACTATTCGCTGATCCGCTTCGAGCGGCGGGTGGGCAGGCTGGCGGCGACGCCGATCGGCCATTCGGGCGTCGGCATCGCGGGCGACCATTTCGATTCGCGCATGATCGACCATCTCGTCGCGCCGGCGATCGGCAAGGGCAGCCTCTTCAAGAGCTTCGACAAGCTGCTGGAGGTGCCGAGCGGCTATTATGCCAATTTCGCCCGCTGGAACCAGCTCTCCATCTTCAAGACGATGCGCGAGTTCGCCGACCTCAAGTCGCTGGTGCGCGCCGCGCTGGAGCCGGAAAAGCTGGAGCTGTTCATCGACCTCGTGGAGCATGACGAGGGCTATCCGCTCTACCAGGCGATCTCGGCCACCAAGATGGCGCTGTCCGGTGCGGAGGAGGCGGAGTTCAGCTTCGCCCCGCTCGGCGCGGCCGGCCGCAAGGTGGTGAGGCGCGCCGATTTCGAGCGCTGGATCGCGCCGGACCTCGCCCGCATCGAGGGCGCTCTCGACGAGGTGCTGGAAAAGACCAGCACGGCGCCGGGCGAGATCGACAAGGTGTTCCTCACCGGCGGCACCTCCTTCGTGCCGGCCGTGCGCGACATCTTCTCGCGCCGCTTCGATGCGGGGCGGATCGAGAGCGGCGGCGAGCTGCTCTCCATCGCCCACGGCCTCGCGCTGATCGGCGAAAGCGACGAGGTGGCGCAGTGGGCGGCGTGAGGACGGCGCTTTCCTCGCGCGGCCCGCTCGGCTAGTGTGCCCGCCATGAACGCCGCCGCAGACCTCGACCCCGGACAATTGCGATCGCTCCTGCATTTCTATGCGGATGCGGGCGTGGAATGGCTGCTGGAGGAAGAGGCGGTCGACCGCATCGCCGAATTCGAGGCGATGCGCGCGGCGCGCGGCCTTGCGGCGGCGGCGCCGAGGGAGACGCCGCCCCCTGCCCGGCAGCAACCCGCCCGTCAGGAGCAGCCGCGCGCGCCGGCCCCCGCCCCGATGCCGAACGTGGCGATCCCCGACAGCCAGGCGGTGGCCGAGGCGGAATTCGCCGCCGGCAGCGCCCGCTCGCTGGAGGAACTGCGCACGGCGATGGAGGCCTTCAACGGCTGCAACCTCAAGACCAGCGCCCGCTGCCTCGTCTTCGCCGAAGGCAATGCGAAACCCTCGGTCATGGTGATCGGGGCCATGCCGAATGCCGACGACGACCGCGACGGCCGGCCCTTCGCCGGACGGCAGGGCGCGATGCTCGACCGCATGCTCGCCGGCATCGGGCTGGCCCGCGCGGACCTGCTCTTGACCAACATCGTGCCGTGGCGACCGCCCGGCAACCGTCCGCCGTCGCAGCGCGAGGCCGATATCTGCCGGCCGTTCATCGAGCGGCAGATCGCGCTCGCCGAGCCGGAGCACCTGCTGATCCTCGGCAATTTCGCCGCCCGCTTCCTGCTGCGGTCGAACGACACGATCCATCAATTGCGCGGCGAATGGCGGCAGGTGGAGATCGCGGGGCGCACCGTGCCGGCCTTCGCCACGCTGCATCCGCAGGACCTCGTGACCGCGCCGGTCAGCAAGCGGCTCGCATGGCAGGATTTGCTGGCGTTTCGCGCCGGGCTGGGCGCGCGATAGGCGGATCGCCGCGAATATGAACAATTTGTTTCGGCAGCCATGCGAATTGAACATACCTGCCGGGCAGAATGTCGCATTGCAAAATTAATGCTGCGGCGCAATATAACGATACGGGAGGGACAGGATTTAAGGAATCGACCCATGACCGCCCGTTTTCGGCCCACCCATTCGAGCTTCGAGACGCTCCGCCATTGCGGCCTTCGCGCCGGCCGCGGATTCGGCGATATCGCTGCCCCGGCCAACGAGCAGCTCACGGCCGCCGGCTTCGCCCGCATCAACCGCCCCGCCCAGCTCTTCTCCGACTTCATCACGCGCTGAGCGTGAGGCACCGAACCAGGGAGCATGACATGGCCAATTTCCGCAAGCTGATGAACGACATCGCCGATATCCGCACCGCCGTGAACGCCGCCCGGGAATATTCCGTGCTGGCCGGCCTGCCGCGCAATGCCGCCCAGCGCCGCGATCCGCTCAAGGCCTTCCTGCCCAACTGAAGGCGGCTTTGAAAAGCGGCGCGCGCCGTGCTAGTATCTTAACCGTGAGGAGGTGAGACGCCTTTCCTCCGGTGGAGACCGGGCCGAAGCCCGGCCTCCGTTTTGTTATCGGCTAACTGTCAGTGTCAGGCGCCAACCAAACACTCTGACGATAACCGAAACCCGGATTCTCAAACGTCTCACCTCCTTTCATTCGCCGGACAATTCGTCCGGCACATATCCTTAGCACAACCCTTCCGGGAATTGCGCTCCTTTCCTGAAAATCTCTCCGGTCAGCCTTGCGGAAGCCTGTGCCGCAGCTCGGCGCGGCGCTGCAGGTCGAGGCGGTGCTCGCGGAAGATGACGAAGATGCCCGCGCTGACGACGATGGCGGTGCCGGTGAGCATGGTGCCGGTGGGCACGTCGTCGAACAGGAAATAGCCGAGGATGAGGCCCAGCACGATCGAGATATATTCGAACGGCGCGATGGTCGAGACGTCGGCATAGCGGTAGCTCGATGTCAGCAGGAGCTGGGCGACGCCGCCGCAGAAGCCGGCGAGCGCCATCATGACGAGCCCCTTGCAGCCGAGATCGACCCAGCCGAAGGGCAGCGTGGCGAGCGAGAACACCGAGGCGAACAGCGAGAAATAGAGCACGATGGTCGGCGTCCGCTCGGTCTGAACCAGCTTGCGCACCAGCACCATGGCGAACGAGCCGAGCATGGCGAAGGCCAGCATCGCCAGCGCCCCCGTCGCCTCGGAGGAGCCGAAGCCGCCCTCCCGGAACAGCGTCAGCCGCGGCCAACTGATGATGCCGACGCCGACGAGGCCGATGAGGACCGCCGTCCAGCGATAGGCTCCCACCCGCTCCTTGAGGACCACGGCGGCGACGACGACGGTGAAGAGCGGCAGCGCATAGCCGAGCGCGATCGATTCCGGCAGCGGCAGGTGCACCAGCCCGTAGAAGCCGCAGCCCATGGAGAGGATGCCGACGAAGCCGCGCCGGAAATGGCCGAGGATGTCGTTGGTGCGGAAGGCGTCGCGCAACTGGCCGTGCAGCAAGAGGAAGGCGAGGATCGGCAGCATGGCGAAGGCGGAGCGCAGGAACGTGACCTGCCCCGCCGGGATATCCTTGCCGGCGGCCTTGATCAGCGTCGACATGCACAGGAAGATCACCACCGAGGCGACCTTGAGGAAGATCCCCTTCATGGGATCGGAAGTCTGCGTGTCCATGCGGGAACTCTTCACGGCGGGCGGCCGTGGCATCGGGAAGACCGGAGAAACGATTCAGGAATTTGCAAGTCTAGCGGGATTGCACGCCGGATGGGATGAATTCTGGTGATGCGTCACGGATAATTTTGATCCGACCCAACGGCGTAGTATCCTGTGCCGGCACGGCACGATTTCCGACCCGGCGTGACCGCTGGAAATGAGATGTTAAGTCAATGCGCCTATCTATTCTTGGAATTTGGGGGCAGACCGCCCCGGCAGGCCTCCTGTCATGCACCAAGGACAAGGGGAGCCGGGCGGCAAGGAGCAGGACATATCCATGCGGACTGAGAACGGCCAGATCATCCACCTGGCGGACTATCGCCGGACTGACTTCGTTCTCGAGCGCGTCGACCTCACCTTCGAACTGGACCCGACCGAGACCAAGGCCGAGGCCCGGCTGATCTTCCACCGCCGCGAGGGCGCCGATCCCGCCGCCCCGCTCGTGCTCGACGGCGACGAGCTGGTGATGACGGGCCTGCTGTTCGACCAGGTCGAGCTGGACGCCGCCCGCTACGACGCCACGCCAGGCAGCCTGACGATCCGCGACCTGCCGGCGAGCGAGCCCTTCGAGATCACGATCACCACGATGATCAATCCCGAGGCCA
>JBDHSZ010000164.1:0-8104 GCA_039812945.1 Shinella sp.
ATCGCGCGCTGGCGATGAGCCAGACCCATGGCCTGCCGGACCTGATCGCCCGCGTGCTGGCCGGCCGCGGCGTGCCCTTCGAGGCCGCGCTGGAATTCCTCGATCCGACGCTGCGCCGGCTGATGCCCGAGCCCTACGGCCTGATGGACTGCGAGGCGGTGACGGAGCGGCTGGCGCGCGCCGTCGAACGGGGCGAGCGGGTGGCGATCTTCGGCGACTACGACGTCGACGGCGCCTCGTCCTCGGCGCTGCTCTACCGCTTCCTCAGCCATTTCGGCGTGCCGGCGGAGATCTACATTCCCGACCGTATCTTCGAGGGCTACGGACCCAATCCGGGCGCCATCGGCCAGCTCATCGACCGCGGGGCGCAGCTCATCGTCACGGTCGACTGCGGCTCGACCAGCCACGAATCGCTCGCCGTGGCGCGCGAGCGCGGCATCGACGTCGTCGTCATCGATCACCACCAGGTCGGGGTGGAGCTGCCGCCGGCCCTCGCGCTGGTCAATCCGAACCGTGAGGACGATCTTTCGGGACAGGGGCATCTGTCCGCCGCCGGCGTCGTCTTCCTCGTGCTGGTCGCCCTGCAGCGGCTGCTGCGCCGGCGCGGCGATACGCGGGCGGGGAGCTTCGACCTGCTCGCCATGCTCGACCTGGTGGCGCTGTCGACGGTCTGCGACGTTGTTCCCTTAAAGGGGCTCAACCGCGCCTATGTGGTGAAGGGCCTCGTCGCCGCGCGCCATCTCGGCAATGCGGGGCTGACCGCGCTCTTGAAGCAGGCGGGCATCGGCGGGCCGGTGACGCCCTATCATCTCGGCTTCCTCGTCGGCCCGCGCATCAATGCCGGCGGGCGCATCGGCGATGCGGCGCTCGGCAGCCGGCTGCTGACCGTCGACGAGCCGGGCGAGGCCGAGCGCATCGCCAAACAGCTCGACGAGCTCAACCGCGAGCGGCAGGCGATGGAGGCCGCGATGCTCGCCGAGGCGGAAGCCGAGGCGCAGGCGGAATACGGCACGGGGGAAAGCGCCTCGGTCATCCTGACGGCGCGAGAGGGCTGGCATCCCGGCGTCGTCGGCCTGCTCGCCTCGCGGCTGAAGGACCGCTTCCGCCGCCCCGCCTTCGCCATCGCCTTCGATCCCTCGGGAAAGGGCACCGGCTCCGGCCGCTCGATCAGCGGCTTCGATCTCGGACGCATGGTGCGCGCGGCGGTCGAGGAGGGCATCCTCGTCAAGGGCGGCGGCCATGCCATGGCGGCGGGCCTGACGGTGGAGCGGGAAAAGCTCGGCCGGCTGCGCAGCTTCTTCGAGGAGCGCGCCGGGCGCACCGTGCCCGATCTTGTCGCCGTGGAGACCTTGAAGATCGACGGCGCGCTCAGCGCCTCCGGCGCGACGCTGGCGCTCGCCGACCAGCTCGAGCAGGCCGGCCCCTACGGCTCCGGCCATCCCCAGCCGATCTTCGCGCTGCCGGCGCACCGTATCCGCGACGTCCGCCCCGTCGGCGTCAATCACCTGCGCGTCGGCCTAGAAGGCCCCGATGGCGGCCGGCTCGACGCCATGGCGTTCCGCGCGGCGGAAGCCGATCTCGGGCTTTTCCTGATGAAGGAGCGCGGTCAGGCCGTGCATCTCGCCGGCACGCTCTCGGCCGATAGCTGGCAGGGAACCCAGCGCATCCAGTTCCGCGTGATCGACGCGGCGAAGGCGTTCTGACGGCAGCGATATCGGGGAGGGGACCGTGGCACGCCCTAGGGGAGTCGAACCCCTCTTTCCAGAATGAAAATCTGGCGTCCTAACCGATAGACGAAGGGCGCGTGCGGTGGGCGTCTTCTAGTCGGCAGCGTGGATTCGCGCAAGCCCTAAAGGCAGGAATTTTCAGTTTTTTCCTTCGTCCGGACGGGCGGATGCCGGCGGCTGCGGGCGGCAAAGATTCCGGTTTGTCCGGGCCTTCCATTGTTATATCGTTGCAAACATATCGCGTCCGCGTTCCGGCGGCCGCGGATATCCGGGAGGTGGAGATGAACATCGGCTATGTCTGCTCCGGCGAGGAGCTGAGGACGAATGCGGTGCTGGGGGCGGTCGCCGAAGGGGCGAGGCGGGACGGCATATCGCTGGCAGGAACGATCCAGCCGGTCGATCCCGGCGGCACCCGCGAGAAATGCAACATCGTCCTCGGCCTTCTGCCCGACGGCGCGAGACGCAATGTCAGCTTCGACCTCGAGCCCGGCATGACGGGCTGCCGGCTCGACGCGGCGGCGCTGGAGGCGGCGGTGAAGATCGTCCATGACCGGCTGCCGGGCGCCGAAGGGCTGATCGTCAACAAGTTCGGCAAGCAGGAGGCCGTCGGCCGCGGGCTTGTCGCGGCCATCGTCGAGGCCTGCGATCGCGGCCTTCCCGTGCTGGTCGGCGTGTCGCCGGAATGGCGCGAGGCGTTCCTCGCCTTCGCCGGGGACGGCGCGCGCGAACTGCCGGCCGAAGAGGAGCGCCTCCTCGACTGGCTGCGCGCCGCCTGCCGGCCGGCCTAAAGCTTGCCGTAGGCGCCGCCGGCGCCGGTTATCGCGGCAAGGAAGCTGGCGAGGCCGGCCGAGCGCAGCGGCAGATATTGCTTGTGCTGCTCGCGGCACAGGCGCTTCACGAGGCCGACGGCCGCGTGGCTGATATGATCGACCGGGAAGAGGATCGTCGCCGCCTGTCCGACGAGCGCGGGCAGGAGGGTCGTGTTGTCCTCCATGCCGCCGTCATGCAGGAAGAGATCGACCTTGCGGCTTTCCGCGCAGGCCCGCAGATGGTCGAACAGGTTGCGCCGGCCGCCGACATAGAGCACCGGCCCGGCAAGCGGCGCGGGCGCGGGGCCCATGCCGTCCCGGAGATTGGCGGATATGGCCGCTTCGAGCGCCTCGTTCTCACGCAGGACCGCATCGTTGAGGTCGCGCAACTGTTCCAGCTCGCGCTGCAGGGCGCCGCATTTCTCCTCCGATTCGGCAAGGCGCCGGGCGACGGCATCGTTGCGCGGCAGTCCCGTTTCCACGCTTGCGGACCGGCTTGCCTCGCTGCCGGCGCGCGCGGCGGTGGCGGTGGCGGTGGCGGTGGCGGCGGCCTCCGCCTGGATGGCCCGTTCCTCGGCCTGCCGCAGGCGCCGCTGCAGGGCGATGCGCTCCTCGGCCGCCGCCTTCAGGCGAATCTCCTGCCGGGCGGCCCTTTCCCGCTCCGCCTCGACCTCCCTTTCCAGCCGGGTCAGGCGGGCGATGTCGAGCCGGCTGGCGCTGCCGACGAGATGGGACAGCATGTGCACTTCGCCGAAGACGTCGCGCAGCAGCGCCGCGGGGATCGCCGGATGGCTCATCAGCGCCCAATAGGGGCCGGCGATGTCGCCGCGGTCGAAGCATTCCCGCCAGATGGCGCGAAGCTCCTCCTCGTCCGCCTGGCGCGAGATGCGCCTGATGCTGCCTTCGTGGCGCTTGTCGAGCGCCTTGTTGAGCAGCTTCGCCGCCTGGTCGCGCTGGCCGGCAAGGCGTACCCCGCGCCCGTGCAGGGCGTGGTCCGTGGCAAGCCGCGCATCCTCCTGGCCGGCCTTGATCAGGATCTGCCGCAATTCGCCGGCGGTCAGGCATGTGCCGATGATCGAGCAATGGAACGTGGAGGAAATCTCCCAGATGCGCCGCCGCTGCAGGCCGATCCTCGCCTCGCCGCCGTCGGGCGGGCCCCTGAAGGGCAGGGCGAGGGCCGGGAGCGGGGTGCCGGGGAGCTTGAGACGGGGCTGCGTGGGCATGGGGAGTTCCGATCGACAGTGTTGCTGGCCGATCCGCTTTGCTTTCACGGATGAATCCATCAACGTTATATTTCATGAAACATAACGATTTGAAAAGAGCATCCGCCGGCTTTCCGGCAAGAATCACCGTGCAACCGGAAACGAAGCCGGCAAAGCCATAGCGTCGGGAGACTGCGATGGTTGTTTTTCGGAGGGGGAACCGTGGCACGCCCTAGGGGAGTCGAACCCCTCTTTCCAGAATGAAAATCTGGCGTCCTAACCGATAGACGAAGGGCGCGTGCGGTGGGCGTCTTCTAGTCGGGACGCGCGGCATGCGCAAGACGGAAAATGGCCTTCGGCGCAACTTTTTCGACGGCCGGAACGAACGGTGCCGCCGGGCGGAAAACAGCATGTTTCGAGGGGGAGGGTGGCACGCCCTAGGGGAGTCGAACCCCTCTTTCCAGAATGAAAATCTGGCGTCCTAACCGATAGACGAAGGGCGCGTGCGGTGGGCGTCTTATAGAAGGGCGTTTTTTATTCCGCAAGCGGGAAAAAGCCGTTGCGGCAAAAAATCGAAAAGCCGCCCGCAGGGCGGCTTTCGATGCGGAAAGCATATCGATCCCAGTGGCTTACGCCCGGCGTCACTTGCGCTGGCGGCAGCGCCAGTTCCAGTCCCGCTCCGGGCCGACGTCGATATGCACGGACTCGGTGTGGCAATAGGTGCCGACGCCGCCGCGGCCGGGCATGCTGCGCAGATAGTCCGCCAGCTCCCATTTGCTGACGCCGGCGATCTGGATGTCGGCCGCCTCGCAGCGGGTGTGCAGCGATTGCTTGGCGCGGTTGACCTTGATGTCGCGCAGGCCCGAGGTGACGATGATCGGCTTGTCGTAATGCTTCTCGACAGTCTTCAGCACCTGCAGCAACTCCGGCTTGAAGCAGCCGGTCTTCACCTTCTCGGTCTGCAGCCACAGGCCGTTCGGCGCAAGCCGGGCAAGGCCGGCCAGCGAGGCCACTTCCTTGAACTGCGGCGCGTCGTCCTCGATCTCCTCGGCCTCGGAATGCCCGGTCGTGTCGGCCGGCAGCAGCGCGTTCGCGCCCTTCACGCCGGGCAGGGTGCCGAGCGAGGCCATCCGGGTGGCCTCCGCGCTGTCGCGGCTGAGGACGCGGCGCGGCTTCTCCGAAAAGCGCTCGCCGTCGAACTGCGCCTGCGCCTCGCGCTTTTCGGCGAAGAGCGAGGCGAGCGTCGCCGTCTTGCGCTTGCCGTTTCCGGCAAGGGCGGCCTGCGCCGAAGCGTCGGGCATGGCGAGCGCCATGTCGGCGGCGTTGCCGTTTGCCGGCTCTTCCACCAGTGCGGTGCGCGCCGTCTTCGGGATGGGGATGTTCGACGGCAGCGCGACGGCCTGGCCGTCCTCGAAGGTCGCGACCTGCTGCTCCGCCGTCCCGACGGGCGGCATATCCTCGACCGGCAGCCGCCCGGTCGCGTCCGCGCTTTCCGCGGCGCCCGCATAGAGGCTGTTGATCGAGGCGTTGGCGCCCGATGTCTGCGACGCATAGGCCGTGCCGGTCGGCGAGACCTGCCCGCCGTTGGAATAGATGCTCGCCTTGCCGGCATTCAGCGTCGTCGGCTGCATGATGGCGCCGGCCATGTCGCGGGCGGCGTCCCCTTCGGCCGGCTGGCCGGTCATGCCTGCCGCGTCGGCCGTGGCGGATGCAGATTCGCCCGCCACCACGGGCGTCGTGGTTTCCTCCGCGCTGCCCTCGGCGACGGTTTCCTCTTCCTGCGCGGGCTTGATGTCCGCGCGCATATCGCTGGAGACCGCGGAAACGCAGCCCGAGAGTGTGGCGACCGAGACGGCGAGCAGCAATCCATACCGCAGCGCCTGCAAGCCTGGCCGCTTTCCTTGCATGTCCTGCAAAGGCTTTCCCCCGCTTTCGACATTCGCGCCCGCGGTCTTGCCGCCGCCGGGCCGTTCATGAAAAGTCGCAACCGCAAGCGATAAAAGCCCAGGCGGGCCATGCTGCGGCTACAGCGATGATATCGTTCCGGCCCGCATTGGAAGGCCGAAGCGCTGGAAGCCGTGACACGCAGAACGGGAAGCAATCCGGCCTGAAAACGGCCAAACGCCCCCTCACGCTGGCGATGACCGGAAAGACAGAAACTTCCGGCCAAATACGGCGAAACGATGGTTCCTGCACCAGGATATAGGATGCAAGCTTTACCCGGAGCTTGCGCCCCGGTCGATTACCAGGCGCCCGTATTGCCCATCGAGGCCCAGGGTTCGGCCGGGGCGAGGGCCTCGCCCTTCTGGAGGATCTCGATGGAAATGCCGTCCGGCGAGCGCACGAAGGCCATGTGGCCGTCGCGCGGCGGGCGGTTGATGGTGACGCCGTTGTCCATCAGCTTCCGGCAGGTCTCGTAGATATCGTCGACCTCGTAGGCGAGGTGGCCGAAATTGCGCCCGCCGGTATAATCCTCGGTGTCCCAGTTATAGGTGAGCTCCAGGCAGGGGGCGGCGTTCTCGTGGGCCGAGGGAACGTCGCCGGGCGCGGCGAGGAAGATCAGCGTGAAGCGGCCCTTCTCGTTCTCGACGCGGCGCACTTCCTTGAGGCCGAAAAGCGTGCAGTAGAAATGCAGGGACTGGTCGATGTCTTGGACCCGGACCATCGTATGAAGATAACGCATTGAAAAATCCTCTGAATGGGAATCGCCCCAAGGTTAGGGTTTTGTCAGCCTCAGGCAAGCCTTGCGGCCTACCAAGGGGCTCGGCAAAACTTTCAAGGGGGCTTGCGCATTCGCATCGGGACAATGTTATTCTGGTTATCAAGAATCAGTTAACCGTAACTCATGTGATGCGTAAACGAAGGGCTGGCAGGTCATGGCGGACAGGATGTCTTCAAAGGAAATCACGGCGCGTGATGACCAGGGCAGCGACGCCGTCGATCTGGTCGAGATCACCGGCGTCATCAAGTGGTTCGACGTCGCCAAGGGCTTCGGCTTCATCGTGCCGGACAACGGCATGCAGGACGTGCTGCTGCACGTCACCTGCCTGCGCCGCGACGGCTACCAGACGGTGCTGGAGGGAACGCGCGTCGTCGCGCTGATCCAGAAGCGCGACCGCGGCTATCAGGCCTTCCGCATCCTTTCCATGGACCAGACGACCGCCGTGCATCCCTCGCAGATGCCGCCGGTCAAGACCCATGTGCAGGTCACGCCGTCGAGCGGGCTGGAGCGCGTGCTCGTCAAATGGTTCAACCGCACCAAGGGCTTCGGCTTCCTGACGCGCGGCGAGGGCACGGAGGACATCTTCATCCATATGGAGACGCTGCGCCGCTTCGGCCTCACCGAGCTGCGCCCCGGCCAGGTCGTGCTGGTGCGCTTCGGCGACGGCGACAAGGGCCTGATGGCCGCCGAGATCCACCCGGACATCCCGGTTCCCGGCAACAGGGCGCACTGATGAGGGCCCTTGCGCGCGTTTTCGGCCTCGCACGTCCGGCAAGCGCCTTCCTGGCGCTTTTTCTTTGCCTGGCATTCTCTGCCGCGGCGGACGAGACATTCGACAGCCAGCCGCTGACGATCGTGACGAAAGGCGGCAAGAGCCACGCCTTCACGGCAGAACTCGCCGTCACGCCGCGCCAGCGCGAGCAGGGGCTGATGAACCGCCACGAAATGGCCGCCGACCATGGCATGCTCTTCGCCTTCGGCGAGACGCGGCAGGTCTTCATGTGGATGAAGAACACCTATATTTCGCTCGACATGCTGTTCATCGGCAAGGATGGCCGGATCCGCACGATCAGGGAGAACGCCGAGCCGCTTTCCGAGGCGATCATCGATTCGGGCGGCCCGATCGACTATGTGCTGGAGCTCAACGGCGGCACCGTGAAGCGCCTCGGCATCCGCACCGGCAACCAGGTGCAGAACGAGCTGATCGATTCCCTGCGCAAGGCGCAATAGGCGACCGCATAAATCGCAAAAAAGAAGATGGCGACCCCTGCAGGGCTCGAACCTGCGACATTCTGCTTAGAAGGCAGATGCTCTATCCAGCTGAGCTAAGGGGCCGGGAGGACCTCAGTGGGTCCAGGGCTGCATGCGGTTGAAGCGGAAGTTGTCCGGATAGGCGACGCGCTTGCGGGTCGGTTCCTTCGGCTCGATCAGGCGGTATTCGATGCCGTTGCGCTCGGCATAGGCGATCGCCTCCTCGCGCGTCTCGAAGGACAGCCTGACCTGCTGGTACATGTCGCCGGAGCTCGTATAGCCCATGATCGGGTCGATCGTCCGCGGCTTCTCGGCATCGAACTCCAGCACCCAGAGGTGAGTCTTGGCCTGGCCGGACTGCATGGCGGTCTTGGCGGGACGATAGATCTTCGC
>JBDHSZ010000165.1:0-8103 GCA_039812945.1 Shinella sp.
TCATCACCTGCCGTCCGTTCGACGCTTCGCTCGAACTCTTCAACAAGGGCCATCTCGCCAGCCTGAACGACCTGCCGGGCATGGAGAACTTCTCCGACGTCGCCAAGTCCGCCTGGACGACGGACGACGGCGCGACGACCTTCTGCGTGCCGATGGCCTCGGTCATCCACGGCTTCATCTACAACAAGGACGCCTTCGACCAGCTCGGCATCACGCCGCCGGCGACCGAAGCCGAGTTCTTCGCCGCGCTCGACAAGATCAAGGCCGACGGCAACTTCATCCCGATGGCGATGGGCACCAAGGACCTCTGGGAAGCCGCCACCATGGGCTACCAGAACATCGGCCCGACCTACTGGAAGGGCGAGGAAGGCCGCAAGGCCCTCATCAAGGGCGAGCAGAAGCTGACCGACGAGGGCTGGGTCGAGCCGTTCCGCGTGCTGGCCAAGTGGAAGGACTATCTCGGCGACGGCTTCGAGGCGCAGACCTATCCGGACAGCCAGAACCTCTTCACGCTCGGTAGAGCCGCCATCTATCCGGCCGGCTCGTGGGAAATCGGCCTGTTCAACACGCAGGCGCAGTTCAAGATGGGCGCATTCCCGCCGCCGGTGAAGAATGCCGGCGACACCTGCTACATCTCGGACCACAACGACATCGGCATCGGCCTCAACGCCAAGAGCCCGAATGCCGAGGCGGCGAAGAAATTCCTGACCTTCGTGTCCTCGCCGGAATTCGCCGACATCTACGCCAACTCGCTGCCGGGCTTCTTCAGCCTGAACTCGACGGCGGTGAAGATGGCCGACCCGCTGGCGCAGGAATTCGTCTCCTGGCGCGAGAAGTGCCAGCCGACGATCCGCTCGACCTACCAGATCCTGTCGCGCGGCACGCCGAACCTCGAAAACGAGACCTGGACCGAATCGGCCAACGTCATCAACGGCACGGATACGCCGGAAGTGGCCGCCGAGAAGCTCCAGAAGGGCCTCGAAAGCTGGTACAAGCCGGTCAAGTGAGCCGTTATTCCGGCTCTTGAAATCCGCTTGAGGAGCGGGGAAATCCCCGCTCCGGTCCTCTCCCCCTAAAAATTCCGGGGGGAGGGACTTCCGGCGGCGCGGCCCGGACGGGCAGGCGCGGTGCCGCATCCTCTTCGTCCAGTGGACAGAGGTTGCCGAAGGGCAAATTTGGGGAAGCGACCCCATTGCTAATGTGTATGCTGAATTTGTCATGTGCGGCGGGGTCGTCGCGCAGGGCGTCCGCGCATGCGGATCAACGGACAACAACCGGAGGGGCGGCTGGACCATGAGCGACATACCTTCTTCCCATGATGCAACGGGACCGATCAGGCGCCCGGCGCGCTGGCATATCGGCATCTTCCTGCTGCCGGCTTTCATCATCTATACGGCGGTCATGATCCTGCCGCTCGTCGAGACGCTGCGCCAGTCGCTGTACAACACGGTGGACGGCCAGTTGTCCTTCGTCGGCCTTAGCAATTTCAAGGTGCTGTTCGGCGACGAGCGCTGGGCCGCCGACTTCTGGAACGCGCTGAAGAACAACACCATCTTCTTCGTGATCCACATGCTGGTGCAGAACCCGATCGGCGTCGCGCTCGCCGCCATGCTCTCGCTGCCCAAGCTGCGCTTCGCGGCCTTCTACCGCACGGCGATCTTCCTGCCGACGCTGCTGTCCTTCGTGATCGTCGGCTTCATCTGGAAGCTGATCCTCTCGCCGATCTGGGGCGTCTCGCCCTATCTGATGGACCTCGTCGGCCTGAAGTCGTTCTTCTCGCCCTGGCTCGGCAAGCCGGGCTCGGCGCTCATCGCCGTGTCGCTGATCTCCGTCTGGCAATATGTCGGCATCCCGATGATGCTGATCTATGCGGCGCTGCTCAACATCCCGGACGAGGTGATCGAGGCGGCCGAATGCGACGGCGTGACGGGCTGGAGCCAGTTCTTCAAGATCAAGCTGCCGCTGATCCTGCCGGCCATCGGCATCATCTCGATCCTCACCTTCGTCGGCAACTTCAACGCCTTCGACCTGATCTACACCGTGCAGGGCGCGCTTGCCGGGCCGGACAAGTCGACGGACATCCTCGGCACGCTGCTCTACCGCACCTTCTTCGGTTTCCAGCTCCAGCTCGGCGACCGCTCGATGGGCGCGACGATCGCGACGGTCATGTTCCTCATCATCCTCGCCGGCGTGTCGCTCTATCTCTTCGCCATCCAGCGGCGCATGCGCCGCTACCAGTTCTGACCGGGAGGGCCTGACATGTCACAAGCACGCAACTCGCTCACGCGCACGTCGCTCGTCCACCTCGCGCTGATCGGCTACACGGTCGTCTCGCTCTTCCCGGTGTTCCTGACGCTGATCAACTCGATGAAGGATCGCAACGCGATCTTCCGCAACCCGATGCAGCTTCCGACGCCCGCGACCTTCGACCTCGTCGGCTACTATACGGTGCTGGGGCAGGGGGACTTCGCGACCTACTTCCAGAACAGCTTCATCGTCACGGTGGCCTCCATCGTGCTGGTGCTGCTGTTCGGCGCGATGGCCGCCTTCGCCCTGTCCGAATACCGCTTCCGCGGCAACATGCTGATGGGCCTCTATCTCGCCATCGGCATCATGATCCCCATCCGCCTCGGCACGGTGGCGATCCTGCAGGGCATGGTGGCGACCGGGCTCGTCAACACGCTGACGGCGCTGGTGCTGGTCTATACCGCGCAGGGCATCCCGCTCGCCGTGTTCATCCTGTCGGAATTCATGCGGACCGTCTCCGACGACCTCAAGAACGCCGGCCGCATCGACGGGCTCTCGGAATACTCGATCTTCTTCCGCCTGGTGCTGCCGCTGGTGCGCCCGGCCATGGCGACGGTCGCGGTCTTCACCATGATCCCGATCTGGAACGACCTGTGGTTCCCGCTGATCCTCGCCCCGAGCGAGGCGACCAAGACGGTGACGCTCGGCTCGCAGATCTTCATCGGCCAGTTCGTCACCAACTGGAACGCCGTGCTGGCGGCGCTGTCGCTCGCCATCCTGCCGGTCCTCGTCCTCTACTTCGTCTTCTCGCGGCAGTTGATCCGCGGCATCACCTCGGGAGCCGTAAAGTGAATTCTGCAACCCCCATCCGCGTCCTGTCCGCCGGCCTCGGCAACATGGGCAGGAGCCATGCGCTGGCCTATCACGAAAACCCCGGTTTCGAGATCGTCGGCCTCGTCAACCGCTCGAAGGTTCCGGTCCCGGCCGGGCTGGAGGGCTACGAGATCCATCCGTCCTTCCACGAGGCGCTGAAGGAACTGAAGCCCGAGCTCTGCTCGGTCAACACTTACTCCGACAGCCATGCCGAATACGCCATCGCGGCGATGGAGGCGGGCGCCCATGTCTTCGTCGAGAAGCCGCTGGCGACGACGGTGGCGGATGCCGAGCGGGTGGTGGCCTGCGCGAGGGCGAACGGCCGCAAGCTGATCGTCGGCTATATCCTGCGCCACCATCCCTCGTGGATCCGGCTGATCGCCGAGGCGCGCAAGCTCGGCGGTCCCTATGTGTTCCGCATGAACCTGAACCAGCAGTCGAGCGGGCCGACCTGGGCGACCCACAAGGCGCTGCTGGAGACGACGCCGCCGATCGTCGACTGCGGCGTGCATTACGTCGACGTGATGTGCCAGATCACCGATGCCCGCCCCGTCGAGGTGCGCGGCATGGGCCTGCGCCTGTCGAACGAGATCAAGCCCGACATGTACAATTACGGCCATCTCCAGGTGCTCTTCGACGACGGCTCGCTCGGCTGGTACGAGGCGGCCTGGGGGCCGATGATCTCGGAAACGGCCTTCTTCGTGAAGGACGTCATGTCGCCGAACGGCTCGGTCTCCATCGTCATGGACCCGAACGCCAAGTCCGACGACATCGACACCCATACCAAGACGGCGGTGATCCGCGTGCACAACGCGGCGACCGGGCCGGACGGCAGGTTCCTGTCGCCGGACGAGGACCTGACGATGGCGGGCGAGCCCGGCCATCAGGACCTCTGCGACCGGGAACAGGCCTTCGTGCTGAAGGCGATCCGCGAGGACATCGATCTTTCGCGGCACATGGACGATGCGGTGCAGTCGCTGAGGATATGCCTGGCGGCCGATGAAAGTGTCAGAACCGGCCAGACGGTCAAGCTCTAGGGGATACAGATGGGCTCTCTTCAACTCAAATCCGTACGCAAGTCCTTCGGCAATGTCGATGTCATCAAGGGCATCGACCTCGATGTGAAGGACGGTGAATTCGTCATCTTCGTCGGCCCCTCGGGCTGCGGCAAGTCCACGCTGCTGCGCATCATCGCGGGGCTGGAGGACGCCACGTCCGGCTCGATCACCATCGACGGCGCGGAAGTCGTCACCGTGCCGCCGGCCAAGCGCGGCATCGCCATGGTGTTCCAGTCCTACGCGCTCTATCCGCACCTGACGGTGAAGGACAATATGGGCCTCGGCCTCAAGCAGGCCGGCGCGCCGAAGGAGGAGATCGAAAAGCGCGTCGCCAGGGCGTCCTCCATGCTGTCGCTGGAAAAATACCTCGCCCGCCGTCCGGCCGAGCTTTCCGGCGGCCAGCGCCAGCGCGTCGCCATCGGCCGCGCCATCGTGCGCGAGCCGAAGCTCTTCCTGTTCGACGAGCCGCTGTCCAACCTCGACGCGGCGCTGCGCGTCAACACGCGGCTGGAGATCGCGAGGCTCCACCGCGAATTGAAGGCGACCATGATCTACGTCACGCACGACCAGGTCGAGGCGATGACGCTGGCGGACAAGATCGTGGTGCTCGATGCCGGGGTCATCCAGCAGGTCGGCTCGCCGATGGAGCTCTACAATCGTCCGGCGAACCTGTTCGTCGCCGGCTTCATCGGCTCGCCGGGCATGAACTTCATCGAGGCCGAACGCCTCGGCGTGACCGACGCCAAGACGGTCGGCGTGCGCCCGGAACACCTCAGCCTGTCGCGCGAGAGCGGCGAATGGCAGGGCAAGGTGGTGCATGTCGAGCATCTCGGCGCCGACACGATCGTCTACATCGAATCGGAGAAGGTGGGGTTCTTCACCGTGCGCCTGTTCGGCGAGCATCACTACGAAGTCGGCGACGTGGTCTTCGCGACGCCGGCCGCCGGCCAGACGCATCGTTTCGATACAAATGGCCGCGCGATACGTTGAGGCCCCTCATCACAACTCCGTGATCGGGGTGGATTGCGGCTTTTCCCGCCGTGATCTACGATTGTCAAACATCAGGAATTAACATACAGCCTTGTTTGTATGTTGCGATGCGGTGGTCCTGCGATCACCGCATCTATTCGTTTTCAGCACCCGCCGCCCTTGCCGGCACCGCTTATGGAAGAACCCATGCGTTTCACGAGACCGATTTCGATTGCGACCTTTGGCGCCCTTTTGCTTCTCGCCGGCTGCCAGGACGAGCAGGCTCCGCAGGGCGGCTTCGCCTTTCCGCCGCCGCAGGTGGCCGTCCTCACGGTGAAGGCCGAGGACGTGCCGATCACCAACGACCTGCCGGGCCGCATCGCCGCGACCCGTACGGCGGAGGTTCGCCCGCGCGCCTCGGGCATCGTCATCGAGCGCGTCTTCGAGCAGGGCTCGCAGGTCAAGCAGGGCGACGTGCTCTACCGTATCGATCCCGCGCCGTTCCAGGTGCAGGTCGACAGCGCCGAGGCGACGCTGCGCCGCGCCAAGGCCGTGCAGGACCAGGCGAAGGTCGAGACCGAGCGCCAGCAGCAGCTTCGCAAGTCGAACGTCTCCTCCGCGCAGGCCTATGACGACGCCGTCGCCAAGCGGGCGCAGGCCGACGCCGACGTCGCCATCGCCGAGGCGGGCCTCGCCACGGCGCGGCTCAACCTCGAATATACCGAGGTCAAGGCGCCGATCAGCGGCCGCATCGGCCGCGCGCTCATCACCGAGGGCGCGCTGGTCTCCTCCAACGGCACGGAGAACCTCGCCACGATCCAGCAGCTCGACCCCGTCTATGCCGACTTCACCCAGTCGGCGACGGACCTCATCCGCCTGCGCAAGGCGCTGGAGGACGGCGACCTGATGGCCGACAACAACTCGGCCGACGTCAAGCTGGTGCTCGACGACGGCTCGCCCTATCCGCATCCGGGCAAGCTGCTGTTCTCGGAAGCCGCCGTCGATGCATCGACCGGCCAGGTGACGCTGCGCGGCGAATTCCCCAATCCGGACGGCGATCTCCTGCCGGGCATGTATGTGCGCGTGCAGATCGAGCAGGGCGTCGAGAAGAATGCGGTGCTCGTGCCGCAGCAGGCCGTGCAGCGCGACGCCTCCGGCAGCGCGCTGGTCTATGTCGTCTCCGCCGACAACAAGGCCGGCGTGCGCCCGGTGCGCGTCGGCCGCGCCGACGGCGCGCGCTTCGTCATCACCGACGGCCTGAAGGACGGCGAGAAGATCATCGTCGAGGGCTTCCAGAAGGTGCAGCCGGGCGGCGAGGTCGTTCCCTCCGAATGGGACCCGAACGCCGTCGCCAATGCCGCGAAGGCCGAAGCCGACGCGGCGAAGGCCGAGGGCGGCGACGCCGCCAAGACCGAGCAGGCGAAGTAAGGAATCGACGATGCCCAGCTTCTTCATCGACAGGCCGATCTTCGCCTGGGTCGTCGCGATCTTCATCATGATCGCCGGCGCCATCTCCATCCCGCTGCTGCCGATCGCGCAGTATCCCGACGTCGCCCCGCCGCAGATCTCGGTCTCGACCTCCTATGCCGGCGCGTCCTCGCAGGACACCTACCAGAGCGTCACCAAGCTCATCGAGGACGAGCTGAACGGCGTCGAGGGCATGCTCTACTTCGAATCGACGTCGAGCGCCTCGGGTTCGGCCGACATCAACATCACCTTCGCGCCGGGCACCGATCCGAGCCAGGCCTCGGTGGACGTGCAGAACCGCATCAGCCGCGTCGAGCCGCGCCTGCCCGATTCCGTGCGCCGCCAGGGCGTGCAGGTCGAGGAGGCCGGCTCCGGCTTCCTGCTGATCGTCTCGCTGACCTCCACCGACGGCTCGATGGACGCCATCAGCCTCGGCGACTATCTCAACCGCAACGTCCTCTCCGAGGTGCAGCGCGTGCCCGGCGTCGGCCGCGCCCAGCTCTTCGCCACGCAGCGCTCCATGCGCATCTGGCTCGACCCGGCCAAGATGCTCGGCCTGAACCTCACCGCCGCCGATGTCACCGCCGCCGTGCAGGTGCAGAACGCGCAGATCGCCGCCGGCTCGATCGGCGCCCAGCCGAACCCGATCACCCAGCAGATCGCCGCGCCCGTCAACATCAAGGGCCAGCTCACGACGCCGGAGGAATTCGGCGCCATCGTGCTGCGCGCCAATGCGGACGGCTCGGCCGTGCGCCTGCGTGACGTCGCGCGTGTCGAGGTGGGCGGCGAGACCTATTCCTTCTCCACCCGCCTCAACGGCCAGCCCTCGGCGGCGATCGGCGTGCAGCTCTCGCCGAGCGGCAATGCCATGGCGACGTCGGAGGCGATCAAGGCGCGCATGGACGAACTGGCGAAGTTCTTCCCGCCGGGCCTCGAATATTCGATCCCCTACGACACCTCGCCCTTCGTCAAGGTGTCGATCGAGAAGGTGCTGCACACGCTGCTCGAGGCCGTCGGCCTGGTGTTCCTGGTGATGTTCCTGTTCCTGCAGAACATCCGCTACACGATCATCCCGACGCTCGTCGTTCCCGTCGCGCTGCTCGGCACCTGCGCCGTGATGCTCGCCATGGGCTTCTCGATCAACGTGCTCACCATGTTCGCCATGGTGCTCGCCATCGGCATCCTCGTCGACGACGCGATCATCGTCGTGGAGAATGTCGAGCGCATCATGTCGGAAGAGGGGCTGCCGCCGAAGGAGGCGACCCGCAAGGCGATGAAGCAGATCACCGGCGCCGTCATCGGCATCACGCTGGTGCTCGCCTCGGTGTTCATCCCGATGGGCTTCTTCCCCGGCGCGGTCGGCGTCATCTACCAGCAGTTCTCGCTGACCATGGTCGTGTCGATCCTCTTCTCGGCCTTCCTCGCGCTGTCGCTGACCCCGGCGCTCGCCGGCAGCTTCCTCAAGCAGGTGCCGAAGGGGCATCACCAC
>JBDHSZ010000166.1:0-8093 GCA_039812945.1 Shinella sp.
CGCAGCATCTTTTCGCGCGCGGTGCGGCCGAACTTTACTTCTTTGGCTGCCATTGTGAGAACTCCTGAAGAGATATCAGCTAGAAAGGGAAGGGATTACCGGCTTATCAGCCGATGATGCCCATGATGTCGGCTTCCTTCATGATCAGAAGGTCCTCGCCGTCGAGCTTGACTTCCGTGCCCGACCACTTGCCGAACAGGACGCGGTCGCCGGCCTTGACGTCGAGCGGAACGACCTTGCCGGATTCATCGCGGGCGCCGGAGCCGACGGCGACGATTTCGCCTTCCTGCGGCTTTTCCTTGGCGGTGTCCGGAATGATGATGCCGCCCTTGGTCTTGGCTTCGGACTCGACGCGGCGTACGACGACGCGATCGTGAAGCGGGCGGAAGGTGGTGCTTGCCATTGTCTAATCCCTCGATCGAATGACATTGCGGATCGCGAAACGGACCCGATGATTGATGTTAGCACTCACCATGAAGGAGTGCTAGCGGAGCCGAGATAAGCCTCGGGACGTTTCGAGTCAAGGATGCCCCCGCGAATTTTTCGCCGCTTGCGGCTGCCGCAGCCGCCAGATGGGAGCGCCGCCGCCCGCCATCAAGCCCGCCCGACGAAATTTTCGCCATTTCCCCGTGGACGGGGCAAAATTGCGGGAAAAGGCTTGTTTTCTTGGTCTCGCTTTGCAATGTCAGCCGGGCTGAATTCGACATGGAAACTCCTGATGGCTGAGCGCATCCAATCCTTTCGCGACATCGCCGCGCGCTACGACGTGGTGCTCTGCGACGTCTGGGGCGTCCTGCACAACGGCGTCGAGGCCTTTTCCCAGGCTTCGGAAGCGCTGGCCGAGGCGCGCGCCGCCGGCCTGACGGTCGTGCTCATCACCAATTCGCCGCGCCCCCATCCGGGCGTGAAGGTGCAGATCCGCGGCCTCGGCGTCCTCGACGAGGCCTATGACCGCATCGTCACCTCCGGCGACGTCACCCGCGCGCTGATCGCCGAGGCCCCGAAGAAGGTCTGGTTCATCGGCGCGGACAAGGATCATCCGCTGCTCGACGGCCTCGGCGTCACGCAGGTCGGTCTGGAAGAGGCCGACGTCGTGGTCTGCGCGGGCCTGCGCGACGACGAGGCGGAGACCATGGAGGATTATCGCGCGGAATTGACGGCGCTCGCCGCCCGCAACCTGCCCTTCATCTGCGCCAATCCCGACCTCGTCGTCGAGCGCGGCCACAAGCTCATCGCCTGCGCCGGCGCGCTCGCCCTGCTCTACGAGGAGCTCGGCGGCGCGACCAGCATCGCCGGCAAGCCGCACCGGCCGATCTACGAGAAATCGCTCGCCGAGGCGCGCGAGGCGCATGGCGACTTCGACCTGTCGCGGGTGATCGCCATCGGCGACGGCATGCCGACCGACGTGCGCGGGGCGGAGGCTTTCGGCCTAGACGTGCTCTATGTCTCCGGCGGCATTCATGCACAGCACTATGTCGAGGCCGGCCGCACCGACGTGGCGAAGCTGGACGCCTTCCTCGCCGCGGAGAATGCCCATCCGAAATGGTGGATACCCCGGCTGCAATGACGGAGACGGCGGGCATGACGGTCTTTCACCGGAACGAGACGAAGCAGCCGCTGCCGGAGCACCTGCGCGGCGGCGTCATCGCCATCGGCAATTTCGACGGCGTGCATCGCGGCCACCAGAGCGTGCTGCAACGCGCGCTCGACATCGCCGCCGAGCGCGGCGTTCCCGCGCTGGTCCTCACCTTCGAGCCGCATCCGCGCACCGTCTTCCGCCCGCAAAGCCCGGTCTTCCGCATCACGCCCGCGCCGCTGAAGGCCCGCATCCTCGAAGGCATGGGCTTTTCCGCCGTCATCGAATATCCCTTCGACCGCTCCTTTTCCGAAATCTCCGCGCAGGACTTCATCCGCACCGTCCTTCTCGACTGGCTGCACGCCCGCGAGATCGTCACCGGCTTCGATTTCCATTTCGGCAAGGGCAGGGAAGGCGGCCCGGCCTTCCTGATGGCCGCCGGCCAGGACAACGGCTTCGGCGTCACGCTGGTCGACGCCTTCCGCGACGAGAACGCCTCCGTCATCTCCTCCAGCTTCATCCGCGCCTTGCTCGGCGAGGGCGCGGTGGCGGAAGCGGCGGGCCAGCTCGGCTATCGCTACACGGTCGAGGCCGAGGTGATAAGCGGCAAGCAGCTCGGCCGCACGCTCGGCTATCCCACCGCCAACATGCAGCTTCCGCCCGAGGTGGAACTGCGCAACGGCATCTACGCCGTGCGCTTCCGCCGCCCCGACGGCAGCCTTCATGACGGCGTCGCCAGCTACGGCCGCCGCCCGACCGTCACCTCGAACGGCGCGCCGCTGCTCGAAACCTTCCTGTTCGATTTTTCCGGCGATCTCTACGGCGAGGTCTGCGCCGTCTCCTTCTTCGGCCACCTGCGCGACGAGCTGAAATTCGACGGCCTCGACGCGCTCGTCGTGCAGATGAAGCGCGACGAGGAGGAGGCGAGGGCCTTGCTTGCCGGCGTCAGGCCGCTCGGCCCGATAGACCAGCGCCTCTGTTTCTGAGCGTTGGCAGACATAGCTTTGCCCCTCACCCTAACCCTCTCCCCGCAAGCGGGGAGAGGGGACGTGCCCCACGCGATATTGGGGTTTTGGGGAAACCGGCGCGGCATATCTCCTTCTCCCTGCAGCCAAGGAGAAGGTGGCCGGCAGGCCGGATGAGGGGCTCATCACCTGGCAGGGTCGGCCGGGGGCAAATATATGCCCCCCGTCTTTTCAAAACGCCCAAAAGGCCGTAAGACCGCGCGCATGATGCCCCACCGGCCGACCATCGATCTGCGAATTAGTGGCCCGGCCTTCCGCGCGCTCTGAGCGAGGCCGGAAGGTCCGGGATTTCGGGCGCTCCCGCGAGCGCCGTCACCGCCCCCTTCCCGCATGCGCGAAAAAAGCGATAGCCTGTCCATGACCGATACACCTGAAAAAGTCGATTATTCGTCCACCCTCTACCTGCCGCAGACGGATTTCCCGATGCGCGCCGGCCTGCCGCAGAAGGAGCCGGAAACGGTGGCCCGTTGGCAGAAGATGGGCCTCTACAAGAAGCTGCGCGCCTCCGCCGCCGGCCGCGAGAAATTCGTGCTGCACGACGGCCCGCCCTATGCCAACGGCAACATCCATATCGGCCACGCGCTGAACAAGATCCTGAAAGACGTCATCACCCGCTCCTTCCAGATGCGCGGCTATGACAGCAACTACGTCCCCGGCTGGGACTGCCACGGCCTGCCGATCGAATGGAAGATCGAGGAGAAGTACCGCGAGAAGGGCAGGAACAAGGACGAGGTCCCGGTCAACGAATTCCGCCAGGAATGCCGCGACTTCGCCGCCGGCTGGATCAAGGTCCAGATCGAGGAGTTCAAGCGCCTCGGCATCGAGGGCGACTTCGACAACCCCTACACGACGATGAACTTCCACGCCGAGGCCCGCATCGCCGGCGAACTCCTGAAGATCGCGAAATCCGGCCAGCTCTATCGCGGCTCCAAGCCCGTCATGTGGTCGGTGGTCGAGCGCACGGCGCTGGCGGAGGCCGAGGTCGAATACGCCGATGTCGAGAGCGACATGATCTGGGTGAAGTTCCCGGTGACGGAAGGCCCGGCCGACCTTCTCGGCGACTTCGTCGTCATCTGGACGACCACGCCCTGGACGATCCCCGGCAACCGCGCCATCGCCTTCTCCTCGCGCTATCCCTACGGCCTTTATGAGGTGGAAAGCGCGCAGAACGATTTCGGCCCGCAGCCGGGCGAAAAGCTGATCTTCGCCACGCGCCTCGCCGACGAGGCCGCCGCCAGGGCGAAGCTCACCTTCAAGTTCCTGCGCGATGTCGCGCCGGAGGAGCTGGCCGCGATCACCTGCGCCCATCCGCTGAAGGACCTCGGCTACACGTTCAAGGTCCCGCTGCTCGACGGCGATCATGTCACCGACGACGCCGGCACGGGCTTCGTGCACACCGCCCCCGGCCACGGCCGCGAGGACTTCGATGCGTGGATGGCCGAGGCGCGTAATCTCGAAGCGCGCGGCATCTCCTCGAAAATCCCCTTCACCGTCGACGACGCCGGCTTCTACACCGCCGACGCCCCCGGCTTCGAGGGCGCGCGCGTCATGGACGACAACGGCAAGAAGGGCGACGCCAACGAGCGCGTCATCAAGGCGCTGATCGCGGCGGACAATCTTTTCGCCCGCGGGCGCATGAAGCATTCCTACCCGCATTCCTGGCGCTCCAAGAAGCCGGTCATCTTCCGCAACACGCCGCAATGGTTCGTCTACATGGACAAGGAACTCGGCGACGGCACCACGCTGCGCTCGCGCTCGCTTGCCGCCATCGACGCGACCCGCTTCGTGCCCGCCGCCGGCCAGAACCGCCTGCGCGCCATGATCGAGAGCCGCCCGGACTGGGTGCTCTCGCGCCAGCGCGCCTGGGGCGTGCCGATCGCCGTCTTCGCGAATGACAAGGGCGAGGTGCTGATCGACGAGGCCGTCAACGCCCGCATCCTCGACGCCTTTGAGCAGGAAGGCGCCGATGCCTGGTTCGCCGAAGGCGCGCGCGAGCGCTTCCTCGGCCCGCGCGCCGGCGAGGGCTGGACGCAGGTCATGGACATCCTCGACGTCTGGTTCGACTCGGGCTCCACCCACACCTTCACGCTGGAGGACCGCCCGGACCTGAAATGGCCGGCCGACCTCTATCTGGAAGGCTCCGACCAGCATCGCGGCTGGTTCCATTCCTCGCTGCTGGAAAGCTGCGCGACGCGCGGCCGCGCGCCCTACAACGCCGTCGTCACCCATGGCTTCACCATGGACGAGAAGGGCGAGAAGATGTCCAAGTCCAAGGGCAACGTCGTCTCGCCGCAGGACGTGATGAAGGAATCGGGCGCCGATATCCTGCGCCTCTGGGTCATGACGACGGACTATTGGGAAGACCAGCGCCTCGGCAAGACGATCATCCAGACCAATATCGACGCCTACCGCAAGCTGCGCAACACGGTGCGCTGGATGCTCGGCACGCTGGCGCACGATGAGGGCGAGGAGATCGCCCTTGCCGACATGCCGGAGCTGGAACGGCTGATGCTGCACCGCCTGTCGCAGCTCGACGCCGTGGTGCGCGAGGGCTACGACGCCTTCGACTTCAAGAAGATCGCCCGCGCGCTGATCGACTTCTCGAATGTCGAGCTGTCGGCCTTCTACTTCGATATCCGCAAGGACGCGCTCTATTGCGACGCCCCGTCCTCGCTGAAGCGCCGCGCCAGCCTCTGCGTCATCCGCAAGCTGTTCGAATGCCTCGTCACCTGGCTGGCCCCCATGCTGCCCTTCACGATGGAGGAGGCCTGGCTGTCGCGCAAACCCGACGCCGTTTCTATCCATCTGGAGCAGTTCCCGGCGGTTCCGGCGGAGTGGCGCGACGATGCGCTGGAAGCCAAGTGGGAGAAAATCCGCGACCTGCGCTCGGTTGTCACCGGCGCGCTGGAGATCGAGCGCCGCGAGAAGCGCATCGGCGCTTCGCTGGAAGCCGCCCCCGTCGTCCATGTCGGCGACGCGGAGCTGCTGAAGGCGCTGGAGGGCGAGGATTTCGCGGAGATCTGCATCACCTCGGCCATCACGGTCGTCGCCGGCGAAGGCCCGGCGGATGCCTTCCGCCTGCCGGAGGTCGCCAAGGTCTCGGTCGAGCCGAAGCTTGCCGAGGGCGTCAAGTGCGCGCGCTCCTGGCGCATCACCACCGATGTCGGCTCGGACCCGGACTACCCGGACGTCTCGGCGCGCGACGCCGCGGCGCTGCGCGAGATCGGCTTTCGCCGCGCCGCCTGACCGGCGGGCCTGTTGACGGCCGGTGCTTTCCGGCCGTCGATTCCTCCGGATGAATTGCGCTGGACGGCATCATCCGGTAATGCTGCCTGAAAATGGTCGGATTGTTCCGCCATGGCACGGCGGACTTTTGCCGTGAGATAGGTTTTCGGCGTACCGGCTCTGCTGGAAGGGTATTCATGGGAATGACGCGAAATATTCGGGTGCGTACCGGCCTTCTCGGCCTTCTCGGCGGCAGCCTCCTCCTCACCGGCTGCATGGGCCCGACCTACGGCACCGACAAGACCGCGGGCGAGCAGTTGATCGATGACCTTGGCAATGCCGTCATGATCCAGCCCGACAACAAGGAAGCCAAGAACATCCGCTACCAGCCGCGCGGCAGCCTCGTCGTGCCGAAGGACAAGGTGGCGCTCGCCAATCCGCAGCAGTCCGTGTCGTCCAAGGACAATCCGCAATGGCTGGAGAATCCCGAGGAGATGCGCGAGCGCCTACGGGAAGAGGCGGATGCGAACAGCGACAATCCGCGCTATCGCTCGCCCCTCGTCACGCAGAACGCGACGAGCCGCAAGCTGTCCACGGCCGAGCAGACGCAGGCCTATCGCGAAGCCCGCCGGCTGCAGATGGGCGCCTATTCCGACAAGCGGCGCTTCCTGAGCGATCCGCCGACCGACTATCGCCGCCTGCCGGAAGAGGCGACGGCCGATCTCGGCGAGCCGGAAAAGCAGAAGGATCGCCGCCGCAAGAAGGAAGCCAAGGCGGCCAAGCAGTCGAAGTCCGGCTGGTGGCCCTTCTGATTTCATGACGGCCTACCGCATCCGTCCCGCGACCGCGGCCGACGCCGCGGTCATCCTGCGTTTCATCCGCGAGCTTGCCGAATACGAGAAGGCGCTGCACGAGGTCGCCGCGAGCGAGGAGACCGTCGCCGCCTCGATCTTCGGCGAGGGCTCCGTCACCCGTGCCGTGATCTGCGAGAGCGCGGCGGGCGAGCCGGTCGGCTTCGCCGTCTGGTTCAAGACCTATTCCACCTGGCAGGCGAGGAACGGCCTCTATCTCGAGGACCTCTACGTGACGCCCGGCCATCGCGGCGCGGGGCTCGGCAAGCTGCTGCTGCGCCATCTGGCGCGCATCGCGGTCGAGGAGGGCTGCGGCCGTTTCGAATGGAGCGTGCTCGACTGGAACGAGCCGGCGATCCGCGTCTATGACGCCATCGGCGCCGAGCCGCAGGGCGAATGGATCCGCTACCGCCTGTCGGGCGAGAGGCTGAAGCGCTTCGCCGAGGGCTGACTGTCAGCTCTCGCGCCTTTCCTTGAAGAAATCCCTGAGGATATCCGCCGCCGCCGTGGCGCCGATGCCGGAATAGACGTCGGGCGCGTGGTGGCAGGTCGGCTGGGCGAAGAAGCGCACGCCGTTTTCCACCGCGCCGCCCTTGGGGTCTTCCGCGCCGTAGTAGAGCCGGCGGATGCGGGCGAAGGAGATGGCGGCGGCGCAGAGCGTGCAGGGCTCCAGCGTCACATAGAGGTCCGCGCCGGCCAGACGCTCCTGCCCGAGCGCGCGGGCGGCCTTGCGGATGACGGCGACCTCGGCATGGGCCGTCACGTCGTTCTCCGCCCGGGTGCGGTTTCCCGACTGCGCGACGACCGCGCCGTCGAGCACCAGCACCGCCCCGACGGGCACTTCGCCGCGCTCTCCGGCGGCCCGCGCCTCTTCCAGCGCGATCTGCATGAAGCGATTTGACATGCGCGCACGAATTCCTCTTAACCCCGGACGCCTGACCTGATAGGACACGGCAAAACGCAGGCAGCACAAATGACATCCAAAGACAAGCCGAAACGGCCGGGCGGCAAGCCCTCGGGCCGCGATACCAAGCCGCGTGGCGCCGCATCGGCGGCCGCGGGCAAGAAATCCTTCGCCTCCGGCAAGCCCGATGGCAAGAAGCCGGGCGGCAAGCCATTCGCCGGAAAGTCCGCCCCGCGCGACGACCGGCCGGCCCGCGCGGCAAAGCCCGTGCCTGCCGCGAGCGCCGGCGCGGAACTTGCGCCCGAGCGCATTTCCAAGCTGCTCGCCCGCGCGGGCGTCGCCTCGCGCCGCGATATCGAGCGCATGATCATGGAAGGCCGGATCAGCGTGAACGGCAAGGTGCTGGAGACGCCGGTCGTCAACGCCACCTTCGCTGACCGCATCGAGGTCGACGGCATGCCGGTGCGCGGCATCGAGCGCACGCGCCTCTGGCTCTACCACAAGCCGGCCGG
>JBDHSZ010000167.1:0-8062 GCA_039812945.1 Shinella sp.
GGCAGGTTGTAAGCGTTTGACCGGCATGGCGGCCGGCGGCATCAACCGGACATTCTTGACGGGCTGCGAAGCGGTTGTGGATCGGATCCCTGGCTGCGACGTGCGGTTTGTGAATGCCGATGCGGGATCCACCTCCCAGGAGACCGCACCGGCGTGAATGTGACCCGGTTCGAGCCGCGAAGGCCCGTGCCGGGTGTTTGGATTCGGGGACATAGGTCTATGGAACAAGTGGGTTTGGAAGCGGCAGGCAGCGTGACCCTTTGGGGTCTGTTCATGCAGGCCGGATTCGTCGTGAAGCTGGTCATGCTCGGCCTGATCGCCGCGTCGGTCTGGACCTGGGCCATCGTCGTCGACAAGACGGTGACCTATGGCAAGGCGCGCCGCCAGCTCGACAGCTTCGAGCAGGTCTTCTGGTCGGGCCAGTCGCTGGAGGAGCTCTATCGCACGCTCTCCGACCGGCAGACCTCGGGCATGAGCGCCATCTTCGTGGCGGCGATGCGCGAATGGAAGAAGAGCTTCGAGCGCGGGGCGCGATCGCCGATCGGCCTGCAGATGCGTATCGACCGGGCGATGGACGTGACGCTGTCGCGCGAATCGGAGACGCTGGAGGCACGGCTCGGCTCGCTCGCCACCATCGGCTCGGCGGCGCCCTTCGTCGGTCTTTTCGGCACGGTCGTCGGCATCATGACCTCCTTCCAGGCCATCGCCGGCTCCAAGCAGACCAGCCTTGCGGTCGTGGCGCCCGGCATCGCCGAGGCGCTGCTGGCGACGGCCATCGGCCTTCTCGCCGCAATTCCGGCGGTTATTGCCTACAACAAGTTCTCCGCCGATGCCGGCAAGCTGACGGCGCGCATGGAAGGCTTCGCGGACGAGTTCTCCGCCATCCTGTCGCGCCAGATCGACGAGAAGCTGCAGCCGCGCGCTGCGGCGCAGTAACCGGCCTTTAGACGGAGACGACGCCAATGGGCATGTCAGTCGGAGCGAAGAATTCAGGCGGCGGCCGCCGTCGCCGCGGGGGCGGCAGGCGCGCCCCGATGAGCGAGATCAACGTGACGCCGTTCGTCGACGTCATGCTCGTGCTGCTCATCATCTTCATGGTGGCAGCGCCGCTGATGACGGTCGGCGTGCCGATCGACCTGCCGAAGACGCAGGCCAAAGCCCTCAATGCCGATACGCAGCCGATCACCGTCTCGGTCAAGGCCGACGGCCAGGTCTTCCTGCAGGAAACGCCGATCCCCGTCGAGGAGATCGCCGCCAAGCTGCAGGCCGTGGCGACCACCGGCTACACCGAGCGCGTCTTCGTGCGCGGCGACGGCAACGCGCCCTATGGCGTGATCGCCGACGTCATGTCGCGCATCCAGGGCGGCGGATTCAGCAATATCGGCCTCGTCACCGAGCAGAAACCGGGTGGTTGATTACGCGCCATGAAGGGCAGTCTCGCCACATCCGCCGTGCTCCACAGCCTGGTCCTCACCTGGGCGCTGGTCTCGCTCGGCAGCCCCGAGAGCTTCGACGTCGCCAATGTCGAGGCGCTGCCGGTCGATATCGTGTCGATCGAGGAGCTGACGCAGATCCAGCAGGGCGACAAGAAAGCCGAACTGAAGGAAAAGGCCGCGCCCGTTCCGACCAAGAAGCAGACGCCGGTCGAGAATGCGGAAAATGCCGGCGAGAACGACGTCGACCTGAAGAACCTGCCGACGCCGGAGGCCAAGCCCCGCGACATCGAGACGGCCGCCTCGCCGGAAAAGGCCGAGAAGGTCGTTCAGACGCCCGACAGCAAGCCCGTCGAGGACGTGAAGCAGGAAGAGCCCGCCAGCGAGCCGTCGACGGAGGTCGCCGCTATCCCCGAGACCAAGCAGGAGGTCAAGCCGGACCCGAAGCCGGAGGCCAAGCCCGCCGAGGAGAAGCCGGCGGCAGACCCGGAGGCCGAGGCGCTGCCGGACAAGGTGCCGCTTCCGGAGATGAAGCCGAAGCTCGAGACGAAGAAGACCGAGACCGCCGAGAAGCCGGCCGAGAAGAAGGTGGAGACGGCGAAGGCCGAAACCGCCAAGACGCCGGACCGCAAGAAAGAGCAGAAGAAGAAGCAGGAGAAGGCGAGCTCGATGAACGAGAGCGACTTCAACTCCGACGAAATCGCCGCGCTTCTGAACAAGGAAAAGGCGGCCGGCGGCGGCGCCAAGCGCTCGCAGGAGCAGGCGGCGCTCGGCGGCAAGAAGACGACGAGCGGCACGAAACTCTCGCTGAGCGAGATGGACGCGCTGCGCGGCCAGATCCAGAACAACTGGTCGATCATCCCGGGCCTTGCCGACGCCGCGGACGTGCGCATCAAGGTGACGATGCAGCTCGACCAGAACGGCGACATCATCGGCGAGCCCGAGGTGACGGCGACGGGCGGCTCGGAAGCCGCACGGCGGGCACTCGCCGGCGGCGCGCGCCGCGCCATCATGAAATCGCGGCCCTTCAAGGGGCTGCCGCCTGAAAAATACGATGCCTGGAGCGAAGTCGTCGTGAACTTCGATCCCAGCCAGATGATGTGATAACTAGGAAGGCCTAGCTAGATGTTCAGACGCAATCTCCTCCGTTTGCTGGTCGTGCTGACCGGCCTTGCGGTCTCCCTGCCGCAGGCCTGGGCGAAAGTGGAAATCAACATCAACAAGGGTAACGTCGAGCCGCTGCCCATCGCGGTGACGGATTTCGTCGCCGGGGGCGACCTCGGTCAGCGCATCACCGACGTGATCGCGGCGGACCTCAAGCGCTCCGGCCTCTTCGCGCCGGTCAACAAGCAGGCCTTCATCGAGAAGATCGCCAATCCCGACCAGCCGCCGCGCTTCGACGACTGGAAGGTCATCAACGCGCAGGCCCTCGTCACCGGCCGCGTGACGCAGGAAGGCGACGGGCGCCTTCGCGCCGAGTTCCGCCTGTGGGACACTTTTGCCGGCCAGCAGCTCACCGGCCAGCAGTTCTACACCCAGCCGGAGAACTGGCGGCGCGTGGCGCATATCATCGCCGACGCGATCTATGAGCGCCTGACCGGCGAGAAGGGCTACTTCGACACCCGCATCGTCTATGTCGCCGAAAGCGGCCCGAAGAACGCCCGCAAGCGCCAGCTCGCGATCATGGACCAGGACGGTTTCAATGCCCGCGCGCTGACCAATTCCAACGAGCTGGTGCTGACGCCGCGCTTCTCGCCGAGCCGCCAGGAAATCACCTACATGTCCTTCGAGGGCAACCAGCCGCGCGTCTACCTGCTCCAGCTCGAGACCGGGCAGCGCGAGGTGGTCGGCAACTTCCCGGGCATGACCTTCTCGCCGCGCTTCTCGCCGGACGGACAGAAGGTCATCATGAGCCTGCAGCAGGAAGGCAACGCCAATATCTACACGATGGACCTGCGCTCGCGCACCACGACGCGGCTGACCTCGACCGCGGCGATCGACACCGCGCCGTCCTATTCGCCCGACGGCACGCAGATCGTCTTCGAGAGCGACCGGGGCGGGCGTCCTCAACTCTATGTGATGGGCGCGGACGGCTCCGGCCAGCGCCGCATCTCCTTCGGCGACGGCTCCTATTCCACGCCGGTCTGGTCGCCGCGCGGCGACCTCATCGCCTTCACCAAGCAGTCGGGCGGCAAGTTCTCGATCGGCGTGATGAAGACGGACGGCTCGGGCGAGCGCATCCTCACCTCCGGCTTCCATAACGAGGGCCCGACCTGGGCGCCGAACGGCCGCGTGCTGATGTTCTTCCGCCAGGCCGCCGGTTCCGGCGGGCCGCAGATCTACTCCATCGACCTTTCCGGCTACAACGAGCAGCTCGTCCAGACGAAGGGCTTCGCCTCCGACCCGGCCTGGTCGCCGCTTCTGGAATAGCGGCGAGACAATGAGGCGCTTCTGCCGCGTTCTTGCCGCAAAGTCCTGCAAGTCAGGCGAAAGGCGAGGCGCGGCAGAAGCGTATCCACCGAGAATGCGAGGGGCCGGGGACGGTCTTACAGCAATCGTTAACCATACTCGTTGAAGGCGGATTAACCGAGTGCGGTTACAGTCCGGCAACCCTGATCGAAACCCGCGATTCAGCGAACTTGACACAGACCTGATGCAAGGAGACCGGCTCATGAGCCGCATTCAGACCCCGGCCGCTGGCCGCATGCAGTCCATTGCCCGCAACCCGGCGGTGATCGCCCTCGTCATGACGCTCGCCCTTGCCGGCTGCGCGTCGAAGAAGAACCTGCCGAACAGCGCCGGCGAACTCGGCCTCAACGGCGGCGCCGGCGCCGCGACGCCGGGCTCGCAGCAGGACTTCACCGTCAATGTCGGCGACCGCATCTTCTTCGACACCGACTCGACGTCGATCCGCGCCGACGCCGCCGCGACGCTCGACCGCCAGGCCCAGTGGCTGCAGCAGTATCCGAACTACGCGATCACGGTCGAAGGCCATGCCGACGAACGCGGCACGCGCGAATACAACCTCGCGCTCGGCGCACGCCGCGCGGCGTCGACCCGCCAGTACCTCGCTTCGCGCGGCATTCCGGCAAACCGCATCAAGACGATCTCCTACGGCAAGGAAAAGCCGGTCGCCGTCTGCGACGACATTTCCTGCTGGTCGCAGAACCGCCGCGCCGTCACTGTTCTCGGTGGCGCGGGCATGTAATCCTTCCCTTTGGGGACGGGATGGGAGGCGGCCTTTCGGCCGCCTTTCTTTTTTCAACACACTTTGGCCGAACTCCGTTGCTTTTTGAGAGTATTTGGAAAACTCTCCGGCAGCGCTTCGGCGCGCAATTGGGACCAACAGGACGAAGATAGATGAAGAAACTTGTCGCGGCAGGCGTTCTCAGTCTCGCAGCGGTAGCAGCCACCGTCGGGCCGATCAGCGCATCGCCGCTCTCGACGCTGGCGAACGGCTTCCTTTCGGCCAAGCACGAACGGGCGGGCGACCGCAACGTGGTCCTGGCCCAGGCCATGGATCCGCGGGTCGGCCAGCTCGAAGAGCAGATCCGCAGCCTCAACGGCCGCATCGAGGAGATGAGCTACCAGCTCCTGCAGATGCAGGAACAGATCCGCAAGGCGCAGGAAGACAACGAATACCGCTTCCAGGACCTGGAAAGCGGCAAGGCCGGGTCGGGCGGCAAGAGCGGCGCGCTCGACAAGCCGGTCAACGGCGGAACGGCCGACCAGCAGATCGCAACGAACAAGGTGCCGGCGGACGATGCCGCCGGCACCGATACGCGCGGCACGTCGAATGGCGGGGGCGGCGCCCAGCCGCAGGAGCTCGGCTCCATCAAGTTCGACGAGAACGGCAATCCGATCGGCGCCGAGGCCAATCCGGACCTCAACAACCAGAGCGCCTCCCTCGGCAACGACAATGCGCTGCCGGGCGTCGACGGCGGCCAGCCGCAGGCCTCGCAATCCTCGACCGCCTCGCTCGACAATCCCGACGATCTCTACCAGACCGCCTACGGCCATGTGCTGACGGGCGACTACCAGCTCGCCGAGCGCGAGTTCCGCGATTACCTCGACATCTTCCCGAGCAGCGAGAAGGCGGCGGACGCCAATTTCTGGCTCGGCGAGGCACAGTATTCGCAGGGCAATTTCAACGACGCGGCGAAGACCTTCCTCAACGCGCACCAGACCTTCTCCAAGTCGAAGAAGGCGCCGGAAATGCTGCTCAAGCTCGGCATGTCGCTCGCCGCCCTCGACAACCGCGAAACCGCCTGCGCCACGCTGCGCGAGGTGAACAAGCGTTATCCGAACGCCTCCAAGGCCGTGAAGACCAAGGTGTCTTCCGAGCAAAGCCGTCTGTCCTGCTGATTGCGGACGGGACCGAGGCCGTGGCCCGCGCGGAAAATACCGTCGCCGAGGCAGCCGGCCGTTTCCTCGAAAGTTTCAAGCGCCCCGCACGGCTGCTGATCGCCGTTTCCGGCGGTAGCGATTCGACCGGGCTCCTCGTGGCGCTCGCCGGCCTTTGCGCCGCCGGACGCCATCCGCACATCACCCTTTCCGCCTGCACGGTCGATCACGACCTGCGCGCCGGCTCGTCCGAGGAGGCCGCCTCGGTCGGCGCGCTCTGTGCCCGCCATGGCGTTGCGCATGTGGTTCGCCGCTGGGAGGGGCCGAAGCCCGGCAGCGGCCTGCAGGCGGCGGCCCGCGCCCGGCGCTATGGGCTTCTGGCGGAGGCGGCCGCCGCGGCCGCTGCGGACGCCATCGTCACCGCCCATACGCGCGACGACCAGAACGAGACCGTCGCGATGCGCGCGGCGCGCTCGCCGGACGGCATCGGCCTTTCCGGCATGGCGGACGGCGTGCTGCTGGACGGCGCCGTCTGGCTGCTGCGGCCGTTCCTCGGGATCGACCGCGCGGCGATCCGCGCTTTCCTCGCGGCAAGGGGCGAGAGCTGGATCGACGATCCGAGCAATCTCAACCCGGCCTTCGAACGGGTGCGCATCCGTGCGCGGAACGAGGTCCCGTCCCCGTTGCCCGTGGCGGATGAGCGGCTTGCGCTGGCCGAGCGCGCGGCCGCCTTCCTGGCGCGCCATGCGTGGGCGGACGAGGGGCATGTCTTCCTGGCGTCGCCGGCGGTCGAGGCGGTGCTTGCCGATCCCGCCGCGTGGCGCGGCCTGCTGCTGCTGGCGGCGACGGCGGGCGGGCGCGTCCATACGCTCGAGGCCCGTTCCGCCGGCCGCCTGAAATCCTTCCTCGCCAGCGGCACACTGTCGCGGCTGACGGCGGGCCGCGTGGTGTTCGACCGCCGGCGGGACGGCCTTCATCTCTATCGCGAGGATCGGGGCATCGTGCCGCTCGTCGTTCCGGCGGGCGAGGCGGCGATCTGGGACGGCCGCTATCGCCTGACCAACCGGACAGCGCGCGCCGTCGTGGTCAGCGCGGGCGGCGATGAAGAGGGGCAGGCGCTGCATGGGCCTGCCCTGCGCGCCCGGCGGACCGCGCCGCGCCTGGAATTCCGGGAGGGCGGCGCGGTGGAGGCGGGCGGCGTGACCGTCGAGCCGGTGATCGCGCCCTATGCCCGCTTCCTGCCGCGATTCGACCTGCCGCTCGCCGATGCCCTTGCGGACCTTCTCGGGCGCGGGCGGTTCATGCCTCCGCCGAACGAATGAGGGCGGGCGGGAAAGCCTTGTGGTAGAATGAAAGAGGCAGGCCGCGCGGCGGCCGTTGACGATAGTTCGAGAAATGCCCTTGGAGGGCGCGGTTTGCCTTGGCAAGGCCGCAACGCGACCCTATGTTAAGCGATGAAGAAACGGCCGGGGCCCCCGGCCGGGAAGGTGCCCGGAAAGTTCGATGAATCCCAATTTCCGAAACTTCGCCCTGTGGGCGATTATCGCTCTCCTGCTGATCGCGCTGTTCAGCATGTTCCAGACGAGCCCGGCGCAGACCGGCTCGCGGGAAATCCCCTATTCGCAGTTCCTCAAAGAGGTGGACTCGAGCCGGGTGAAGGAGGTCGTCATCACCGGCGACAAGATCGTCGGCAGCTATGTGGAGACCGGCGCGACCTTCCAGACCTATGCGCCGAACGGCGACAACACGCTCGTCCAGCGCCTCGAGGCGAAGAACGTGGTCGTCAGCGCGCGCCCGGAGACGGACGGCTCCTCCGGCTTCCTCAGCTATATCGGCACGCTGCTGCCCATGCTGCTCATCCTCGGCGTCTGGCTGTTCTTCATGCGGCAGATGCAGGGCGGCTCGCGCGGCGCTATGGGCTTCGGCAAGTCCAAGGCGAAGCTTTTGACCGAAGCGCATGGCCGCGTGACCTTCGCCGACGTCGCCGGCGTGGACGAGGCCAAGCAGGACCTTGAGGAGATCGTCGAGTTCCTGCGCGATCCGCAGAAATTCCAGCGCCTCGGCGGGCGCATCCCGCGCGGCGTGCTGCTGGTCGGCCCCCCCGGCACCGGCAAGACGCTGCTCGCGCGCTCCGTCGCGGGCGAGGCCAATGTGCCGTTCTTCACCATTTCCGGCTCGGACTTCGTGGAAATGTTCGTCGGCGTCGGCGCGAGCCGCGTGCGCGACATGTTCGAGCAGGCCAAGAAGAACGCGCCCTGCATCATCTTCATCGACGAGATCGACGC
>JBDHSZ010000168.1:0-8028 GCA_039812945.1 Shinella sp.
GGAAAGGTTCTCGTTTTCGCCTTCGGCGTCCCCCTCATCCGCCTGCCGGCACCTTCTCCCCGCTGGGGAGAAGGGGAAAGCCGCAAGGTATCATTCCATATGCAATTGCCCTACCCTTGATGGGGAGATGCCCGGCAGGACGGCGGTCGGGGGCGCTTTACGCACGCCGCCCCCGACAGACTCCATCACACCGCTACGGCAGCGTATAGGCGATCACGTAGTCCCCCGGCTTCGTCCCCACCGAGCCGTGGCCGCCGGCGACGATCAGCACATATTGCTTCTGGCCCACCGTATAGGTCATCGGCGTCGCCTGTCCGCCGGCGGGAAGGCGGGCTTCCCAGAGCTGGCGGCCGTCGGTCACGTCATAGGCGCGCAGGTAGTCGTCCACCGCCGCGCCGAGGAAGGCGATGCCGCCCTTGGTCAGCATCGGGCCGCCGATGCCGGGCACGCCGACCTTGAAGGGCAGCGGCAGCGGCGTCATGTCCATGACCGTGCCGTTCTTGTGCTTGTAGGCGATCTCGCCCGTCGCGAGATTGGCGCCCGCGACATAGCCCCATGGCGGCGCCTGGCAGGGAATGCCGAGCGGGCCGAGGAACGGGCCCATATAGACGCCGTAGGGCGCGCCGTCGTTGCGGTTGAGGCCCTGTTCGGAGCCCTTTTCGTCCTGCCCCTTCGGCGGGACCTGGTCGCGCGGAACGAGGCGGGAGGTGAAGGCGAGATAGGTCGGCATGCCGAACATCACCTGCCGCTCCGGGTCGACCGCGACGGAGCCCCAGTTGAACGTGCCGAAATTGCCGGGATAGACGAGCGTGCCCTCCAGCGAGGGCGGCGTGTAGCGGCCCTCGTATTTCAGCGACAGGAAGTCGATGCGGCAGGCGAGCTGGTCGAACATGGTGATGCCCCACATGTCCCTCTCGCGCAGCGGATCGGGCATGAAGGTGAGGCCGGAGACCGGCTGGGTCGGCGCGGTGAAGTCCTCCGGGATCGCGCCGGTCGGCGCCGGCACCTCCTCGATGGGGATGAGCGGCTCGCCGGTGCGCCGGTCGAGCACGTAGATGTCGCCCTGCTTGGTCGGACCGACGAGGGCGGGCACGGTCGCGCCGTCCTTCGTGATGTCGATCAGCGCCGGCTGGGCCGGGACGTCCATGTCCCACAGGTCGTGATGCACCGTCTGGCGCACCCAGCGCACCGCGCCGGACTTGATGTCGAGCGCCACGATGGAGGAGGAATATTTCTCCACATGCTCGCTGCGGCCCATGCCGAGCTGGTCGGGCACGCGGTTGCCGAGCGGGATATAGACGAGGCCGAGGGCGTCGTCATAGCTGAACACCGACCAGGAATTCGGCGAGTTGACCGTGTAGACCTGTCCTTCGGGCAGCGGCGTCGTCACGTCCGGGTTGCCGGAATCCCAGTTCCAGATCAGCGCGCCGGAATTGACGTCGAAGGCGCGGATGACGCCGGATTGCGACTGCGTCGAATAGTTGTCGTTCACCGCCCCGCCGATGATGATCTTGCCGTCGGTGATGACGGGCGGCGAGGTGGAATAGTAGTAGCCGGCCGGGTTGTAGGGCATGCCCTGTTCCAGCCGCAGCACGCCGTTCTCGGCAAAGCCGGTGCAGACATCGCCGGTCTCGGCGTCGAGCGCGATCAGCCGGGCGTCGGAGGTCGGCAGGTAGACGCGCGTGGCGCAGGTCGTGCCGGCGGCGGCGTCGGGGTCGGCATGGTAGGTCACGCCGCGGCAGGTCTGGTGCTGGCGGTCCGGGTTCATGCCGGAGTTGGAATCGTATTTCCACTTCTCCTTGCCGGTCGCCGCGTCGAGCGCGATGGCCCAGTTGTGCGGCGTGCACAGGTAGAGCGTGTCGCCGATCTTCAGCGGCGTCACCTGATAGGTGGTCTCGCCCACGTCGTCGGGCAGCTTCACGTCGCCGGTCCGGTACTGCCAGGCGACCTTGAGCGTGGAGACGTTGTCCTTGTCGATCTGGTCGAGCGGCGAATAGCGCTGGCCGTAGGGCGTGCGGCCGTATTGATGCCATTCGCCGGCCGGCACGTCGCCGCCGAGCGCGGGGGTGGCGTTCACCACCTCCGTCGGCAGGTCGCCGGCAAGATCGTGCGGGTCCTGCGTCATCGAATAGCCGGCGACGCCGATCGAGACGAGGACGGCGACGGCGAGCGGCAGCGCCGAGGCCGGGTAGGGCGTGCCCGTCGGGCTGGAGAAGCCGAGCGGGCGGCGGATGGCCGGCAGCATCATCCACAGGCCCAGCAGCACGATGACGCCGCCGCGCGGGCCGAGCTGCCACCAGTCGAAGCCGACTTCCCAGACCGCCCAGCCGAGCGAGCCGAGGATGATGAGCGCATAGAGCCAGAGCGCCGCGGCCGAGCGACGAAAGAGCAGGGCGGCCGTGACGAGGAAGGCGATGCCGGTGACGAGATAATAGGCGCTGCCGCCGAGCGACAGCAGCCACCCGCCCCCGCCCGTCAGCACCAGTCCGATGATGGCGACGAGGATGGCGGTCAGCGTGAGCAACATGATGATCTCCGTTTGCGATACCGGCCTTCGAGGCGGCCGGCATGACGTCCGGTTCAGGGAGGGACGCTGGAGGAATTAGGGCGCCGGCGCGGCGCTTCAATGCCGTAAATGCGTCTGGCCGCGCCTTTACGTCCCGCAGAAGGTGGCGGTGATCTCCTCGCCCGGCTTCGGCGGCGCGGCATAGGCGGCCAGGCCCGGCCGGTCCTCGTAGGGCCTGGCGAGCACGTCGTTCAGCGCCTCGAACAGCGAGAAATCGCCGTGCTCGACCGCCGCCGTCAGCGCTTCCTCGACCTTGTGGTTGCGCGGGATGAAGGCCGGGTTGACCCTTCGCATCGCCGCCGCCCGGTCCTGCGCCGGGGCGGCGTCCCGCGCCAGCCGGGCGCGCCAGGCGGCAAGCCAGGGCGTCAGCGCGTCCGGGTCGTCCATGACGCCGGTGAAACCCCCTCTGCCTGCCGGCATCTCCCCCACAAGGGGGGAGAAAGAGGAGGCTTGCTCCTCACCCGGATTTTCCCGCCGAGGGGTTGGGGAGGGGCCTTCGGTCTCCAAGCCGTTGGCTTCCGCCGCGTCCGCCAGCCGGCGGAAGGCGAGCGTGTAGTCGGCCTTCTGCTCGTGGAGGGTGACGAGCAGGTCGCGGATGAGGCCCTGATCCTCGTCGCGCTCCTCTTCGCCAAGGCCGACCTTGGCGCGGATCACGCTCTTCCAGTGCTGCTGGAAACGCTCCATGAAGCGGGACACGGCCGCGTTCGCCGCCTCCAGCGCCCTGTCCTCGTCCTCGTCGAGGATGCCGAGCAGCGCCTCGGCCAGCCGGGCGATGTTCCACTGGCCGATCATCGGCTGGTTGCCGAAGGCATAGCGCCCGCCCCGGTCGATGGAGGAATAGACGGTGTGCGGATCGTAGCGGTCCATGAAGGCGCAGGGGCCGAAGTCGATGGTTTCTCCCGAGATCGTCATGTTGTCGGTGTTCATCACGCCATGGATGAAGCCGACGCCGAGCCATCTGGCGATCAGCGCGGCCTGCCGCTCGGCGACGGCGTCGAGCAGCGCGATATAGGGCTTTTCCGCGCCCTTCAGCTCCGGATAGTGCCGCTCGACGACATGGTCCGCCAGCACCCGCACGTTTTCGGTATCGCCGCGCGCGGCAAAAAACTGGAAGGTGCCGACGCGCACATGGCTGGCGGCGACGCGGGTGAACACCGCGCCGGGCAGCACCCGGTCGCGATAGACCGGCTGGCCGGTGGCGACGGCGGCGAGCGCCCGCGTCGTCGGCACGCCGAGCGCATGCATCGCCTCGCTGACGATATATTCGCGCAGCACCGGGCCGAGCGCGGCCCGCCCGTCGCCGCGGCGCGAATAGGGCGTCTGCCCCGCGCCCTTGAGCTGGATGTCGCGGCGCCGGCCGTGCCGGTCGATCACCTCGCCGAGAAGGATCGCCCGCCCGTCGCCGAGCCGCGGCACGAACTGGCCGAACTGATGGCCGGCATAGGCCATGGCGAGCGGCAGCGCGCCGGGCAGCGGCGCGTTGCCGGAGAAATAGGCCGCGCCGCGCCGCTCCAGCGCATCGGCGTCGAGCCCGAGCTCCTCGGCGAGCGGGCGGTTGAACTTGATCAGCCGCGGCGCTTCCACCGGCGTCGGATCGACCGGCGAGAAGAAGGCGTCGGGCAGGCGCGCATAGCTGTTGTCGAAGGGGATGGGGGCCGCTGCCGTCATGATGTCCGTCCTTGCTGTTGTGTCTGTCAGATAGGGTCTTGGCGGCCGGAACGAAAGGTTTTCCTGCAAGGGGGAATTTCACGGATCGCTGAATAAGCGGACGGGCCGGCGCGTTTCCCTCAGCAGGGGATATGCGCCCGGTCGTTTCTTGGAGGATATCGTGCAGCCGAACGTCCATCGCCTGATCGGGCGCCTGATCCGGGCGCTCGCCGCCTGTCTCCTCGTCCTTGCGGCCCCCGCCGCCCTCGCCGCCGAGCGCTACGCGCTGCTTGTCGGCAATGCGGCCTATGAGGATGCCGAGCCGCTGGAGAACCCGCTGAACGACATCGACCTCGTCGGCGAGGCGCTGGAGCGGGCGGGCTTCGACGTGACGCGCGTCACCGATGCCGGTCATCTCGGCATGCTCTCGGCGCTCAACAATTTCACGCGCCTGGCGGAAAAGGCGGAAGACCCCGTGCTCTTCGTCTATTTCTCCGGCTACGCGGTGCAGGTCGACGGCGACAACTACCTGCTGCCGACCGACGCCGCCGGCCGCACGCTGACGGGCCTGCGCAACCGCTCGCTCGCCGTCTCGCAGCTCACCGCCACGCTGCGCGACCTCGGCAGGGGCCTCAAGGTGGTGCTGTTCGACGCCGCGCACGAAAACCCGTTCCCGGCATTGCGCGATATCCCGGAAGGCCTCGCCGTGCCGAAGGACGCCGCCGGCATCCACTATGCCTATGCCGCCGCGCCGGGCGCGGCCTACGACTATGACGGCGCGCCGATCGGCCCCTTCGCCTCGGCGCTGGCCGATGCGCTCAGCATTCCCGGCATCACGCTGGAAGAGGCCTTCGGCAAGGTCTCCGCTATCGTCGGGGAGCGCAGCAAGAGCCGGCAGGCCGTCTGGCAGAGCGACGGAAACTACGGCGGCTTCGCCCTCGGCACGAAGGACGGCAAGGCCGACGAGGCGGAGATCGCCTTCTACGAATTCGCGGCGCTCGCCGACAGTCGCGAGGCCTATGACCGCTATCTCAGCCGCTACCCGGAGGGCATCTTCGCCGCCGTCGCCGAACGCAAGATCGATCTCCTCGGCCGGAAATTCGACAGCCGGCACGAGGAGGACACGGGCAACCTGCCCTATGTCACCCTGTCCAACGACCGGCGCGATCCCTGCGGGCGCCTCGCCTTCGGCGGCAACGACCGCGACCGCCGCCTTTCCGACATCTACAGGGACGGCCAGCTCCTGCTGATCGACTTCAGCTTCTGGGCGCCGCCGGAAGGCTGCGACGACCTTTCCTATTTCACGACGGTCTATTCGCGTGAGCGGCTGCGCAACGTCATCACCTCGGCGGGCATTCCCGAGCGCCGCATCTACGTGGCGCGGCAGGACGACCTCAGCCCGAGCGAGGAGCGCGCCATCTACGACTATTTCGACGAGGACCGCCGCGGCTACGCCCAGTCGCTGATGTTCCGCGCCGTCGACGAGGAGCGCCGCCACGGCCTCGGCATCGCGGTGAAGACGCCGGACGACAGCGCCCGCGAATATGTCGACGAGATCGACTGCGGCGAGGGCTGCCTGCGCCTGCGCGGCCTCGTGCGCTTGCGCGACAATTCCGTGCGCTCGCTGGAGGACTACGAGTTCGATTTCGTCGACGTCCGCCGCCTCGGCTATCTCGACCGCTACCGCGACGCCCTGCGCGATTTCCCGGCCGGGGAGCATGCATCGGACAGCAGCCACGAGACGGCGTCGGATGCTTATGCGGCAGGCAGCGCCGACGACGGCTACGGCCCGGAGGCCGACCCCTACCGCGCCGCGCGCACGGTGGGCGGCTGGGATATCGTCGCGGATTTCGGGACCGACCGCCGTTTCCTCAACTGCCGCGCCCTGCGCGGCGGCGACGGCGGCCGCTCCGCCGCCTTCCGCTGGTACGGCGACGGCCGGCTGACCTTCGGCTTCCAGGACGCCGCCTACGACTATGCCGACGGCTATTCGAACGCCGCGACATACTGGATCGACGACGGCCGGGGCCATGACATCGTCGGCAAGGCCTATGGCCGCCGGGAGATCGCCTACGACCTCGGCCGCGACCGCGCGGTGATCGACGCCCTGAGGCGCGGCAACCATATCCGCATCGGCGAGGTGCGCACCAGCCTCAAGGGCTCGAGCGCGATGCTGGACGACCTCAGGGCGTGCGCGGCGGCGTTTCGCTAGCCTTATTCGCCTCACGGCCGCGCGAGAAGAGCGCCCGCGCCGCGGCCTCGCAGGCGGCGCGGTGGGCCTGAGGATCGAGCGCGTCGGTCGGGAACGACGCGAACAGATAGCGCGCGAAGCTTTCCTTCGCCTCGGCGGTCTGGACGAACCACGCCTGCGAGGTGATCTCGATGAAGATATCCTTCAGCATGCCGAGCTCGTCGGGGCCGAAGGTGGTCTTTGAGGCAGGGCCGTTCATGCCAGTCTCCGGGTTGCGCTTCACAATCAGGTATCTTTACCTTTGGTTGTTTAAGCACATTATTGCAACCGAGTTTGGAATATCCGGTCTTAACCTTAAGAACGGCCGCCTGCCGTGGCGGGAAGGCTACATCTTCCCCGCCACCTTGATCGCGAAGGCATATTCGAAGGCGATCTCCTCCAGCCGCTGGAAGCGCCCGGAGGCCCCGCCATGGCCTGCGCCCATATTGGTCTTGAGCAGGATCGGCTCGCTGCCGGTGGTCTTCTCGCGCAGGCGCGCCACCCACTTGGTCGGCTCCCAGTAGGTCACGCGCGGGTCGGTGAGGCCGGAAAGGGCGAGGATGGCGGGGTAGGGCTTGTCGCCGACATTGTCATAGGGCGAGTAGCCGGCCATGAGCCTGTAGAAATCCCTGCTGTCGATGGGATTGCCCCATTCGGGCCATTCCGGCGGGGTCAGCGGCAGGGTGTCGTCCAGCATGGTGTTGAGCACGTCGACGAAGGGCACGGCGGCGATGATGCCGCCGAATTTCTCCGGCGCCATGTTGGCGATCGCGCCCATCAGCATGCCGCCGGCCGAGCCGCCCTCGGCGACGACCTTCGCGTAGGACGTGAACTTCTCCTGATTCAGATAATCCGCCGCGGCGATGAAGTCCTTGAACGTGTTGGTCTTCTTGTCCATCTTGCCGTTCTCGTACCAGGCAAAGCCCTTGTCCTTGCCGCCGCGGATATGGGCGATGGCATAGACGAAGCCGCGGTCGACCAGCGACAGGCAATTGGTGTTGAACGAGGCGGGGATGGTGATGCCGTAGGCGCCGTAGCCGTAGAGCAGGCACGGCGCCGAGCCGTCGAGGACCACATCCTTGCGGTAAAGCAGGGTGACGGGCACCGTCTCGCCGTCCCATGCGGGCGCGAAGACGCGGCGGGTGACGTAGTCGTCCGGGTTGTGGCCGGAGGGCACTTCCTGCGTCTTGAGAAGCCGGCGCTCGCGCGTCGCCATATTGTAGTCGAAGAGCTGCGAGGGCGTGGTCATCGAGGAGTAGGAGAAGCGGATGACGTCGGTGTCGTACTCTGCCGCGCCCGACAGGCCGAGCGAATAGGCTTCCTCGTCGAAGGCGATGGCGTGTTCCTCGCCGCTCATCCGGTCGCGCACCACGATGCGGGGAAGGCCCTCGTGACGCTCCAGCCAGACGAGGTGGCGGGCAAACGCCATGTGGTTGAGGATCAGCGTGCCGGGGCGATGCGGCACGACCTCGGTCCAGTTCTCGCGGCCGGGTGCGATCACCGGCGTCTGGCAGATCTTGAAGTCTTTCGCGCCGTCGGCATTGGTCAGGATGTAGAAGACGTCGCCGCCCTCCGTCATCGAGTA
>JBDHSZ010000169.1:0-8025 GCA_039812945.1 Shinella sp.
TTTGTCGCGGCGCTCGACAGGGTCGGCAATCCGTCTTCCGTGCACGGCGAGGGCCGGGCGCTGCGCATGCTGGTGGAAGCCGCGCGCCGTGATGTGGCCGCGCTGGTCAACGCCGCGCCGGCGCATGTCGTCTTCACCAGCGGCGCGACCGAGGCGGCGAACCTCGTCCTCACGCCCGATTACCGCATGGGCCGCACGCCGCTTGCCGTCGGCCGTCTCTATGTTTCGCAGATCGAGCATCCGGCGATCCGCGAAGGCGGGCGCTTCGCGCAGGAGAATGTGACGGCCGTTCCGGTCACCCGCGCCGGCATCGTCGATCTCGATGCGCTGGAAACGCTGCTCCGGAACCATGACAAGGCCAGCGGCCTGCCGATGGTCGCGGTCATGCTCGCCAACAACGAGACGGGCATCGTCCAGCCGGTGAAGGCCGCGGCCGCCATCGTCCGCCGTCATGGCGGATTGCTGGTCGTCGATGCTGTGCAGGCGGTCGGCCGCATGCCGGTCGATATCGAGGCGCTGGATGCGGATTTCCTCGTCATCTCCTCGCACAAGCTCGGCGGCCCGAAGGGCGCCGGCGCGCTCGTCACACGCGGCGAGGTGCTGATGCCGGCCCCGCTCATCCGCGGCGGCGGGCAGGAGAAGGGCCATCGCTCCGGCACGGAGAACCCGGCCGCGCTCGCCGGCTTTGCTGCTGCGGCGCGTGCGGCTGTTGCCGACATGGCGGAGCGCAATGCCGGGATCGCCCGTCTGCGCGATGCACTGGAGGCCGGCATGCGGCTTGCGGCGGGCGACGTCATCATCCACGGGGCGGAGGGCGAGCGCATCGCCAACACCTCGTTCTTCAGCCTGCCGGGCCTGAAATCGGAAACCGGGCAGATCGCCTTCGACCTAGAGGGCATCGCGCTTTCGGCGGGTTCGGCCTGCTCCTCCGGCAAGGTCGGAGAGAGCCATGTGCTGGCGGCCATGGGCTTCGATGCCGCGCTCGGCGGGCTGCGCGTCTCGCTCGGCCCGGGCACCGGCACGGCGGATGTGGACCGTTTCCTCGCCGCTTTCTCCCGCGTCGTCTCCCGCCGACGCGTGACCGGGAGCGCGGCCTGAGGGGAATCTTGCGGAAACGCGAGTTTTCGCTTGCCAAAGGGTGGGAAAAGCCGCCTTTGGCGCTTACATAACCGGCGGCTGACCGCCACCCGTTAACAAGCTGCCGGACCTTGTCTCCGGCGAGATTGGAGAACGATATGCCTGCGGTGCAGGAAACGATCGATCAGGTCCGTCAGATTGACGTCGACCAGTACAAATACGGCTTCGAGACGAAGATCGAGATGGACAAGGCGCCGAAGGGCCTGTCCGAGGACATCATCCGCTTCATCTCTGCCAAGAAGGACGAGCCGGATTGGATGCTCGAATGGCGTCTCGACGCCTATCGCCGCTGGCTGACCATGGAAGAGCCCACCTGGGCGCGCGTCGACTATCCGAAGATCGATTTCAACGACCTCTACTACTATGCCGCTCCGAAGAACCAGAGCGGCCCGAAGTCGCTCGACGAGGTCGATCCGGAGCTCTTGAAGACCTATGAGAAGCTCGGCATCCCGCTGCGCGAGCAGGAAATCCTCGCCGGCGTCGAGAAATCCAAGATCGCCGTCGACGCCGTCTTCGACTCGGTCTCGGTCGTCACGACCTTCAAGGAGGAGCTGAAGAAGGCCGGCGTGATCTTCATGTCGATCTCGGAAGCCATCCGCGAGCACCCCGAGCTGGTGAAGACGTATCTCGGCTCCGTCGTGCCGACGACCGACAACTTCTATGCGACGCTGAACTCCGCGGTCTTCACGGACGGTTCCTTCGTCTTCGTGCCGAAGGGCGTTCGCTGCCCGATGGAGCTGTCGACCTATTTCCGCATCAACGAGAAGAACACCGGCCAGTTCGAGCGCACGCTGATCATCGCGGAAGACGGGGCCTATGTCTCTTATCTCGAAGGCTGCACCGCGCCGCAGCGCGACGAGAACCAGCTTCACGCCGCCGTGGTCGAGCTCGTCGCGCTCGACGATGCCGAGATCAAGTATTCCACCGTCCAGAACTGGTATCCGGGCGACAAGGAAGGCAGGGGCGGCATCTACAACTTCGTGACGAAGCGCGGCGATTGCCGCGGCAAGAACTCGAAGATCTCGTGGACGCAGGTCGAGACCGGCTCCGCCATCACCTGGAAGTACCCGTCCTGCATCCTGCGCGGCGACGGCTCGCGCGGCGAGTTCTACTCGATCGCCGTGTCGAACGGCCACCAGCAGATCGACTCGGGCACGAAGATGATCCATCTCGGCAAGAACACGTCGAGCCGCATCATCTCCAAGGGCATTTCCGCGGGCTTCTCCAACAACACCTATCGCGGCCAGGTCTCGGCCCACCGCAGGGCGGAGAACGCGCGCAACTTCACCCAGTGCGACTCGCTGCTGATCGGCGACAAGTGCGGGGCGCATACCGTGCCCTATATCGAGGCGAAGAACGCGACGGCCCAGTTCGAGCACGAGGCGACCACCTCGAAGATCTCCGAGGACCAGCTCTTCTACTGCCTGCAGCGCGGCATCCCGGAAGAGGCGGCGATCGCGCTGATCGTCAACGGCTTCGTCAAGGAAGTCATCCAGGAACTGCCGATGGAATTCGCCGTCGAGGCGCAGAAGCTGATCGGCATCTCGCTGGAGGGCTCGGTCGGCTGACCGGAGTTCACGGCATGGCTGACGGTGAGACGATGACGACAGGAATGAAAATAACGGCATTTGCCATTTTCATTTCAGTTATCGGTCTCGCAGTTGGGGTTATCGGCTTGTTGACGGACTGGCAGTTGGGGAAGCGAGTAGGCATTGGTGCCGTATCGCTTCTAGCCTTGGTGTTTTGGCTGACCAGCAACGTCAAAAATAAAACATTGGACCGCTTCTTCTTCGGAAGAAAAGATTGAGAGACACGACATGCTTGAAATCAAGAACCTGCACGCTCGCATCGCCGAAGACGGCACCGAGATCATCCGCGGCCTGAACCTCACCGTGAAGGCCGGCGAAGTCGCCGCCATCATGGGCCCGAACGGCTCGGGCAAGTCGACGCTCTCCTATATCCTGGCCGGCCGCGAGGACTATGAAGTCACCGAGGGCGATATCCTCTACAACGGCGAGAGCATCCTGGAGCTCGACCCGTCCGAGCGCGCCGCCAAGGGCATCTTCCTTGCCTTCCAGTACCCGGTCGAAATCCCGGGCGTCGCCACCATGCAGTTCCTGAAAGTGGCGATGAACGAGCAGCGCAAGGCGCGCGGCGAGGACGAGCTGACGACGCCGGACTTCATGCGCCGCGTCAAGGAAGCCTCGGCCGAGCTGAAGATCGCGCCGGAAATGCTGCGCCGCCCGCTCAATGTCGGCTTCTCCGGCGGTGAGAAGAAGCGCGCCGAGATCCTGCAGATGTCGCTGCTGGAGCCGAAGCTGTGCATCCTCGACGAGACCGATTCCGGCCTCGACATCGACGCGCTGAAGATCGTCGCCGACGGCGTCAACGCGCTGCGCTCGCCCGACCGCGCCGTCGTCGTCATCACCCACTACCAGCGCCTGCTCGACTATATCGTGCCGGATACGGTCCATGTCCTCTACAAGGGCCAGGTCATCAAGTCCGGCGACAAGACGCTGGCGCACGAGCTGGAAGCCAATGGCTATGCCGACATCATCGGTGCTGCCGCCTGACGGCACGGTGAAGGAGTGAACCCATGAACATGCAGACAGGCATGAAGCTCTCGGTCGCCGAGACCGCGCTTTGCCAAGCCTATGACCAGGCCATCGGCGCCCTGCCGGGCGACGGCGCGGTGCTCGCCGCCCGCGACACGCTGATCAGCGACTTCAAGGACGCCGGCCTTCCGACGCGCCGCGTCGAGGCCTGGCACTATACGGACCTCAAGGCGCTGCTGCGCGCCGTCCCGGCCTTCGATCCGGCGGCCTCGCTCGCCCCGGTCGGCCCGCTGGTCGAGGGCTCCGCCGTGCTTTCGGTCGTGAACGGCCTTGCCGACGCCCGCGCGACGGTCGACGGCGTGACGGTGCGCGCCTTCAAGGACGCGCTGGCGGACGGCACGGCCGCAGCCGGCCTTGCCGCCCGCGACGGCGACGACGCCATCGGCCGCATCAACGGCGCCTTCGTGCGCGACGGCTTCGTCCTCGACCTGGCCGACGGCACCGCGCTGGATGCCCCGCTGGAGATCCAGACGATCCAGAACGCCGGCCAGACGCATACGCGCTTCCCGGCCGCCTTCGGCGCCAACACCAGGGCGACCGTCATCGAGCGCCACCTTGCCGGCAGCGACAACGCCGCCTTCGTGACGTCGGTGAGCGATATCAGCCTTGCCGAAGGCGCGGAGATCACCTGGATCATCCTGCAGACGCAGGGCGCGCAGGACACGCATCTCGGCCAGATCCGCATCACGCTCGGCACGGATGCGAAGCTGCGCCTCTATGTGGTCAATGCCGGCGGCAGGCTCGTGCGGCAGGAAATCCACGTCGTCGTGGCGGGCGAGGGCTCGGACCTCACGCTGCGCGGCATTAACCTCATCGGCGGCGAGACGCACAACGACGTGACCTTCACGGTCGGCCATGACGTGCCGAACACCACGTCGAGCGAAGTCATCCGCAACGTGATCTTCGATCGCGCCCGCGGCGTCTTCCAGGGCCAGATCCGCGTCGCGCCGGATGCCCAGAAGACCGACGCCAAGATGTCGTGCAACACGCTGCTGCTCTCCGACGAGGCCGATTTCTCGGCCAAGCCCGAGCTGGAGATCTTTGCCGACGACGTGCAATGCGGCCATGGCGCGACCGTGATCGACATCGATCACACGCAGCTCTTCTACCTGATGGCGCGCGGCATCCCGGAAAACAAGGCGCGCGCCATGCTGGTCAACGCCTTCGTCGCCGAGATCGTCGAGGAGCTGGAAGACGAGCCGCTGGTCGAGGCGCTGGAAGGCGTCATCGCCGCCTGGCTGGAAAAGCACGCCTGATAGGCCGAGGCTGATAGGAAGGTCGAGATGGAACACGCACCCGCACAGGCCTATGACGTCGAGGCGATCCGCAGGGATTTCCCGATCCTGTCGAGGACGGTCTACGGCAAGCCGCTGGTCTATCTCGACAACGGCGCTTCGGCGCAGAAGCCTCAAGTCGTGATCGACGCGGTCGCGCATGCCTATTCCAACGAATATGCCAATGTGCACCGCGGCCTTCATTTCCTGTCGAACGCCGCCACGGACGCCTACGAGGCGGCGCGCGAGAAGGTGCGCCGCTTCCTGAACGCTTCCTCGGTCGACGAGATCGTCTTCACCAAATCCTCCACCGAGGCGATCAACACGGTCGCCTACGGCTACGGCATGCCGAAGATCGGCGAGGGCGACGAGATCGTGCTGTCGATCATGGAGCATCACTCCAATATCGTGCCGTGGCATTTCATTCGTGAACGGCAGGGCGCCAAGCTCGTCTGGGCCCCCGTCGACGAGACGGGCGCGTTCCATGTCGAAGAGTTCGAGAAATGCCTGACGGAGCGCACGAAGCTCATCGCCATCACGCATATGTCGAATGCGCTCGGCACCATCGTGCCGGTCAAGGAAATCTGCCGCATCGCCCGCGCGCGCGGCATCCCGGTGCTGGTCGACGGCTCGCAGGGCGCCGTGCACATGCCGGTCGACGTGCGCGACATCGATTGCGACTGGTACGTGATGACCGGCCACAAGCTCTACGGCCCGTCGGGCATCGGCGTGCTCTACGGCAAGACGGATCGGCTCCGCGAGATGCGGCCCTTCCAGGGCGGCGGCGAGATGATCGTCGACGTCACCCAGGACGTCGTCACCTACAACGATCCGCCGCATCGTTTCGAGGCCGGCACGCCGCCGATCGTCCAGGCGATCGGCCTCGGCCATGCGCTCGACTACATGGAGAAGATCGGCCGCGCGGCGATCTCCGCCCATGAGGCGGACCTGCGCGACTATGCCCATGAGCGGCTGTCCGCCATCAATTCGCTGCGCATCTTCGGCACCGCGCCGGGCAAGGGCTCGATCTTCTCCTTCGAGCTGGAGGGCATCCATGCCCATGACGTGTCGATGGTCATCGACCGGGCAGGGGTGGCGGTGCGCGCTGGCACCCATTGCGCCCAGCCGCTCTTGAAACGCTTCGGCGTCACCTCCACATGCCGGGCATCGTTCGGCCTGTACAATACGCGCGCCGAGGTCGATGCCCTGGCGGAGGCGCTCGACCATGCCCGTAAATTCTTTGCCTGAGGAGTAGGCCCATGTCCCTCGACGCAACGGAAGACAAGATCGACGTCCGCGACGGCATCGTCCATTCGGCGATCCCGGCGGACGAACTGGCCCGCCTCAGCGACGACATCATCTCCGCGCTGAAGACGGTCTACGACCCGGAGATCCCGGCCGACATCTTTGAACTCGGCCTGATCTACAAGATCGACATCGAGGACGACCGGATGGTCAAGATCGACATGACGCTGACGGCCCCCGGCTGCCCCGTCGCCGGCGAGATGCCGGGCTGGGTGGAGAACGCCGTCAGCGCGGTCGAGGGCGTCTCGGGCGTCGAGGTCAGCATGACCTTCGATCCGCCGTGGACGCCGGAGCGCATGTCGGAAGAGGCGCAGGTCGCGGTCGGCTGGTATTGAACCGTTAAGGCCGGGACACTAGATTCGGATTCGCAAGCCGCCGGGCCTTCAACCCGGCCGGCGAAGGAGAAACGGACCATGGCCTTTGCAGTCATGACACTGACCGAAGCGGCGGCGAGCCGCGTGAAGGCGATCGTCGACAATGCCGGCGGCGACGCCCGGGGCATCCGCGTCGGCATCAAGAAGGGCGGCTGCGCCGGGATGGAATATTCCATCGACCTCGTGACCGAGCCAAACGCCAAGGACGACCTAATCGAACGGAACGGCGCAAGCGTCTGGGTCGCGCCGGAAGCGGTGCTTTACCTCCTTGGCACCGAGATGGATTTCGAGGTGACGACGCTGCGTTCCGGCTTCACCTTCCATAACCCGAACCAGACGTCCGCCTGCGGCTGCGGCGAATCGGTCGAGCTGAAGCCCGCCGACCTTGCGGCCCTTGCCGCCGCCGGCCAGCCGACGGTCCGCGCCTGAGGCGCGGGATCGCGGCTTTCCTTCGCGGGCGGTTTTGCCTAGTCTTCGGCGCGCCGGCACCGGGCGCGCGCCGGCTTGACCGCCAGCAAGAGGGGCGCGAGCGATGAGCGGCTTTGCCGCGGCACTTTACGAGAACCTGCCGTTTCCCGTGCTTGTCGTCGATGCCGGCGCGCGCGTCGTCTCCCACAACGCCGCCGCCGCCCGGACCTTCGGCTGGAACCGTGACGACCGCGAGCCCGCCCTTGAGGCGGTGATCGACGGGCCGGACCCCGCGGCGATCCTCGCCCGCCATGCCCTGGAGGGGCAGGAGAACGCCCACGCCTTCGCTTTCCGGCACGAGAACGGCTCGGTCTTCGAGGCGAGCGCCCATGTCATCGCCCTGCCGGACGCGCCGGATGGCGCGCGCTATGCGCTGCTGCTGCGCAGCCTGCTCAGCGGCGGCAGCCATGGCGAGCAGATCCTGCTCGGCCAGCGCATCGCCGCCGCCCTCGACACCATGGCCGAGGGTTTTGCGATCTTCGATTCGCAGGAGCGGCTGGTGATGTTCAACAAATCCTACAAGGAACGCTGCGGCGAGGCGCGCGAGGCCGTGCGCGTCGGCGCGACGCTGGAGAGCATCGCCCGCGCCAATATCCGCGCCGGCATGTTTCCCGGCCTCGCCGAGGGCACGCCGGAGGCCGAGGCGATGGTGCGCGAGCGTCTCGAAAGCCATCGCAGGCCCGACAGCGGCGGCGCGGTCTTCGAATTCGGCGAGGGCCGGTGGATCCGCGGCGAGAGCCATATCGCCAAGACCGGCGACATCGTCGCGATGCGCGTCTGTTGGTTTCCGCGCAGAACTGAGCCGGTTAGGCGCATAATTTCCATTGAGAATTGAGCCATGTGAACCTTCCC
>JBDHSZ010000170.1:0-7877 GCA_039812945.1 Shinella sp.
GAGGATCTACAACCGCTGCGTGGAACGGGTTCGTTGAACAAGCCGAATCGCCGTAGATCCTTGGCACAAGGCCGAGGATGACGGCGCTGAACTGGAGGCCGGGTTCGCCGGCCTTTTCATTCAAGCTTACCTTTGGCGTTTGCGCCAAGCGCCGCGACGACAAAATCGGCGCGCTCGGCCACCGGCATGCGCGGCAGTTCCACGAGTTCGTAGCCGAGGTCCGCATAGGTCTCCGACATCATCTCGAAGGTGCGGACAGCGACCTCCCAGCTCTGCCGGCGCTCTTCGTCGCCGGAATAGATCTCGCGCCAGGGCGGCGCGACGAAGACGCGAGGATGATAGCGCAGCCGCAGCGCTTCCTCCTCCATCCAGGCCGGCACTTCCATGTCTTCGAGCCGCAGGTAGCCGATCGTGTCGGGCAGGCCGCGATCGAAGAAGACAGGTCCAGACCGGCGTTCGGCCTGGCGGTAGGATCGCATTTCCCACTCGAACATCAGCTCGGCGAAGCGTTCCTCGCTCAAGGGTTGGCCGTCGGCGGCGATCCGTTCGGTGGCGTCCATCAGGTGGGGCGAGGAATAGCGTCCGGTACGCAGGCCGGCCGAGCGCAGGAACTGCACGGGCAGGAAATCGGACAGCAGCGAGCGGTTCAACAGGTCGACGCTGAGCGTGCGCGAGCGGATATCGGCCTGCCGCTTGCGGTCGAAGCGCTCGCCGATCCCGGCATGGTCGACCGGCGCGCCCCCCGCGAGGAGCTCCTTCAACGCCATGATGTCGCGCAGGCTCAGATTGAGGCCCTGCGCGCCGATCGGCGGAAAGGCATGGGCCGCTTCGCCGACCAGCACGAACCGCCCCTTGCCGAAATGCCCGGCCGTCATGCCGGACAGCGGAAAGCTCTGCGCGCCGCCCTCGACGGTGACCTTGCCGAGCATGGACTGCATGCGCTCCTCCACGGCGCGGCCGAGATCTGCCGCCGGGAGCTCGCGCAGCCGCGCCGCCTCCTTCGGCGGCAGCACCCAGACGAGGCTGGAGCGGCGGCCGGGCAGGGGAACCTGCGTGAAGGGGCCGCTTTCGGTATGGAACTCGGTCGAGACATTGCCGTGCGGCCGCTCATGGGCGAAATTGAGCACCAGGGCGGCCTGCGGATAGGACCATGTCCTGACGCCGATGCCGGCGCCGTCGCGGATCCTCGACTTCCGGCCGTCGGCGCCGACGACGATGGCTGCCGTCACCCGTTCGCCGTCGTCCAGCACCAGTTCGACGCCGGTTTCGAAGGCATTGGCGGCCGTGACGCCGTTTTGCAGGCGGACGATGTTGCCGTCGGCGGCGATGCGGGCATCCAGCACGTCGAGGAAGGGCGCGTTCGGGATATTGTAGCCGAAGGCGGCGAGGCCGACCTCGCTGGAGCGGAAGGCGACCGGCGGCGCGCGCAGGAGCCGCGCCGTGCCGTCGAGGATCTGCATGGTCTCCAGCGCCGCGGCATGCGGCGCGACCGCGTCCCACAGGCCGAGCGTGCCGAGGAAGGCGATGGACTGGTCCATGAGGGCCGTCGTGCGGCCGTCGGCGGCGCGCGCCGGCGGGGCGATGAGGGCGACGCCGCGCCCCGAATCGGCAAGGGCGAGCGCCGCAAGATTGCCGGCAAGCCCGGCGCCGACGACGGCGATATCGAAATGTCTCATGACCGACCTTTGCAGCAGGAGGCGTTACCCACAGATTTGCGGTGCTTGTACTGCGCCAAGACTAGGCCCGCAAAGAGGCAATTTCCATGGGATGAATCGGCGCAGGCGGCCGAACCCGCCGGCCGGCGCCCGATTTTCTCTGGCGGCGCCGGGCAATCAATGCATATTACCGGCAGTAACCGTACAAGAGGGCGTGTTCGGCGGAGCGCGGCCGAGGATAAGCCCCGAGGGATGGACAGCGAACGGCAATGAAGTTTTTCAATTACAAGCGCGTGCCCTACGCGGAAATCCGCGCCTTCTCCGTCCATATCCTGACCGCCTCCGGCTCGTTCCTCGCCTTCCTCGGCGTCGTGGCGGCCGGCGAGCATCGCTTCGTCGACATGTTCTGGTGGCTCGGCCTGGCGCTGCTCGTCGACGGCATCGACGGGCCGATCGCCCGCAAGGTGCGCGTCAAGGAAGTGCTGCCGAACTGGTCCGGCGACACGCTGGACAATGTCATCGACTACGTGACCTATGTGCTGCTGCCGGCCTTCGCGCTCTACCAGAGCGGCATGATCGGCGAGCCCTGGTCCTTCGTGGCGGCGGGCGCCATCGTCGTTTCCAGCGCCATCTACTATGCCGACATGGGCATGAAGACGGACGAGTATTTCTTCTCCGGCTTCCCGGTCGTCTGGAACATGGTGGTGTTCACGCTCTTCGTGATCAAGGCGAGCGAGCTAACGGCGTCGATCGTCGTCTTCGTCTCGGTCCTGCTCACCTTCATGCCGATCAGTTTCCTGCATCCGGTGCGCGTCCAGCGGCTGCGCACGGTCAATCTCGCCGTCTTCTTCCTCTGGGCGATCCTCGGCATCTATGCGCTTCTGCTGCATTTCGAGACGCCGGCCTGGGTCGTCTGGGGCGTGGTCGCGACGGGGCTCTACCTCTATGTCATCGGCGCCGTGCTGCAGGCCTTTCCCGGCCTCGGCAGGCGCTAGAACGAGCGTGAGGAGCATGACATGACGAAGGCGATCGTCGTCCGCAGCCTGGGCGGACCGGACGTGTTGCAGCTCGAGGACGTGCCGCTCGGCGCGCCGGGGCCGGGCGAGGTGCAGATCAGGCAGGCGGCGGTCGGCCTCAATTTCATCGACGTCTATTTCCGCACCGGGCTCTACAAGGCCGATCCGCCGTTCGTTCCGGGCAAGGAGGGCGCAGGCACCGTCACGGCGCTCGGCGCGGGCGTGACGGACTTCTCGGTCGGCGACCGCGTCGCCTATGCCTCGGCGGACGGGGCCTATGCGGCCGAACGCAACGTCGCGACGAAGCATCTGGTGAAGGTGCCGGACGGCATTTCGCTGGAAACGGCCGCAGCGATGATGCTGAAGGGCATGACGGCGCAATATCTCCTGCTCCAGACCTACAAGGTGAAACCCGGCAGCGTGATCCTGTTCCATGCCGCCGCCGGTGGCGTCGGCCTGATCGCCGGCCAATGGGCCAAGGCGCTCGGCGCGACGGTGATCGGCACGGCGGGTTCGCAGGCGAAGATCGATCTGGCGCTGGCGCACGGCTACGACCACGTCATCGACTACGGCAGGGAGGATTTCGCCGCGCGGGTGAGGGAGCTGACGAAGGGTGAGGGCGTCGACGTCGTCTACGATTCCGTCGGCAAGGACACCTTCCCCAAGTCGCTGGATTGCCTCAAGCCGCGCGGGCTCTTCGTCAGCTTCGGCAATTCCTCCGGGCCGGTCGCGGCGTTCGACATGGGCCTCCTGGCGCAGAAGGGCTCGCTCTATGCGACGCGCCCGACGCTGTTCGCCTATATCGCCACCCGGGCGGCGCTCGATGCATGTGCAAACTCGCTCTTTGATGTTGTGCAAGACCATAAAGTGCGTATCAATATTAATCAGACTTATTCGTTGGCCGAAGCCGGCCGGGCGCATACGGATCTGGAAGCAAGAAAAACGAGCGGAACGACGTTGCTCATCCCCTGACAAGGCGCCGAAGGGCCGCCGAGGGATGGGATCGCAGGAAAGAGGGGCAGAGTGTCAGCCGTTGGAGCATCCGAGGGCATGGGCAGTCCGTTGCTGGCTGTTCGCAGCCTGACAAAGCTATTTGGTACGTTCGCCGCCTGCAACGGCATCGATCTCGATATCCAGCCCGGTGAGATTCATGCCCTTCTGGGCGAGAACGGGGCCGGCAAATCCACCCTCGTGAAGATGCTCTTCGGCGTGCTGGCGCCGACCAGCGGGGAGATCCTCTGGAAGGGCTCCTCCGTCCGCATCCCGAGCCCCGGCGCCGCGCGCCGCCTCGGCATCGGCATGGTCTTCCAGCACTTCTCGCTGTTCGAGGCGCTGACGGTGGCGGAGAACATCGCGCTGTCGCTGAGCCCCGGCATCTCGCTGTCGAAGGTGGCGGAGGAGGCCTCGCGGCTCTCGCATCTCTACGGCCTGCCGCTCGATCCCAAGGCGCATGTCGCCGACCTTTCCGTGGGCGAGCGCCAGCGCATCGAGATCGTCCGCGCGCTGCTGCAGAACCCGGAGCTCATCATCCTCGACGAGCCGACCTCGGTGCTGACGCCGCAGGAGGCCGACCGCCTGTTCGAGACGCTCGCCAAGCTCAAGGCCGAGGGCCGCTCGGTCCTCTATATCAGCCACCGGCTGGAGGAGGTGCAGCGCATCTGCGACCGCGCCACGGTGCTGCGCCACGGCAAGGTCACCGGCGCCTGCGACCCGCGCCGGGAAACGCCGGCCTCGCTCGCCCGCATGATGGTGGGCAGCGACGTCGCCTCGGTCAGCGCGGCGGGCACGGGCGCAAGGGGCGAGGTGCTGCTGGAGGCGCGCCATCTCAGCGTGTCGGCGCGGACGCCTTTCGCGGTCGCGCTCAGGAATGTCTGCCTCAAGGTGCGCGGCGGCGAGGTGCTCGCCATCGCCGGTGTCGCCGGCAACGGCCAGGGCGAGCTTTTCGATGCGCTGTCGGGGGAATACCCCGTCGCCGACGCCTCGGCCGTCTTCATCCGCGACAAGGCCGCCGGCAATCTCGGCATCACCGCCCGCCGGCTGATGGGCGCGGGCTTCGTGCCGGAGGAGCGCCACGGCCATGCCGCGGTTCCCGGCCTGCCGCTCTCCGACAACCTCGTTCTGGCGCGCAACCAGTCCGACCGCAGGACGTTCCTGTCCGGCGGCGTCCTCGGCATCATCCGCCAGGCTGTGGTGCGTATCGCCTCGCGGCGCATTTCCGAGACGATGGACGTGCGCAAGAGCGGCGAGGACCCGGCCGCCGGCTCGCTTTCGGGCGGCAACCTGCAGAAATACATCGTCGGCCGGGAGCTGGACCGCCAGCCGGCCGTGCTGATCGTCAACCAGCCGACCTGGGGCGTCGACGCCGGCGCGGCCAGCCGCATCCGCCAGGCGCTGGTGGACCTGGCGAAATCGGGCTCGGCCGTGCTGGTGATCAGCCAGGACCTCGACGAGATCTTCGAGGTGGCGACGGAGATCGCCGTCATCAGCGAGGGGCGGCTTTCCGATGCCTATCCGGCCCGCGAGCTGACGCGCGAAAAGATCGGCCTCCTGATGGGCGGCATGTACGGCAAGACCGAGGGCGAGGAGGCGGCTCATGCGTATTGAACTGGAAAAACGCGCCAATCCGTCCCGGCTGTTCTCCATCCTCTCGCCATTCCTCGCGCTGGGTCTGACGGTCGTCGCCGGCGGCATCATGTTCGCGCTGCTCGGCAAGAGCCCGGGCGCGGCGCTGCACGGCTTCTTCATCGAGCCGCTGCTCGACGTCTGGTCGCTGCACGAGATCGCCATCAAGGCCGCGCCGCTGATCCTGATCGGCGTCGGCCTTTCCGTCTGCTACCGGTCGAACAACTGGAACATCGGCGCGGAAGGGCAGTTCATCGCCGGGGCCATCGCGGGTTCCATCGTGCCGGTGGTCCTGCACGACTGGCATTCGCCGCTCGTCCTGCCGCTGATGCTGATCTCGGGCATGATCGGCGGCGCGCTCTACGCCGCCGTCCCCGCCTTCCTCAAGGCGCATATGAACACCAACGAGATCCTGACGAGCCTGATGCTGGTCTATATCGCCCAGCTCTTCCTCGACTGGCTGGTGCGCGGTCCCTGGCGCAGCCCGGACGCCTACAATTTCCCGGTGACGCGCGATTTCGCGCCGGAGGCGATCCTGCCGGAGCTCGTCTCGTCCGGCCGCGCCAATCTCGGCTTCGCCTTCGCCATTATCGCCGCCGTCGGCCTCTGGTTCATGATGCGCTACACGCTGAAGGGCTTCGAGATCACCGTGCTCGGCCAGTCGGAGCGGGCAGGGCGCTTCGCCGGCTTCTCCTCCCGGCGCATGATCTGGTTCTCCATGCTGCTGTCGGGCGCGCTCGCCGGGCTTGCCGGCGTCTCCGAGGTCAGCGGCACCATCGGCAAGCTGCAGCCGATCATCTCGCCCGGCTACGGCTTCACCGCCATCATCGTCGCCTTCCTCGGCCGCCTCAACCCGCTCGGCATCATCGCGGCCGGCCTGTTCCTGGCGCTGACCTATGTCGGCGGCGAGGCGGTGCAACTGACGCTCGGCGTGTCCGACAAGGTCACCCGCGTCTTCCAGGGATTGCTGCTGTTCTTCGTGCTCTCCTGCGACACGCTCATCCAATACAGGGTCCGGCTGGCCTTTTCCCGCCTCGGCCGCGGCAACGAAGGGGGCGCGCACTGATGGGCATGATCGAGGCGATCCTCCTCACCGTCATCACCGCGGCGACGCCGCTCGTGCTCGCCTCCATCGGCGAGCTCGTCACCGAGCGCACGGGCGTGCTCAATCTCGGCGTGGAGGGCATGATGGTGATGGGCGCGGCCATCGCCTTCGCCGCCACGCAGGTCTCCGGCTCGCCCTATATCGGCATCCTCGCCGGCATCGCCGGCGGCGCGCTGTTCTCGCTGCTCTTCGGCTTCCTGACGCTGACGCTCGTCGCCAACCAGGTGGCGACCGGCCTTGCGCTGACCATTCTCGGCCTCGGCGTGTCGGGCCAGATCGGCGAGCCCTATGTCGGCATGTCCGGCGCCAAGCTCCAGCCGATCGAGATTCCCGTCCTCGCCGACATTCCCTTCCTCGGCCCGCTGCTCTTCCGGCAGGACATCATCTTCTACCTGTCGATCGCGCTGGTCTTCGGCGTCAACTGGTTCCTGTTCCGGAGCCGCGCGGGCCTGAAGATCCGCGCCATCGGCGACAACCACGCCTCGGCCCACGCGCTCGGCATCCACGTCATCCGCACGCGCTATCTGGCGGTGATGTTCGGCGGGGCCTGCGCGGGCCTGGCCGGCGCGCAGCTCTCGCTGGTCTACACGCCGCAATGGGTGGAGAACATGTCGGCCGGGCGCGGCTGGATCGCGCTGGCGCTGGTGGTCTTCGCCTCCTGGCGGCCGTGGCGGGTGCTGCTCGGCGGCTATCTGTTCGGCGCGGTTTCGATCAGCCAGCTCCACGCGCAGGCCTTCGGCATCGGCATCCCTTCGCAGTTCCTCTCGGCGCTGCCCTATGCCGCCACCATCGTCGTGCTCATCCTGATCTCGCACAACCGGCGCATGACGCTGATCAACACGCCGGCATCCCTCGGCAAGCCCTTCGTGCCCGACCGTTGATAACCATCACTCCAAAACCAGAGGATAAAATGAAGAAAATCATTCTCGCTCTCGCAACATCGGCCGCGGTTCTCGGCTTTTCCGCCGCGGCCGGCGCCCAGGACAAGACGAAGATCTGCTTCATCTATGTCGGCTCCAAGACGGACGGCGGTTACTCGGAAGGCCACGACCGCGGCCGCCAGGAACTCGAAAAGGCGCTCGGCGACAAGATCGAGACCGCCTTCCTCGAGAACGTGCCGGAGGGCCCGGATGCCGAACGCGCCGTCGAGCGCATGGCGCGCTCGGGCTGCGCGCTGGTCTTCACCACATCCTTCGGCTTCATGGACGCGACGATCAAGGTCGCGCAGAAGTTCCCGGACGTGAAGTTCGAGCATGCGACCGGCTTCAAGAGCGCGGAGAACGTCGGCACCTACAATGCCCGCTTCTACGAGGGCCGCTACATCCAGGGCGTGATCGCCGCCAGGATGTCGAAGAAGGGCGTCGCCGGCTACATCGCCTCCTTCCCGATCCCGGAAGTCGTCATGGGCATCAACGCCTTCATGCTCGGCGCGCAGTCCGTCAACCCGGACTTCAAGGTCAAGATCGTCTGGGCCAACAC
>JBDHSZ010000171.1:0-7847 GCA_039812945.1 Shinella sp.
CCGCATCGGCATGGCGCTGGTGCTCATGCTGATGGTCTTTGCGACCTGGAACGACATATCCATGCTTCTCGGCTGAATTTGGAAAAGGGGAATCGCGGCCAAAAGCCGGTTGCGCTAACGCTCTGTTTACCGTGATGAAAAGCAGGTAGTGGCCTTAGGGCCACGGTTTCATTTGAAGTAAACAGAAATTAACACGTGACCTTGCTTGTATGGCAAAAGCGGTTAAAACGGCAATCGTGTCCGGAATCGGGCATGCCTGCCGGGCGATAAAACGAAGGTAAGTTGTGAAGATGAAAGCTGGTTCGAACTTCTTGAGCGCCGTGTCTGCCGTTGCATTGTCGGCGAGTCTGGTCGTCACGGGCGGCTCCGTTGCCACGCTTGTCTCCGCCACCGGCGCCGAGGCCGCGGTCGTCCGCTCCATCCAGGTGCGCGGCGCCGACCGCGTCAGTGCCGATACGGTCAGGGCGAACATCTCGATCCAGCCCGGCAAGAACTTCTCCAATGCCGATATCGACGACTCGGTGCGCCGCCTCTATGCGACCGGCTACTTCTCCGACGTCAAGATCTCGGTCTCCGGCGGCGCGCTCGTCGTCGTCGTCAACGAGAACCAGTTGATCAACGCCGTCGTCATCAACGGCAACCGCAAGATCAAGGACGACAAGCTCGAGGCCGTCATCCGCTCGCGCTCGCAGGGTCCGTACAGCGAGACGACGATCGAGGCCGACAAGCAGGCGATCCGCGATGCCTATGCCGCGATCGGCCGCTCCGACGCCACCGTCACCACGCAGACCTATCCGCTCGGCAACGGCCGAGTGAACCTCGCCTTCGTCGTGGACGAAGGCGACCGCACGAAGATCTCGCAGATCAATTTCGTCGGCAACGAGGCCTATAGCAACGGCCGCCTGCGCTCCGTCATCGTCACCAAGAAGTCGAACTTCCTGTCGTTCCTGACCCGCAAGGACGTCTACAGCGAGGACAAGCTGCGCGCCGACGAAGAGGCGCTGCGCCAGTTCTACTTCAACAACGGCTATGCCGACTTCCGCGTGATCTCCTCGGAGGCCGTGCTCGACGAGGCGTCGAACGAATATGTCGTCACCTTCACGGTCGACGAAGGCCAGCGCTACAATTTCGGCGACGTGAACGTCGAATCCACGGTCGAGGGCCTCGACTCGCAGGAGCTCTCGGGCCTCATCGAATCGCGTCCGGGCAAGGTCTACCGCGCCAAGGACGTGCAGGACACGATGTCCGAGATTTCGCAGCGCGTCGCGGCCAAGGGCTATCCCTTCGCCCGCGTGACGCCGCGCGGCAACCGCGACCTCGGCAACGGCACCATCGCCGTCGACTACCTGGTCGACCAGGGCGAGCGCGCCTATGTCGAGCGCATCGAGATCCGCGGCAACACCCGCACGCGCGACTACGTCATCCGCCGCGAGTTCGACATCGGCGAGGGCGACGCCTTCAACCAGGAAGTCATCACGCGCGCCAAGCGCCGCCTGGAGGCGCTGGGCTATTTCTCCACCGTCAACATCACGACGGCGCCGGGCAGCCAGGCCGACCGTGTCGTGCTCGTCGTCGACGTCCAGGACCAGTCGACCGGCTCGTTCGGCATCGGCGCCGGCTACGAGACGGGCAGCGACGGCGGCTTCAAGCTGGAAGCCTCCATCGAGGAGAAGAACTTCCTCGGCCGCGGCCAGTATATCCGCCTCGCCGCCGGCGGCGGCAAGGACTCGCGCGACTACAGCCTGTCCTTCACGGAGCCGTATTTCCTCGGCTATCGCCTGGCGGCCGGCTTCGACGTCTTCAAGAACGAGGACAGCAGCGAGGACTACTACAATGTCGACTCGCAGGGCTTCACGCTTCGCGTGACCGCGCCGATCACCGAGGACCTGTCGACGACGTTCAAGTACAACTACACCAAGCTGGACTACAAGTCGGCCCTGCCGGTCAACGACCTGCGCCTGGCGACCCCCTATTGGGATGCGGTCAACAACGGCCCGTGGGTTCGGTCCTCGATCTCGCACACCATCACGTTCGATACGATCGACGATCGCACGCTGCCGCGCGAAGGCATCTTCGCCCAGGTCACGCAGGAATTCGCAGGCCTCGGCGGCGATTCCGACTATTACAAGGTCATGGGCAAGGCGCGCTACTTCCACACGCTGCTGGAGGATGCCGACGTCATCGGCTCGCTTGCGGTCAGCGGCGGCCATGTCTGGGGAACGGGCAGCGGCAATCTGCGGGTGTTCGACCAGTTCACCCTGTCGGCGTCCGAGCTGCGCGGCTTCGAATCGAGCGGCATCGGCCCGCGCGCGACCTCGACGGGCGATGCGCTCGGCGGCACGACCTATTTCACGGCGTCCGCCGAAGCGTCCTTCCCGCTGCCCTTCGTGCCGCGTGACTCGGGCTTCCGCGGTGCGATCTTCGCCGATGCCGGCACGCTCTACGGCAACAAGGTGACGACCGCCGCCACCGACGCCGTCAAGGGCACCGACATGAGCCTGCGCGCTTCGGTCGGCGCGTCCATCATCTGGGCTTCGCCGTTCGGTCCGCTGCGCTTCGACTATGCCGTTCCGATCAAGAAGCAGGACTTCGACGAGACGCAGCGCTTCAAGTTCGGCATCGCGACCCAGTTCTGAGTCTGCTGATCCAGAACCGCGCCAAGACAGACGTTCTGGAGTGCCCGATGGAGCATAACTGGTTCTTTCCGCCCCATGACGGGATTCGTCTGGGAGACCTTGCGGCAGCGCTTGGGGCGGAACTTGCCGATGCCGCGCATGCCGACCGCATCATGCGCAGCGTGTCGCCCGTCGCAAGGGCCAAGGCCGGCGATCTCTGCTATATCCTGTCGCGCAAGATGCGCGCCGAGCTCGACACGAGCGAGGCGAGCGCGATCCTGTGCGATCGCGCATTGGCGCCGCTGGTGCCGGCGCATATCGCGGTGCTGATTTCCGCCCGTCCCCATACCGCCTTCGCCATGGCCGGCGAGTTGCTGCATCCGAGCGCCATGCGGCCGGAAGCGATGACCTCGACGGACGGGGTTTCGCCCGCCGCTCATGTCGATCCGGCGGCGCGGCTCGAGCCGAACGTGACGGTCGAGCCCATGGCGGTGATCGGCAGGGACGCGGAGATCGGTGAGGGCTCGCATATCGCGGCCGGTGCGGTGATCGGCGCGGGCGTCCGGATCGGCCGCGACTGTACGATCGCGGCCGGCGCCACCGTGCAATATGCGCTGATCGGCAACAATGTCATCATTCATCCGGGCGCGCGCATCGGCCAGGACGGCTTCGGCTATGCGCCGGGCTTGCGGCCGGGCATGATCAAGATCGTCCAGATCGGCCGCGTCATCATCCAGGACCATGTCGAGATCGGCGCGAACACGACGATCGACCGCGGCACGATGGACGACACGGTCATCGGCGAGGGCACCAAGATCGACAACCTGGTGCAGATCGGCCATAACGTGCGCATCGGCCGGCATTGCGGCATCGTCAGCAAGGTCGGCATCGCCGGCTCGACGCGGATCGGCGACGGGGTGATGATCGGCGGCGCCTCCGCCATCAACGGCCATATCAGCATCGGCGACGGCGTCCAGATCGCGGCGTTCAGCGGCGTGGTGGGCAGCATCCCCCCCGGTGAGAAATATGGCGGCATTCCCGCGCGTCCGATGCGCGATTTCCTGCGCGACGTGGCGGAGATTGCGCTACGCGCCAGTGCTCGTGAGAAGAAAAAGGGTGGCAAGGATGAGTGAAGAGACCAAAGAAACGCTTGGCGTCGCCGATCTGCGCGAGATCCTGACGCTTCTTCCCCATCGCTATCCGTTCCTGCTGGTCGACAAGATCATCGAGATCGACGGCGACAATTCGGCGATCGGCATCAAGAACGTGACGGTCAACGAGCCGCAGTTCACGGGGCATTTCCCCGACAATCCGATCATGCCGGGCGTGCTGCTCATCGAGGGCATGGCGCAGACGGCGGGCGCGATCTGCGCGCGCAAGTCCGGCATCGGCTCGAACCTCGTCTATTTCATGACGATCGACAATGCGCGCTTCCGCAAGCCGGTCGTTCCGGGCGACCGCGTGGAATTCCACGTCATGAAGCAGAAGCAGCGCGGCAATATCTGGAAGTTTCACTGCGACGCAAAAGTTGATGGGCAACTTGTCGCCGAAGCTGATATCGGCGCGATGATCGTGAACAAGGAAGTTGCCTGAAGATGATTGCCGCCAGTGCGAAGATCCATCCGCTCGCCGTCGTGGAAGACGGGGCGGTCGTCGGTGAGAACGTCGTCATCGGTCCCTTCTGCCATGTCGGGTCCAAGGTCGTTCTTCACGATGGGGTCGAGCTCCTGCCGCATGCCGTCGTCACGGGCCGCACGGTCATCGGCCGCGGCTGTCGCATCTTCCAGAACGCGGTGATCGGCGGCGACCCGCAGAGCCTGCACCACGACGGCGCCGAGACGACGCTGACGGTCGGCGAGAACTGCACCTTCCGCGAGGGCGTGACGGTCAATACCGGCACGACGGACGGCGGCGGCAAGACCGTCATCGGCAACAACAACCTGTTCCTCGCCAATTCGCATGTCGCGCATGACTGCATCCTGGCCGACCATATCGTGATGTCGAACAATGTGATGCTCGCCGGTCACGTGATCGTCGAGGACCGCGCCATCTTCGGCGGCGGCTCGGCGGTGCACCAGTTCACCCGCATCGGCCGGCAGGCCTTCATCGGCGGCATGTCGGGCGTGGCCAACGACGTCATCCCCTACGGCATGCTGAACGGCAATCCCGGCGTCCTCGGCGGTCTCAACGTCGTCGGCATGAGCCGGTCCGGCATGGACAAGGCGACGATCCACGAGGTCCGCCGCGCCTACAAGCAGATATTCGAGGGCGAAGGCTCGATCCGCGGCAATGCCGCGGCGATCCGCGAGGACTATGCCGGCAGCGTGCCGGTGATGCAGATCCTCGATTTCATCGCCGCCGACAGCGACCGCGCGCTCTCCTCTCCCGGCCGGGGTCGAGGCTGACGGGCATGGCGGAGGGCCGGCCCGACACGCGCGACCGGCTGGCCATCATCGCCGGCGGCGGCGTGCTGCCGCGCTATCTCGCCGACGCGGCCCGGGCGCATGGCGAAAACCCCTATATCCTCTCGCTGCGCGCCGAATCCGGCGAGGACTGGTCGGGATACGATCACGAGACGGTCTCGATCGCCGACCATAGCGGCATCGGCGCGGCGTTCCGCAGGCATGGCATCGGCCGCGCGGTGCTTTCCGGCTGGGTGCGCCGCCGGCCGGAATGGCGCGATATCCGCGCGCCGCTGAAGGTGTTCCGCGTCATTCCCTCGGTCGTTCGGACGCTGCTGCAGGGCGGCGACGACGCCGTGCTGCGGATGGTCATCCGGCTGATCGAGGCGGAGGGGGTTCGCGTCGTCGGCGCGCATGACATCGCGCCGGACCTGCTCGGCAGCGAGGGCCCGCTCGGCCGGCTCGTTCCCGATGCGGCGGACGAAGCCGATATCGCCGCCGCCGCCGCGGCGGCCCTGGCGCTCGGGCGGCTCGACGTGGGGCAGGGCGCCGTCGCCGTCGGCGGCCGCGTGGTGGCGCTGGAAGGGGCGGAGGGCACGGATGGCATGCTGGAGCGCGTCGCCGTGCTCCGGGCCGCCGGTCGTATTTCCCAGCGTCGCAGGGGCGTGCTGGTGAAGCTCTGCAAGCCGGGGCAGGACCTGCGCGCCGACCTGCCGTCCATCGGCGTCGAGACCCTGCGGCGGGCGAAGGCGGCCGGCCTTGCCGGCATCGCCGTCGAGGCGGGCCGCTCGCTGGTGCTGGAGCGCGCGGCGATCATCGCCGAGGCGGACGCCGGGGGCCTTTTCGTGACGGGAATCCTGCCGGAAAGAACGGAGAATGCGTGATGACGGGCAAAGCCCTCAGGATCGGCGTCATCGCCGGTGAAGTGTCCGGCGACCTGCTGGGCGGCGACCTCATCGCCGCGCTGCGGGAGGCCTATCCCGGCGACGTCGAGATCGTCGGCGTCGGCGGCGAGGCGCTGGAGCGGCAGGGGCTGACGTCCCTGTTCGATTTCTCCGAACTTTCCATCATGGGGCTTTCGCAGGTGCTGAAGCGCCTGCCGCTGCTGCTGCGCCGGATCCGCCAGACGGCGGACGCGCTGATCGCCGCGCGGCCCGACCTGCTGCTGATCATCGACAGCCCGGACTTCACCCATCGCGTGGCGAAGCGCGTGCGCAAGGCCCTGCCGGACCTGCCGGTGGTCGACTATGTCTGCCCGAGCGTCTGGGCCTGGAAGGAGGAGCGCGCGCCGCGCATGCGCGCCTATGTCGACCATGTCCTGGCCCTGCTGCCCTTCGAGCCGGCGGCGATGGAGCGGCTCGGCGGCCCGAAGACCAGCTATGTCGGCCATCGGCTGACCGGCGATGCCGATATCCGGCGCATCCGCGCGGCGCGTCTCGCCCGGCCGGATCGCCCGCCCGGCGAGCGCCTCTGCCTGCTGCTGCCGGGCTCGCGCAGCACGGAGATCAGCCGCCTGCTGCCCGTTTTCGGCGAGATGGTGAAGGAGCTTGGCGCGCGCAATCCCGGCATCCGCTTCCTGCTGCCTACCGTGCCGCGGCAGGAGGCGCTGGTGCGGCGGCTGACGGCCGACTGGCCGACAAGGCCGGAGATCACCGTCACGACCGGAGAGAAATGGCGGGCCTTCGCCGAGGCCGACGCGGCGGTCGCCGCCTCCGGCACGGTGATCCTCGAGCTGGCGCTTGCCCGCGTGCCGGTCGTCTCGACCTATCGCTTCGACTGGCTGGCCAATACCTTCTTCCTGCGCAAGGTGAAGATATGGTCGGCGGCGATCCCCAACATCATCGCGGACTATGTCGTGGTGCCGGAATTCCTCAACGAGCAGGTGCGCCCCGGCACGCTGGCGCGCTGCTTCGAGCGCTTCGCCGCGGACACCGCCGAGCGCCGCGCCCTGCTGGAGGGCTACGACCTCGTCCACGAGCGCATGCGGACGGCCCGCCCGCCGGGCGAGGCCGGGGCGGCGCTGATCCTCGATCTTCTCGCAACGAAAAAGCCCGGTCGAAACTGACCGGGCTTTTTCTGGTTTTATCCGCGCTCAGCGCTTGGAGACGGGAATGTAGTCGCGCTTGGGGGCGCCGATATAGAGCTGGCGCGGGCGGCCGATGCGCTGCTCCGGGTCCTCGATCATCTCGTTCCACTGGGCGATCCAACCGACCGTGCGGGCGAGCGCGAAGAGCACGGTGAACATGGTGGTGGGGAAGCCCAGGGCCTTCAGCGTGATGCCGGAATAGAAGTCGATGTTCGGATAGAGCTTCTTTTCGATGAAATACTCGTCCGTCAGCGCGATGCGCTCCAGCTCCATGGCGACTTCCAGCATCGGATCGTCCTTGATGCCGAGTTCGCTCAGGACCTCGTGCGTCGTCTTCTGCATGATGCGGGCGCGCGGGTCGTAGTTCTTGTAGACGCGGTGGCCGAAGCCCATCAGGCGGAAGGGATCGTTCTTGTCCTTGGCGCGGGCGACATATTCCGGAATGCGCTCGACGGAGCCGATCTCGGCCAGCATGTTGAGCGCCGCCTCGTTGGCGCCGCCATGGGCCGGGCCCCACAGGCAGGCGATGCCGGCCGCGATGCAGGCGAACGGGTTGGCGCCCGAGGAGCCGGCGAGACGGACGGTGGAGGTGGACGCATTCTGCTCATGGTCGGCATGCAGGATGAAGATGCGGTCCATGGCGCGCGACAGCACCGGATTGACGGTGTAGTCCTCGCAGGGCACGGCAAAGCACATGCGCAGGAAGTTCGACGCATAGTCGAGGTCGTTCTTCGGATAAACGAA
>JBDHSZ010000172.1:0-7645 GCA_039812945.1 Shinella sp.
GACGAGTTCATATTGACGCATCATCCTCGGTCGGCTTTCTCCCCGCTCCCGCAGGGCAAAAAAAAGTGCGCCCCAAGCTTAAGTGGGGCGCACCGGCATTCGCAATATAAAAAGAGGCAATAGGAATTAGGCAATAGCCAATTAGAGGTGATGTGATAGCCACCGCTTGCACTATTGCCTACTGGCTACCCCCTACTGCCTGTCCCAAACTCAGTAATCGTCGCTCTTTTCCGGCGGAACGAGGCCTTCGATGCCGGCCAGCAGCTCTTCTTCCGACATGCGGTCGAAGGCGATGGTTTCCGGCTGGTCCTCGTCCTCGTCGACGGTCGCGACCGTGGCGTCGTCGGCGATCAGGCTTGCCGGATCGGGCTCGGGCTCATCCACTTCCACATGCTTCTGCAGCGAGTGGATCAGGTCTTCCTTGAGGTCGTCGGGCGAAAGGGTCTCGTCGGCGATCTCGCGCAGCGCGACGACGGGGTTCTTGTCGTTGTCGCGGTCGATGGTGATGGCGGCGCCCTGCGAGATGAGGCGGGCGCGATGGCTTGCCAGGAGAACCAGCTCGAAGCGGTTGTCTACCTTGTCAATGCAATCTTCAACGGTGACACGGGCCATTGCCTGTCCTTTGTGATCGAGAATTTCAGGAGTTTGCATGCCCGATACAGGCAAAGGGCGGCAAATTCAAGTTTTTCCTTGCCGCCGCCGCCCGCGGACCACGGCATGGCTGCCATGCATAACCCCTGATTGAGTGCCTTCCGTCTCGGCAGGCAGGGGCCGGATATCCGGCAAACCGGTTAAGGCGCGGGAACTCTTTCCCAATTCGAAAGCAGCCGAATCCACTGAAACGATGCCGGCGGGAAAATTCGCGCGCGCAACCTAGATTTGCTTGGAAAGCAAGCCGTCCTGCCCTAAATGAAGATTATATGAAAAAGAGGTAATTCAACCGGGTAGTGCATTCGGCGCGCGGCCGGCGGCTTTAAACTCAACTGTTTAGGTCAACTTTTATTCAAGGGATTTTCGCCATGTTCGACCCCCGCGAGAAAATCGCCCTCTTCATCGACGGTGCGAACCTCTACGCGGCTTCCAGGACGCTCGGCTTCGACATAGACTACAGGAAGTTGCTGAAAGCCTTCCAGAAGCGCGGCTATCTGCTGCGCGCCTATTATTACACCGCCCTCATCGAGGACCAGGAATATTCCTCGATCCGCCCGCTGATCGACTGGCTGGACTACAACGGCTACAAGGTCGTCACCAAGCCCGCCAAGGAATTCACCGACTCGCTCGGCCGGCGCAAGATCAAGGGCAACATGGATATCGAGCTGGCCATCGACGCGATGGAGCAGTCCGAGACGGTCGACCACCTCGTCATCTTCTCCGGCGACGGCGATTTCACCACGCTGGTCGAGGCGCTGCAGCGCCGGGGCCGCAAGGTCTCGGTCGTCTCGACCATGCAGACCCAGCCGCCGATGATCGCCGACGACCTGCGCCGCCAGGCCGACTACTTCATCGACCTCGGCACCCTGAGGGCCGAGATCGGCCGCGACCCCGCCGAACGCCCGCAACGCGCGACGGAGCCGGTGGAGACCGTCGCGGAGTGAACCCGAAGCCCGGCCGATGAGCCGGGTTTTGTTTCATCGCGCGCCCGCCAACCCAGCCCGTTCAACGCTTCGTTAAACATCGAATCAAATGCGTTCGCCGCCCATTAACGTTCTGCAAGACTCTTCTGATATTCCCGATATCCGACAGTAATCTCGCATCGGGACATCCGCACAATGGTGGACGCAGCATCGCTTTCGGGCAACAGCTACCGCGCAGCATCGAACGCGCTGGAGATGCGCGCGGCGGTGCCGTCCGCCGAAAGCCGCCCCGCCGCCGAAGCGCTTGCCGCGCTGGCCCGGCCGCAGCCGGTCACGCAGGTCGAAACGCCCTCCGATGTGGCGGAGGACCTCGGCGATCTCAGCTTCCTCTACGCGCCGAACGGCCTGCCGGGCGCTGCCGCCCTGCCCTCCCCTGCCGTGCCGCCGGCGCAGGCGCAGGCGCAGGCGACGACGGACGCGCGGGTGGCGGCCGAGCGCAACGGGGCCGGACGGCTCGCCATCGACAGCGGCGATCTCGACATGCTGATGTCGTCGTTCCTCACGGCGCGCATGCCGGGCGCCGACAGCGCGGCCTCGCCGGACGCGCCGGCGCAGCAGGGCGGCGCGGAGCTTGCCCATGCCGTCCGCCAGTCGGCGATCGCGCAGATGTACAACCAGTTCTGAGGAAGCCGTAACGCCTCAGCCGCGCTCGCGCAGCAGGCGGCCCTTCTGGCGGTTCCAGTCGCGTTCCTTCTCGGTCTGGCGCTTGTCGTGCAGCTTCTTGCCCTTGGCGAGCGCGAGCTCGAGCTTGGCCCGGCCCTGGTCGTTGAAATAGACCTTCAGCGGCACGAGCGTCATGCCTTCCCGGTTGATGGCGTTGCGCAGGCGATGGATCTCGCGCTTGGACAGCAGCAGCTTGCGGCGGCGGCGGGTCTCGTGGTTGAAGCGGTTCGCCTGCAGATATTCCGGCAGGTAGGAATTGATCAGCCAGATCTCGCCGTCCTCGTCCGAGGCATAGGATTCGGCGATGTTCGCCTTGCCCTCGCGCAGCGACTTGACCTCCGTGCCGGTCAGCACGAGGCCGGCCTCGTAGGTATCGAGGATCTCGTAGTTGAAGCGGGCCTTGCGGTTCTCCGCCACGATCTTCCTGATCGTCGTCGGACGTGCCTTTATCGCCATGTCAGTTCAGCAGGCCGGCGTGGCGAAGCGCCGCGTCGATGGCCGCCTCCGTGGCCGGCTCCAGCGTGGACAGCAGCGGCGAGCGGACGGTGCGGTCGAGGCCGCGGATGCGGTTCAGCGCGTATTTCGCGCCGCAGACGCCGGGCTCCATGAAGATCGCCTTGTGCAGCGGCATCAGCTTGTCCTGGTATTCCAGCGCCCCGGCATAGTCGCGGGAAAGCATGGCGTTCTGGAATTCGGCGCACAGGCGCGGCGCGACATTGGCGGTGACGGAAATACAGCCCACGCCGCCATGGGCGTTGAAGCCGAGCGCCGTCGCGTCCTCGCCGGAAAGCTGGACGAAGTCCCTGCCGCAGGCGATGCGCTGCTCGGAGACGCGCTCGATCCTGCCCGTCGCGTCCTTGACGCCCATGATGGAGGGATGCGCCTTGTGCAGCGCGCCCATCGTCTCCGGCGTCATGTCGACCACGGAGCGGCCGGGAATGTTGTAGATGACGATCGGCAGCTTCACCGCCCCGGCGATCGCCGAGAAATGCGCGAAGAGGCCCTTCTGCGTCGGCTTGTTGTAATAGGGCGTCACGACGAGGATCGCGTCCGCGCCCGCCTTCTCGGCGTGCTGGGCGAGGTCGATCGCTTCCTTCGTGTTGTTGGAGCCGGCGCCGGCGATGACCGGGACGCGGCCGGCGGCGACCTTGATGCAGAGCTCCACGACGCGCTTGTGCTCGTCATGCGACAGCGTCGGCGATTCGCCCGTCGTGCCGACCGGCACGAGGCCGTGGCTGCCTTCGCTGATCTGCCAGTCCACATGCGCGGCGAAGGCGTCCTCGTCGACGGCGCCGGCATTGGTGAAGGGGGTGACGAGAGCGGGAATGGATCCCTTGAACATCGAGAACTCCTGAGGCCGAAGCTGCCCTGCGGCTTACATGCTTTGGCCGTATTCCATGGTTAGAAAGCTGCCGCACAATAATCATGTGACCGTCATGCGGCAAGCGGCGCGGCAGGCGTTTTTCATAGAGGAGCGAGGCGGAATTGGTGCGGGCGGACGAATATCCGTCTTCCATCATCCGTCGCTCCGAAGACGGCGGTCTTCACGGCTTGGTGAGCGCCGCGATTAGGGTTTCGTTAAGGCAACGAAGGGTTAATGATTGTCAAGGATCAAGCGGGGATCAGGCGGGCAATGACGGTCAGACATGCCGCCGGCCATCAGGAATTCGGGATGTAGCATGATCTCGACGAACAGTTTCGCCCTCTGCGCCCTGCTGCTTGCCGGCGTGGCCGGCCTTGCCCTCACCTCCTCGCCCGTCGAGGCGGACAACGCCGCGATGCCGGCGATGAAGCCGCTCGGCTTTGCCGCGGACATGCCGTCGAAGGACGTCTTCACCAACGCCATTCCGCGCGCCGACAGCTTGCAGCCGGTCAGCGCCGCGCTGCGCGAGGGCCTCGACGCGCTCTCCAATCGCGACGCGGCCGCCGCCCTCCTCGCCCGCGACCGCCTGCCGGCCGACAGCCTCGACCGCCATATCCTGACCTGGGCCATCGCCGTCTCCGGCCAGCGCGGCGTGCCGTCGTGGGAGATCGCCGGCGCCCAGCGCGAGCTCAAGGGCTGGCCGGGCCTGAAGGCGCTGCGCCTCCATTCCGAGCGGGCGCTGGCGCGGGAGAACCCGCCGGCCGCCGATGTGCTCGCCGCCTTCGGCACGACGCGGCCGGAAACCGCGGAAGGCGCCATCGTGCTCTGCCGGGCGCTCGTGGCGACGGGCGATGCGGCGCGCGCCACGGAAATACTGCGGTCCTTCTGGCTGAAGGAGACGCTCTCGGCGGAGATCGAAAGCAGCATCCTCGGCGAGTTCGGCGCCCTGCTCGCGGCCGCCGATCACAAGGCGCGCATGGAGATGCTGCTCTACCGCGACCGCGCCGACCAGGCGCAGCGCTTCGCAGACCTCGGCAAGGCGCAGTCGCTCTATCGCGCCTGGGCCGCCGTCATCCGCAAGAACAGGACGGCCGGCGCGCTGATCGAGGCGGTGGATGCGAGCTGGCACAAGGACCCGGCCTATACGTTCCTGCGCATCCGCCATCTGCGCAACAGGGAGGAATACCGCGCGGCGGCAAAACTCTTCGCCGCCATGCCGGAGGATGCGGCGCGCCTCGTCAATCCCGGCGCCTGGTGGAACGAGCAGCGCATCGTCAGCCGCGGCCTTGCCGATCTCGGCGACTTCCGCGACGCCTACCGCGTCGCCGCGCACCACGGCGCGCAGGAGCCGGCGGATATCGTCGAGGCGGAATTCCACGCCGGCTGGTATGCGCTGCGCGACCTTGGCGACGCCACGACCGCCGCGAAACATTTCCAGCGCATCCTGCAGGCCTCCGACCGGCCGCTCTCGGTATCGCGCGCCTGGTACTGGCTCGGCCGCGCGGCGGAAAAGGGCGGCCCCGGCGAGGCGAAGGAATATTTTGCCAAGGCGGCCAATTTCCCGGGCACCTTCTACGGCCAGCTCGCCGGCGCGCGGCTCGGCCGCACGGTGCTGAACGTCGCCTATCCGAGCCCGACGCCGGAGGAGCGCGCGCGCTTCCACGCGCGCGAGGCCGTGCAGGCCATCGCCCGCCTGCAGGAGGCCGGCCACGGCTGGCGCGGCGACAGCCTCTACCGGGCGCTTGCCGGCGAATTGATGAGCCCCGGCGAACTCGCCCTGCTCGCCGCTCAGGCGGAAAAGGGCGGCAACCACCAGCTTTCACTGCAGATCGGCAAGATCGCCTTCGGGCGCGGCATCGATGTCGCGGCGCTGGCCTTCCCCATCGGCGTCATCCCGGACGGCGCCAATATCTCCGGCTCCGGCAAGGCGCTCGCCTATGCCATCGCCCGCCAGGAGAGCGCCTTCAACCCGGCCGCCGTCTCGCCCGCCAACGCGCAGGGCCTGCTGCAGCTCATGCCCGGCACCGCGCAGGGCGTGGCGAAACGCTACGGCCTTGCCTATTCGAAGGAGCGGCTGACGACGGACGCGGCCTACAACGCCACGCTCGGCGCGCATTATCTCGGCGAGCAGATCAGCGATTTCGGCGGCTCCTACGTGCTGACCTTCATCGCCTACAATGCCGGCCCGCGCCGCGTGCCGCAATGGATCGCCCGCTACGGCGATCCGCGCGGCAAGCCCGTCGACGAGGTCGTCGACTGGATCGAGCGCATCCCCTTCTCCGAGACGCGCGGCTATGTGCAGCGCGTCATGGAGAACTACCAGGTCTACAAGACCCGGCTCGGCCAGAAGGCCGACATCGTGCACGACCTGAGCATGGGACGATAGGCGCCGCTCCCTTGCGTGGACCGCAGGGCCTCTCTAGTCTCTCCCGCACAGACCAGAGGCAGGCCTCCCGACATGACGAACTTCACCAGCCGTTTCTTCCCCGCCCCCGACGGATTGCGACTGCATGCCCGGGACTATGGCCCCGCGGCCGGCGGACAAAGCCGCTTGCCCGTCGTCTGCCTGCCGGGCCTCAGCCGGAACGGGCGGGATTTCCACGCCTTCGCCCTCCTCCTGTCGCAGGACCCGGCCTCCCCCCGCCGCGTCGTCGCGCTCGATTATCGCGGCCGCGGCCTCTCCGCCCATGACGAAAACGCCGCCAACTATAATGTCGCCGTGGAATGCGGCGACGTCATCGCCGCCTGCGCCGCGCTCGGCATCACGCGGGCGCTGTTCGTCGGCACCTCGCGCGGCGGGCTGATCCTGCATGTCCTGACGGCCCTGCAGCCCGATCTCATCGCCGGCGCCGTCCTCAACGACATCGGCCCCGCCATCGAGGCCGAGGGCCTCAAGGATATCCGCGACTATCTCGCCAAGGGCTCCGAGCCCGCGACCTTCGAGCAGGCGGCCGACACGCTGCTGGCCATCCACGGCCCGACCTTCCCGGCCCTGACCCGCGCCGACTGGCTGGACATGGCCGATGCCATCTACCGGAAAAAGGACGGCTGCATCGTCGCCGACCACGACCCGAGGCTGGCCGACCAGCTCCAGGCGATCGACTTTAGCAAGCCGCTGCCGACGCTCTGGCCGCAATTCGCCCTCCTGGCGCAAAAGCCGCTGCTGGCGATCCGCGGCGAACATTCCCGGCTGTTTTCGAAGGAGACGCTCGCGCGCATGGCGGCGCAGGACCCGAACGTCGAAACGGTGACCGCGCAAGGCCAAGGCCACGCCCCGCTGCTGCATCACCCCGCCCTGTTCGCCAGGGTCAGGCCGTTCCTGGACCGTCTTTAGCCCAAAACGAAAAACCCGCAGCCTCGAAGAGGCTGCGGGTCGATCTTCAACTCGACTTCAGATTAGAAGTCGCGCTGCAGGCGGAGGAAGCCGCGGGTGAAGTCTTCGTCCGGAGCACCGGCGATGTCGACCTTGTTGTAGTCGACGGTGCCGAGGAAGCTCAGGCCGGATACGATTTCGTAACCGACGGTCAGGCCAACGCGCCAAGCGTCGGCATCGACGCCACGACCGAAGTTCAGGTCGCCGAAGTACTGAGCGGCCGGGGTGATCGTCAGCTTTTCCGTGGCCTTGAAGGCGTAGGAAGCAGCAACGGACCATTCGGAGGCAGCCCAGTAAGCGTTCGGGTCGGAAGCCCAGATGCCCATGACCTGAAGGGTGCCCGGGCCGACTTCTGCCGACAGGATACCGCGGATCGCGCCTTCTTCAGCAGCGTTGTCGTAGCCGCCGAGAACGTCGAGGTTCACGCCGCCGAGCGAGAAGCCGACCGTACCGGCAACGCCGATGTTGTTGTGACCAACGCGGTCAACAAGAATACCGTCGTTCACGCCTTCGATCTCGTCGAGCGAGAGACCTGCACGCCAGGTGCCGCCGTCATAGGTGTAGGCGATCGAGTTGAACTTCGTTACGTTGCCGTTGGTGTCGGTCTCGCCG
>JBDHSZ010000173.1:0-7542 GCA_039812945.1 Shinella sp.
TCGAAGGCCTTGGCCTCTAATCTGCTTCCTGCGGATGATTCTTTGAGAAACCCGGCTTCGGCCGGGTTTTTTGTTGTCTGCAAGAGCCCCTCACCTGCCGCCGGCATCCTCTCCCGCAAGCGGGGAGAGGAAGGAAAACCTCACCGTTCTGCCCCTTCTCCCCGCCTGCGGGGAGAAGGTCCCGGCAGGGGGATGAGGGGCGACTCTCGCCAAAACTGAAGCAACAAAAAACCCGGCCGAAGCCGGGTTCCATACTGCTCCTGCGCGGGCCGCTCAGTTGTTGCCGAAGGCGGTCTGCAGCAGGTTGAGCTGGGCCTGGACGCTGTTCTGGTTGTCCGGCTGGAAGGTCTGGACCTCCTGCGGGCGGTAGATCTCGCGGTCGAGCAGGGCGATGCGGTTCTGCAGGCGCAGCGAGCGTTCGATGAGGTCGCGGAAGGCTTCCGGCAGGTCGTTCCAGCCGGGCGCGGTCTTGTCGACGTTGAAGCCGTCGAGGCGGACCTTGTTCTTTTCCGAAAGCACCTGGTCGCGGCTCATCTCGCCATTGTTGACGGCGCGCTGCAGCAGCAGCCAGGAGGCCATCTGCATCAGGCGGGTGGTGAGGCGCATGGATTCGGCCGCATAGAGCACGGAGGCCATGCGCGGCAGGACCTTGGAGGCCTGGCGGCCGACGCCGTCGAGATAGCTCGCCGTCTCCTCGACCAGACCCATGCCCTCGGCGTACAGGGACTTGAACTGCGCCGAGGACGCAGCATGGCCGGCGAAGCTGACGGTATTCAATCCTCTTTCGGACATGGTTTCATCCCTGTTGAACGCATCACATGCAGGTAACGGAAGGTCGGACCATGGTGTTCCACCTCGCCGCTCTATGTCTAGAAGATGATGCCATAACCCAATTCGCGCAAGGGTATTCTTAATAAAGGGTTAATCTCCACAATTCTTTCGGGACAGGTCCCGCGGGCCGGCTTGCGGCAAATAAAAAAAGAGCCGCGGAAAGCGGCTCTCAAGGTAAAACAGGGAGAAAAATCAGACCGATACCCCTAAGGGAGAAAATGTCTGAAGCCGGAAGGACCGGATGCGCAAGTAATAACATGTAAGGCTTAACGGCCGGTTAACTCTATTGCCGCTTCGCCGTTTCCTGTGTCTTTTCGGCAAGGTGCGGCGATCCGGCGCGGGTCAGCGGAACAGGCTTTCGGCCGCCGATCTGCTCGCGCCCTTGCGCGCCTTCTCCGATTCGAGGCGCTCGATCTCCTCGCGCAGCAGCGTGATCCGTGCGGCAAGCTCGTCCACCGAAAGCAGCGAGAGGTCGCTGCCGATCTCGTGGGCGGTCTTCTTCGCGGGGCGGTCGTCGTCGAAGAGGCTCATGGGGCTCGTTCCTCCTGTTGCTCGTCGGCCTGCGAATGGGGCAGGGCGCGGGGCGAAAGCTGAAGGCTTTCCGGCGTGGTGAGGGTGCCGTGGTTGAGGGTCGCGTAGTTCTCGCGCATCTCCGCCGGCACGGCGGCGCGGCGGCGGCTGCGGAAGATCGCATAGGCGGTGATCAGGATATGCGCCCAGCAGGTGACCATGAAGAGCGCATAGGGGCCGACCGCCGACATGATCGGGCCGCCGATGGTGGGGCCGATGATCGTGCCGACGCCGTAGAGCAGCAGCAGGCCGCCGGAAACCTTCACGAAATCCTCCGGGCTGGCGAAGTCGTTGGCGTGGGAGACGGCGATGGGATAGAGCGCGTTGGCCATCGCGCCGTAGAGCGCGGTCAGCGCCAGGAGGACCGGCACGGAGGCGGGCTGGAAGAGGAACAGCGCAAGGCCGGCGGCGGCGGCGATGGCCGAAAGCGCGGCGAGCACGATGCGCCGGTCCATCCGGTCGGAGATGCGGCCGGCGGGAAGCTGCATGACGGCGCCGGCGAAGATGGCGATACTCATCATGATGGCGATATTGCCCGAGGAAAGGCCGGCATTGGCGCCGAACACCGCGCCGAGCGTGCCGAAGGCGCCGTTGGCGAGGCCGATCAGCACGATGCCGACGCAGGCGATGGGCGAGGTGCGGAAGAGGGCGGGGATATCCAGCCTCACCTGCTTGAGCGGCTGCGGCGAGGCGGCGGTCGAGAGCGTCGTCGGCAGCATGGCGAGGCAGTAGAGGATGCCGGCGAGCATGAAGAGTAGCGGCGTCGTCACGTCGCCGAGCGCCACCGTCATCTGGCCGCCGACGGTGCCGATGAGCGTGATGGCGATGTAGAGCGAGAAGATCAGGCCGCGGCTTTCGTTGGTGGCGCGCTCGTTCAGCCAGCTCTCGATGATCATCGACGTGCCGGCGATGGAAAAGCCCGTGACGGCGCGCAGCGCGATCCACCAGAAGGGATCGACCAGCATGCCCGTCAAAAGCGCGATGATGGCGATCAGCGCGGCGAAGCCCGAGAAGGCGCGCACATGGCCGATGCGCTTGACGACGGTGGGCGCCAGCAGGCAGCCGAGCACGAAGCCCGACGCCCAGGAGGTGCCGAGCAGGCCGAGCATCGTCGTCTCATAGCCCTCGAAGGCGCCGCGCATGGGCAGCAGCAGGCCGTGCAGGCCGTTGCCCAGGAAGAGGAACAGCGTCCCCATGAGAAGCGCAAAGACGGATAGGAGGTTTTTTCGCATGTGATTTCCGCAGGTTCGCCGATGGGAAAGCAATAGCGCACCTGTTGACGATTGCCAGATGCAAAGGCGACGCCTTGGCGATTTTCACGCCATGCGCTGATCGCTTGGAAAAATGTCCTGGGTGTGACAGGAAGAAGCGAGAAAGGCCGTCATGACGAAAATCCTCCCCGCGCTGCTTCTTGCCGCCATGCTGCTGCATCTCATCCGCCCCATCGGCCTGCCGGGGCTGCGGCGGCGTGCGGATTTCTGGAAGATCGCGGTGGTCGCCATCGCGCTGATGATGCTGACGGTGCTCATCCGGCCGTGACGAAAGCGGAATGCAAAAGGGCCACCCGAAGGTGGCCCCCATGAGGTTTGGTCCGGTGCGGACCCGGGCCTTGCAGCCCGAAGGAAGGCGGGATCAGAACGAGGGCTGCCTCGTTTCGTTCACCACAATTCCCATGCCCGAAGCCAAGACCGAAATCTCATTAGACATTGGATCACCTTCCTTTCTCTACGTTGACGTTAAGGAGAATGTAGGCGATCGGCGGCGAAGCGCAAGGGCCTGGCGTCATTTCTGCTGGCGCAGGATATCGACGCCCGGCAGCGGCTTGCCTTCCATCCACTCCAGGAACGCGCCGCCGGCGGTGGAGACATAGGTGAAGTCGTCGGCGACGCCGGCATGGTTGAGGGCGGCGACCGTATCGCCGCCGCCGGCGACGGAGACGAGCTTGCCTTCCTTCGTGCGCGCGGCCGCATGTTTGGCGGCGGAGACCGTCGCGGCGTCGAAGGGGGCGATCTCGAAGGCGCCGAGCGGGCCGTTCCACACCAGCGTCGCGGCGCGCGAGATCCAGGTGTTGACGGCCTCGACCGTCTTCGGGCCGACGTCGAGCATCATGGCGTCGGCGGGGATGGCGTTGACGTCGACCACCTCGTTCTCGGCATTGGCCTTGAACTCGCGGGCGACGACGCCGTCCTCCGGCAGGACGATGGCGCAGGTGGCGGTCGCGGCCTCGATCATGATCTGCTTGGCGGTGTCGGCGAGGTCGTGCTCGCAGAGCGACTTGCCGACATTCGTGCCGCGGGCGGCGAGGAAGGTGTTCGCCATGCCGCCGCCGATGACCAGCGCGTCGACCTTCTTCACGAGGTTCATCAGGAGGTCGATCTTGGTGGAGACCTTCGCGCCGCCGACGATGGCGACGACCGGGCGGGCCGGATTGCCGAGGCCCTTTTCCAGCGCTTCCAGCTCGGCCTGCATGGTGCGGCCGGCATAGGCGGGCAGGAGATGGGCAAGGCCTTCCGTCGAGGCATGGGCGCGGTGGGCGGCCGAGAAGGCGTCGTTGACGTAGATGTCGCCGTTCGCGGCGAGGGCTGCGGTGAAGTCCGGGTCGTTCTTCTCCTCGCCCTTGTGGAAGCGGGTGTTTTCCAGCAGCAGGATGTCGCCGTCGGCCATGGCGGCGATGGCGGACGCGGCCTTTTCGCCGATGCAATCCGACGCGAAACGGACCTCGGCGCCGAGGACGCCGTTCACGGCGGGCAGGATCTGCTCCAGCGACATGTCGGCGACGACCGTGCCCTTCGGACGGCCGAAATGGGCGAGCAGGACGACCTTGGCGCCCTTCTTCGACAATTCGCGGATGGTGGGCGCGACGCGCTCGATGCGGGTCGCATCGGTGACCTTGCCGTCCTTGACCGGCACGTTGAGATCGACGCGGACGAGCACGCGCTTGCCGGCGATGTCGGTGAGGTTGTCGAGGGTCTTGAAGGTCATGGCGCGGCTCCTGAATGGGACGTCTGGTCGAGAAAAACGCCCGGACGCAGCTTGCCCGGGCCAAACTGATGCAAGGCCGGCACCCTCTCTTCCGTCATGCTCGGGCTTGTCCCGAGCATCTGCGACGTCTCGATTTCCGATATGTCGGCAGATCCTCGGCACGAGGCCGAGGATGACGGTGGAGGAGAAGCGGGTTTTCCCGGCAGGGCAGAAGGGAGTATCGCGCCCGGTAGCGGACGCGATACCGTTTTCGTCAGATCAGCTTGCCCATCGCGACCGCGGTGTCGGACATGCGGTTGGAGAAGCCCCATTCGTTGTCGTACCAGGACAGGATGCGCACGAGGTTGCCGTCGAGGACCTTGGTCTGATCGGCGGCGAAGTTCGAGGAGTTGCTGTCGTGGTTGAAGTCGATGGAGACGAGCGGGCCGGTGACGTAGTCGAGGATGCCCTTCAGCTCGCCTTCGGCGGCTTCCTTGATGGCGGCGTTGACTTCCTCGGCGGTGACGTTGCGCTTCGGCACGAACTTCAGGTCGACGACCGAGACGTTCGGGGTCGGCACGCGGATGGCCGAGCCGTCGAGCTTGCCCTTGAGCTGCGGCAGCACGAGGCCGACGGCCTTGGCCGCGCCGGTGGAGGTCGGGATCATCGACAGGGCCGCCGCACGGGCGCGATAAAGGTCCTTGTGCATGGTGTCGAGGGTCGGCTGGTCACCCGTATAGGAGTGGACCGTCGTCATGTAGCCCTTCTCGATGCCGAAGGCCTTGTCGAGCACGTAGGCGACCGGCGCAAGGCAGTTCGTCGTGCACGAGGCGTTGGAGATGACGAGGTCGTCCTTGGTCAGCGTGTTGTGGTTGACGCCGAAGACGATGGTCTTGTCGGCATTGTCGCACGGGGCCGAGACGATGACGCGCTTGGAGCCGTTGGCGAGGTGCGCGGAGGCCTTCTCCTTGGTGGTGAAGAGGCCGGTGCATTCCAGCGCGATGTCGACGTCGCCCCAGGGCAGTTCCTTCGGGTCGCGGATGGCGGTGACGCGGATCGGGCCGCGGCCGACGTCGATCGTGTCGCCGGAAACGGTGACGGTGCCCGGGAACTTGCCGTGGACGGAGTCATAGCGAACGAGATGCGCATTGGTCTCGACCGGGCCGAGGTCGTTGACGGCGACGACCTCGATGTCGGTGCGGCCGGACTCGACGATGGCGCGCAGCACGTTGCGGCCGATACGGCCAAAGCCGTTGATGGCAACTTTCACAGTCATTTCGGGTCTCTCCTATGAAAAATCTGTTGGGCGGTGGGGGCGCGGCGGCTGGCCGCGCCCGGCGGCGCTCAGGCCAGCTTGGCTTCCGCGGCGGCGACGACGGCCTCCGGCGTGATGCCGAAATGCTTGTAGAGCTCCTTGTAGGGGCCGGATGCGCCGAAGGAGGACATGCCGACGAAGATGCCGTCCGAGCCGATGAAGTGATCCCAGCCCTGGCGGATGCCGGCCTCGACGGCGATCTTGACCGGCGAATCGCCGATCACCGCCTGCTGGTAGGCTTCCGGCTGCTCGGCGAAGAGCTCGAAGCAGGGAACCGAGACGACGCGGGTGGAGATGCCCTTGGCCGACAGGGCCTGCTGCGCCTTGACGGCGATCTCGACTTCCGAGCCGGTGGCGAAGATCGTCACCTGCGCGTCGCTGGCCGAGACGAGGTCGTAGGCGCCGCGGGCGCAGAGGTTCTCTTCCTCATATTCCAGGCGAACCGGCATCAGGTTCTGGCGGGTCAGCGCGATGGCCGACGGGCGGTTGTGGCTTTCCAGCGCGAGCTGCCAGCACTCCGCCGTTTCCGTGGCGTCGGCCGGGCGGAAGACGAGCAGGTTCGGGATGGCGCGCAGCGCCGCCATGTGCTCGACCGGCTGGTGCGTCGGGCCGTCCTCGCCGAGGCCGATGGAATCGTGCGTCAGCACGTGGATGACGCGGATGCCCATCAGCGCGGCAAGGCGGATCGACGGACGGCAGTAGTCGGAGAAGATCAGGAAGCCGCCGGAATAGGGGATGAGGCCGCCGTGCAGCGCCATGCCGTTCATCGCCGCCGCCATGCCGTGCTCGCGCACGCCGTAGTGGATATAGCGGCCGGAGAAATCGTTCGGGGTGATGGACTTCGTCTGGCTGGTCTTGGTGTTGTTGGAGCCGGTCAGGTCGGCCGAGCCGCCGATGGTCTCCGGCAGCACGCCGTTGATGACCTCCAGCGCGTCCTCGGAAGCCTTGCGGGTGGCCGGGTTCGGCTTCGTCTCGGCGAGCTTCTTCTTATAGGCGGCGATGGCGGAATCGAGGCTGCCCTCGAGCTCGCCGGCGAAGCGGCGGACGAACTGCGCCTTCTTCTCGGCATCCGTCTTTTCGAGGCGCGCTTCCCATTCCTTGTGCGCCTTGGTGGCGCGCAGGCCCGCGAGGCGCCAGGCGTCGAGCACGTCGGAGGGCACGACGAAGGCTTCCGATTCCCAGTTCAGCGCCTTGCGCGTGGCGGCGATCTCCTCGGCGCCGAGCGGCGAGCCGTGCACCTTATGCGTGCCGGCCTTGTTCGGCGCGCCGAAGCCGATGGTCGTCTTGCAGGCGATCATGGTCGGCTTGTCGGATTTCTGGGCTTCCTCGATAGCGGCGGCGATGGCGTCCGGATCGTGGCCGTCGACGGCGATGGTGTGCCACTGGCTTGCGCGGAAGCGGGCGTGCTGGTCGGTCGAGTCGGCGATCGAGATCGGGCCGTCGATCGAGATGTTGTTGTCGTCCCAGAAGACGATCAGCTTGTTGAGCTTCAGGTGGCCGGCGAGCGAGATCGCCTCCTGGCTGATGCCCTCCATGAGGCAGCCGTCACCGACGAGCGTATAGGTGTAGTGCTCGATGAGGTCGGAGCCGAACTCGTCGCGCAGCTTGCGCTCGGCGATCGCCATGCCGACGGCATTGGCGATGCCCTGGCCGAGCGGGCCGGTCGTCGTCTCGATGCCCGCGGCGTGGCCGTATTCCGGGTGGCCGGCGGTCCTGGAGCCGAGCTGGCGGAAGTTCTTGATCTCGTCGATGGTGATGTCCTCGTAGCCCGTCAGGTAGAGCAGCGAATAGAGGAGCATCGAGCCGTGGCCGGCCGACAGGACGAAGCGGTCGCGGTTCGGCCAGGACGGGGTCTTCGGATCGAA
>JBDHSZ010000174.1:0-7528 GCA_039812945.1 Shinella sp.
CCGACAATCTCTTCTGGCTCGGCCGCTATATCGAGCGGGCGGAGGGGGCGCTGCGCGTGCTGCGCGCCTGGCACAGCCGCTACGCCGAATATGCCGATCCCGCGCAGCCGCTGCTGAAGGACGTCACCGACTATCTCGACGCCCTCGACATCGACACGTCGGAAGCCGTGCCGACAAGCCTCATCCGCAGCATCGACAGCGCCGTCTTCTCCGCCAGCAACATCCGCGACCGCTTCTCGCCGGACGGCTGGCTGGCGCTCAACGACCTGTCCAAGACCGCCCGCCGCTTCCATGTCAGCATAGAGCCCGGCGACGACGCGACGCGCGCCATGACGGTGCTGCTGCGCAAGCTCGCGGGCTTCGCCGGCCTCGTGCACGAGAACATGTACCGCTTCACCGGCTGGCGGTTCCTCTCCATCGGCCGCTATCTCGAACGCGGCCTGCACATGACGCGCCTGCTCGGCCATCTGTCCGGCGAGGACGCGCCGGACGGCGCGCTCGACATGCTGCTGGAGATCGGCGACAGCGTCATGACCCATCGCCGCCGCTACAACGTGGCGACCGCGCGCCTGACCGTCACCGATCTGCTGGCGCTTGACGCGCTCAACCCGCGCTCGATCCTCTACCAGCTCAACGAGATCAAGAACGAGATCGAGCAACTGCCGGACGCCTATGCCAACGGCCAGATGTCGCCCTTCTACCGCGAGGCCATGCGCCTGCATGCGGGGCTGGCCGTGATGACGCCCGAGACCATGACGGACGCCGTCTACAAGCGCCTGGAGGCCGAGCTCGAGAAGCTCTCCGACATCCTCGCGCAGACCTATCTGAGCTGAGCGGAAGGAGGCGCCGGCACCATGCTCTACGACGTCAACCTCCATATCGGCTACCTCTACGACACGCCGGTTTCCGGCGGCCGGCATATCGTGCGCGTGCTGCCGCTGTCGATCGACGGCCGCCAGCGGCTGATCGCCGGCACGGTCGGCGTCACCCCCGGCCCGGGCGAGCGCGTCGACCATCACGACTTCTTCGACAACCCGATGAGCGCCATCCTCTTCCGCAGCCAGCACGACCGCCTCGACATCCGCATGCAGGCGCGCGTGCAGGTCGAGGCGCCGGAGCCGGCGGCGGATTTCTCCCCGCCCATCCCCGATCTGCCGGAGGATATCGCCGGCTGCTGGTCGCTCGATGCCGGCTCGCCGCACCACTATACCGGCCCCAGCCCGCGGCTGAAGGATTGCCCGGAGATCGCCGCCTATGCCCGGGGGATCGCCCGGCCCGGCATGACGGTCCGCGCCGCCGCGACGGCGATCTGCGCCCGCATCCACAAGGACTTCACCTACGATCCCGAAGCGACGGGCGTCGACACCACCCCGCGCGAGGCCTTCAAGCTGAAGCGCGGCGTCTGCCAGGACTTCTCCCATGTGATGATCGTCGCGCTGAGGAGCCTCGGCATCCCGGCCGGCTATGTCAGCGGGTTCCTGCGCACCATCCCCCCGCCGGGCAAGGAGCGGCTGGAAGGGGCGGACGCCATGCATGCCTGGGTGCGCTTCTGGTGCGGCCGGGTGAACGGCTGGATGGAGCTCGACCCGACCAACGACATGCCCGCCGGGGCCGACCATATCGTCGTCGCCTACGGCCGCGACTATGCCGACGTCGCCCCCGTCATCGGCGTGCTGAAGGGCTACGGCCAGCACAAGACGAGCCAGGCCGTCGACGTCATCCCGGTCCGCGCCGCGCCGTAGATTCCCGTTTGGAAACAACGGCAAGCGGCCGGCTTTGGGGATCGTCGCAATTTTACGAAAACTATACCACGCCGCCGAACCGTTGAATAACACTTCGATGCTAGCTTTCCTCCACATTATGACGATGTGGGTGAAGTCTCATGACGAAGATGGCTGGAATATCGAACATCCTGTCCCGCGGCCTGCGTGATCGCGCCGGCAATTTCGCGATGGTGACCGCCGTGGTCATCCCGGTCATCCTGGCCGCCGGCGGCATAGCGATCGACCTGACCAAGATCGTGCTGGCGAAAGCCGAGCTACAGGACGCCTCCGACGCCGCCGCGCTCGCCGCGGCCTCCGCGCTGGCCAACGACGGCAAGACCGCCGACGAGGCGAAGGCCATCGCGGCCGAGCTTTTCGCCCTGCAGATGAGCGGCACCTCGTCGATCGTCAAGGAGGGCGACGAGACCCTCATCGACGCCGCCCCCGTCATCGACATCAAGGAAACCACGGGCGAGAGCAACGGCAAGACCTACCAGGTGAATGTCGGCGCGACCTATTCCGTGAAATACACCGTCTTCACGCAGCTCCTCGGCCACACGACCGGCACGCTCAGCACGCAAAGCTCGGCGGAGAGCGCGACCGAATCGAAGAACGCGCTGTCGATGTATCTCGTTCTCGACAAGTCGGGCTCGATGCTCGCGAACACGAACGAGAAGAGCACCGCCGCGCGATGCTATCAATACGACGAGAGCGGCAGGCTGCTCAGCAACCAGCAGATCAGCCCGTGCTACGTCAAGAAGATCGAGGCGCTGAAGACTGCGGCGGCAAGCCTCTTCGCCCAGCTCGACAAGGCCGATCCGAAGACGATCTACGTGCGCACGGGCACCGTTTCCTACAACAGCTCCATGGACACGGCCTATAACCTGGCCTGGGGAACGACCGCATCCCTCACCCAGGTCAACGCCCTTTCCGGCGGCGGCGGCACGGCCTCCGGCGCGGCGACGAAGGCGGCCTACGACAAGCTGAACGCATCGACGGAGAACACCGAGCACAAGAAGAAGAACGGCCAGACTCCCACCAAGTACCTCATCCTGATGACGGACGGGAACAACAATGCCAGCTCGGACGACACGACGACCAAGGACTATTGCACCAAGGCCAAGGCGGCGGGCATGGTCGTCTACGGCGTGGCTTTCATGGCTCCCAAGGGCGGAAAGGGCCAGAAGCTTCTGCAGGCCTGCGTGAGTTCGTCCGAGAATTACTTCGCCGCCGAGGACATGGGCCAACTGGTCGCGGCCTTCAAGGCCATCGGCGAACGCGCCGCCATGCTGATCTCGCGCCTCACCAAGTAGCACCGCAAACACGGATCCCATTCCGGCCCGCCGCGCCCCGCGCGGCGGGCCTTTCGCTGTTTTCCGCCTGTTTCAGACATGTCGAAAATGCATGCGCCCTTTCTTGAAAAGGCATATTGCAAGCGCTTCGGATAGATGCATAAATTGATTTAAACGCGATTTTCGCCGAAGCGAACGCAAGCAATGCGAGAGGGCCAAGCTCACTGATGACGAACCGGGTAACCAACAACGACCTTGCCCCCGCCCCCCGGTCATCGGACCGAGAACAGCTTGCCACGGAGCTTCTGGAACGCCTTAAATACCGTATCGGCAAGGATCCGAAGGTCGCCAAGCCGCATGACTGGCTGACGGCGGCGATCCTCGTCGTGCGCGACCGCATCACCGACCGGTGGATGGATTCGACGCGCCGCACCTATTCCACCGGCGCCAAGCGCGTCTACTATCTCTCGCTGGAATTCCTCATCGGCCGCCTGATGCGCGACGCCATGACGAATATCGGCATCCTCGACGAGATGCGCCACGCGCTCGCCTCGCTCGGCGTCGACCTCGACGTCATCGCCGAGCTGGAGCCCGACGCGGCGCTGGGCAATGGCGGCCTCGGCCGCCTCGCCGCCTGCTTCATGGAGAGCATGGCGACGGTGGACGTGCCGGCCTATGGCTACGGCATCCGCTACGTGCACGGCCTGTTCCGCCAGCAGATGGCCGACGGCTGGCAGGTCGAGCTGCCGGAGACCTGGCTCGCCCACGGCAATCCGTGGGAGTTCGAACGCCGCGAAAGCTCCTACGAGATCGGCTTCGGCGGCGCCGTCGAGACGATCAATATCGGCGAGGACAAGCAGCGCTTCGTCTGGAAGCCGGCCGAGCGCGTCATCGCCACCGCCTATGACACGCCGGCGGTCGGCTGGCATGCCCGGCGCGTCAACACGCTGCGCCTGTGGGCCGCCAACCCGATCGACCCGATCCTGCTCGACGCCTTCAATGCCGGCGACCATATCGGCGCGCTGCGCGAGAGCAACAAGGCGGAGAGCCTGACGCGCGTGCTCTACCCGGCCGACGCCACGCCCGCCGGCCAGGAACTGCGCCTGCGCCAGGAATTCTTCTTCTGTTCGGCCTCGCTGCAGGACATCCTGCGCCGCCACCTCCAGCAGTACCCGGATTTCTCCTCGCTGCCGGACGCCGTCGCCATCCAGCTCAACGACACGCACCCGGCCGTCTCGGTCGCCGAGCTGGTGCGCCTCCTCACCGACGTGCACGGCCTCGACTTCGACCTCGCCTGGGACCTCGCCCGCCGCACCTTCGCCTACACCAATCACACGCTGCTGCCCGAGGCGCTGGAAAGCTGGCCGGTGCCGCTGTTCGAGCGCCTGCTGCCGCGCCACATGCAGATCGTCTATGCGATCAACGCGAAGATCCTCGTCGAGGCGCGCAAGGAAAAGGGCTTCGAGGACGAGCGCATCCGTAATATCTCGCTGATCGAGGAGACGGGCGAGCGGCGCGTGCGCATGGGCAACCTCGCCTTCGTCGGCTCCCATTCGATCAACGGCGTCTCGGCGCTCCACACCGACCTGATGAAGGAAACGGTGTTCGCCGACCTGCACAAGCTCTATCCGGACCGCATCAACAACAAGACCAACGGCATCACCCCGCGCCGCTGGCTGATGCAGTGCAATCCGGGCCTGTTCGACCTGATCCGCGAATCCATCGGTGACGGCTTCATGGACGACGCCGAGGCGCTGACGGCGCTCGACGCCTTCGCCGACAACCGGGTTTTCCAGGAGCGTTTCGCCGCGATCAAGCGCGAGAAAAAGAACCGCCTCGCCAATCTCGTCGGCAGCCGCATGGGCGTGCGCCTCGATCCGGCGGCGATGTTCGACATCCAGATCAAGCGCATCCACGAATACAAGCGCCAGCTCCTCAACATCATCGAGGCGGTGGCACTCTACGACCAGATCCGCTCGCATCCCGAACTGGACTGGGTGCCGCGTGTAAAACTCTTCGCCGGCAAGGCGGCGCCGAGCTACCACAATGCCAAGCTGATCATCAAGCTCGCCAACGACGTGGCCAAGGTGATCAACAACGACCCCGCCGTGCGCGGCCTGCTCAAGGTCGTCTTCGTGCCGAACTACAACGTCTCGCTCGCCGAGATCATGGTGCCGGCCGCCGACCTTTCCGAGCAGATCTCCACCGCCGGCATGGAGGCCTCGGGCACCGGCAACATGAAGTTCGCGCTGAACGGCGCGCTGACCATCGGCACGCTGGACGGCGCCAATGTCGAGATGCGCGACCATGTCGGCGCGGAGAACATCGTGATCTTCGGCATGACGGCGGAAGAAGTCGCGCGGGTGCGCTCCGAGGGGCACAATCCCCGCGCCATCATCGAGCAGTCGCGCGAGCTGTCGCAGGCGCTGGCGGCGATCTCCTCCGGCGTCTTCTCTCCGGATGACCGCAATCGCTTCACCGGCCTCGTCGACGGCATCTACAATCACGACTGGTTCATGGTGGCGGCCGACTTCGACGCCTATGCCAGGGCCCAGCGCAAGGTCGACGCCATCTGGACCGACAAATCGTCCTGGTATTCGAAGACGATACGGAACACCGCCCGCATGGGCTGGTTCTCCTCCGACCGGACCATCCGCCAATACGCCAAGGACATCTGGAGAGCTTGATGACCACACCGCCGAAACAAGGCACGACGGAAACACCGTCAGAGCTTCTGGCGAAGGCGGACATAGACGCGATCCTGGAAAGCCGGCATTGGGACCCCTTCGCCGTGCTCGGCCTGCATCCGGTCGGCGGGGCGGCGGGCGGCGACACCTATGTCGCCCGCTGTTTCCTGCCCGGCGCGGCCGAGGTGACGGCCGAGACGCTCGGCGGCAAGGAGATCGGCACCCTCAGGCAGCTCCACCCGGCCGGCATCTTCGCCGGCGAGGTCTCGGTCAGGAAACTCCAGCCGATCCGCTACCGCGCCTGCAACGAGGGCGGCGAATGGATCGTCATCGACCCCTACAGCTTCGGCCCCGTGCTCGGGCCGATGGACGACTACTATATCCGCGAGGGCTCCCACCTTCGCCTGTTCGACAAGCTCGGCGCCCATCCGATGACGCTCGACGGCGTCGACGGCTTCCACTTCGCCGTCTGGGCGCCCAATGCCAAGCGCGTCTCCGTCGTCGGCAATTTCAACGAATGGGACGGCAGGCGCAACGCCATGCGCCTGCGCCGCGACACCGGCATCTGGGAGATCTTCCTGCCCGGCATCACCGAGGGCCATGCCTACAAATACGAGATCGTCGGCATCGACGGCGTGGTCCTGCCCTTGAAGGCGGACCCCTTCGCCCGCCGCTCGGAGCTGCGCCCCAACAACGCCTCGATGACGACGGGGCCGATCGCGCAGGACTGGGAGGACGAGGCGCATCTTGCCCATTGGGCCGCCACGGATGCCCGCCGCCAGCCGATCTCGATCTACGAGGTCCATGCCGGCTCCTGGCAGAAGCACGACGACGGCAGCTTCCTGAGCTGGGACGAGCTGGCCGACCGCCTCATCCCCTACTGCGTCGACATGGGCTTCACCCATATCGAGTTCCTGCCGATCTCCGAATATCCCTTCGACCCGTCCTGGGGCTACCAGACGACCGGCCTTTATTCGCCGACCGCCCGCTTCGGCGAGCCGGAAGGTCTCGCCCGCTTCGTCAACGGCTGCCACAAGGTCGGCCTCGGCGTCATCCTCGACTGGGTGCCGGCGCATTTCCCGACCGACGCCCACGGCCTCGGCCGCTTCGACGGCACCGCGCTCTACGAGCATGCCGATCCCCGGCAGGGTTTCCACCCGGACTGGAATACGGCGATCTACAATTTCGGCCGCGCCGAGGTGCTCGCCTATCTCATCAACAACGCGCTCTACTGGGCCGAGAAATTCCACCTCGACGGCCTGCGCGTCGATGCGGTCGCCTCGATGCTCTATCTCGACTATTCGCGCGACCACGGCGAATGGGTGCCGAACGAATATGGCGGCAACGAGAACCTGGAGGCGGTGCGCTTCCTGCAATCGATGAACCGCCATGTCTATGCCGGCCATCCCGGCATCCTGACGATCGCCGAGGAATCCACCTCCTGGCCGAAGGTCTCCCATCCCGTCCACGAGGGCGGGCTCGGCTTCGGCTTCAAGTGGAACATGGGCTTCATGCACGACACGCTGCAATATCTCTCGCGCGAGCCGGTGCACCGCAAGTTCCACCACAACGACATGACCTTCGGCCTCCTCTACGCCTTCACGGAGAACTTCGTGCTGCCGCTCTCCCATGACGAGGTGGTGCACGGCAAGGGCTCGCTGATCGCCAAGATGGCCGGCGACGACTGGCAGAAGTTCGCCAATCTCCGGGCCTATTACGGCTTCATGTGGGGCTATCCCGGCAAGAAGCTGCTGTTCATGGGCCAGGAATTCGCCCAGTGGCAGGA
>JBDHSZ010000175.1:0-7484 GCA_039812945.1 Shinella sp.
GCACAGGAAAGCGGCTCTTTCACGGTCAGGTTTCCGAAGCATTAACCAGTATGGTTTACGTTTCGTAAGGATTTCATTCAATGCCCGACTTTTCGCCCCTGATTTTGCGAAAGCCGGCCAGCGGGAGGTGGCGATGAACGCCTTCAGAGCGAAGCAGCAGGCCAAGGGCCGGGTCGATCTCCTTCCCCCGGAGCCGAAGCCCCCGGCGCAGAAACACGCGCGCGCCGTTCCGGCCCGTCTCGAGGCGGTCGACGCCGATTTCGTGGTGATTCGCACCTCCAACGACAATCGCCGCCCGGCGCGGCCCGCAACGTCGAGCCCGCCGGCCGGGCATAGGCTGCTCCGGCTGCTGGCGGCCTGCGCCCGTCTCTTCGAAGCGGGCCTGCAGCGCCTTCCGGGCCGCGCCTTCGCCGGTCTCGTCACGGCGGCCTTCCTCTTCGTCTTCGCCCATGCCGGCGGCCTTTCCGCGCTGATGGCGGCGCTCCCCGCCGGCGCGCCCGGCGCGCCGCTGCGCCTTGCCGATATCAGCACCGTAATCGACGACCGGAACGGCATGAAGGTGCTGTCCGTCTATGGCCGCATCGACAATGCGAGCGACGGCGCGCAGGCGCTTCCGCCTATCGAGATCCGCGTCGAGGGAGCCGACGGCACGCTGCGCCGCCGGGTCGCGCTCAAGGCCGCGACGCTCGCCCCCGGCGGCAGCGAGCACTTCTCGCTGCGCATTCCGCACGGCGGCGGAAAAGTGCCGAAAGTCTCGGTTTCCTTTGCCGGCGAGGATGCGCCGCCGCACTGACTGTGCTAATCGGCTGCTTTAGCGCCACGAAGGAGCCGTCTCGCGATGCAGATTGTCCGCGGAAAGAAGATCGAAACGCTTTACGATGCCGCGCAGATCGCCAGGCGCAACGAGGAGCTCGCCGCCCAGATCGCCGCCGGCCCGACCAACGACCTCCTCGTCATCGCGGTCCTCAAGGGCTCGTTCATCTTCGCCGCCGACCTCACCCGCGCCCTGCACGCGGCCGGCCTTGCGCCGGAAGTCGAGTTCATCACCCTGTCGAGCTACGGCAGCGGCACGGTCTCGCAGGGCGTGAAGGTCATCAAGGACATCGACAGCGACGTGCACGGCCGCGATATCCTGCTGATCGACGACATCCTCGAATCCGGCCGCACGCTCAGCTACGCCAAGGAACTGATGTATGAGCGCGGCGCGCGCAACGTCACCGTCGCCGTGCTGCTCGACAAGCGCGAGAAGCGCAAGACGGACCTGGAGGCCGAATATGTCGGCTTCGAATGTCCCGACCATTTCGTCGTCGGCTACGGCATGGACGTCGCCTATGCCTTCCGCGAACTGCCCTTCGTCGGCGTCGTGACGGGCGACGCAGAGTAGGCCGCTCCAAAATCCCCTGTCGGGCGTTTACCGATCGACAAGGAAAGTCTGGTCTTTTCAGACGAGACTGACCGAAAGGGGAAACCATGGCGAAGATCCTGATCACCGAAGACGAGGATTCGCTGCGCATCTTCGTGGCGCGCGCCTTGCGGCTGGACGGCCATGAGACCGCCGAGGCGCCGGACGGCGCCGCCGGGCTCGACGCCCTGACGCAGGGCGGCTTCGACCTCCTGCTCTCCGATATCCGCATGCCCGTCATGGACGGCATCGAACTCGCCCACAAGGCGTCCGCCGCCCATCCGGCGCTGAAGATCCTGCTGATGACGGGCTATGCCGAGCAGCGCGAGCGCGCCGACGACCTCGCCTCGAAGATCGTCGACGTCGTCAGCAAGCCCTTCAGCCTGCCGGATATCCGCCGCGCCGTGGCGCAGGCGCTGGCCGCCTGATCGCGAGAGGCTAGCGGATCCCGAGCAGCCGCTCCAGATAATCCCGCTCGATGCCGGGCACGGCGCCCGTGCCGAGCCGACGGCGGATCTCGTCGAGGATCTCGCGGGCCCGCTGGATATCGATCTCCTCCGGCACCTTCGTCGGCCCGCCGAATTCGGGACCCTGGCCGTTGACGCTGCGCTCGCGGCCGAGCGGGTCGCGGCCGTTGCGGCCGGCCTGCGGCATGCCCTCGCCCGGCCCCTGCCCCTCGCCCATCGCCTGCATCTGGCTCATCATGCTCTGCGCGCCCTGGCGCAGCGCTTCCAGCGCCCGGCCCTGGCTGCCGACGGCCGGCTCGCCCTGGCCCTCGCCCAGCGCCTCGGACGCGCCCTTCATCTCGCGCCCGGCCTGGCCGAAACCCTCGCCCGGCTCCAGCCCCATGCCCTTCAGCGCCTGCTGCAGCTCGCCGAGCTGCTTGCCGAGCGCGTCCTGCTGCTGCTGGAGCTTCTTCAGGGCATCGCGCAGCTCGTCGGCCGTCATCCGGTCGGTCGGCTGCTGGCCGCCGCCGTTGTCGCCCGGCTGCTGCTGTGACTGCTCACCCTCCTCGCCGGGCATCGGATCGCCGCGCATCTGGCGGTCGCGCAGCGCCTGGTCGAGCTGGAAGGTCTGCTCCATCAGTTGCTGCTGCTTCTGCATCAGCTCGCCGAGCTTGTCCATCTGCTGGCGCATGGCGTCGTTCTGCTGGCCCTGCCCCTGCTGCGGCCGGCCGGCCTGCAGGTTGTTCATCATCCGCTGGAGCTCGGACAGCATCTGCTGCGCCTGGTCACGCGCGCCCGAACGGGCCAGATTCTCGATCTGGTCCATCATGCGCTGCAAGTCCTGCTGGCGCAGCACGCGGCCCTGCTGCTGGGCATTCTGCTGCGGCTGGCCGTTCTTGGCGGCCTGGCGGGCGAGTTCCTGCATATAGGCCTGCATCGCCTCGCGCAGCTCCTTCATCAGCCCGGCGATCTCCTCCTCCGAGGCATTGCGCTCCAGCGCCTCGGAAAGCGCCTTCTGCGCCTCGCGCAGCCGCCGGTCGGCGAGCGACAGGTTGCCGTCCTCGATGCCGAGCGCGATCTCCCAGAGATAATCCGCCGTCTCGCGCAACTGGTCGTCGGTGCGCGAAAGCTTCATGCGCGCATGGGCCGATTGCAGCAGCAGGAAATGCGTGAGGTTGGGGATCGTCTCCTCCGGCCGGATCGTCAGCGCCTCGTTGAGCGCGACGGCGTGGGGCAACTGGTTGGCGTCGAGCGCGAAGACCTGCCGCTGCTCGGCGACGGCGGCGGCCAGCGGCTCGAAGAAGGCCTTGGCCGGCAGCACCATCTCCACCGGCTGGCTGCGTCCTTCCTGCCCCGCCGCATCCTTCGCGACGAGGGTGATCTTCACGCGCTTGCCGGAAAGCGGGTGTTCGGAAAGGTTGCGGCTCGTCGTGCCCCTGGCCTCGCGCGCGGCGCGGCGCGGCAGGTCGAGCCGGTATTCCGGCAGCGGATAGAGCGGGCGGGCCTCCTTCGGCTGGTCGACCGGCACGATCTCCGCATGCGCCTCCTGCAGCCCGTAATCGTCCTTGGCGATGAAGGCGATCTCCAGCGCCGCCGCCACCGTCCGCTTCGGAACGCCGTCGAAGGCGATTTCCGGCGCGCGGTCCGGGATGACGGAGAAGGCCCAGCTCCGCCCGTCGACCGTCAGCGTGCCGTCCTTGACGATCTTGTGGCGCATCGTGCGGGCAGCGTCGGCCGTCGCGACGGGCACCTTGGCCCCGGTCTTCGCGTCCCCGGTCTTCGCGTCCCCGGTCTTCGCATCCTCTTCCTTCGCGTCCTTCGGCTTTTCCTCCTCGGGCCGGATGGCCGTCGCCGTCTCCTCGCCCGCCGCCTGGTAGCTCACCTGCTCGCCGCCGCTGCCGCCCGTCACGCGCACGGTCAGCTCGCTGAACTGGGGAATGCGGATCTCGCCCTTCGCGGCCTCGGCCGGCTGGCCCTGTCCGTTGCCGGTGAGGAAGACCGGGGCCTTCGACGTATGCGCCGGCGGCGTCACCCAGGCGTCGATGCGCATGTCCGGCGCCGCCTCGGCGGGCGCGCGGAAGGTCACGACATCGGCGAGGAGGCCGCCGCGGTTGGAATAGGAGAAGGCGAAGGCGATGGCCACGAGCAGCACCGGCACGGCGCGCAGCGCATGGCGGTCATGGCGGGCGATATCGGGCGCGGGCGCGCCGGTGCGCAGCGCGCCGACCATCCGCGCCATGCGGGCCTGATGCTCGCGCCAGAGCGCCTCGGCGAAGGCGTCGCCCGTCGCCGGCCGGTCGTCCTGCACGCGGATCGCCTGGTGGGCGAGCGCGTTGCGCGCCTCCAGCATGCGGTCGGCCCGGTCGACCGACGGCCAGTCGATGCCGCGCAGGCGGAAGACGAGCACGAGGACGCCGAGCCCGAAGGCGCAAAGCGTCGCGACATGCAGCCAGAACGGCGCATGGCGGAAATAGCCGAACCAGACGAGCGCAAGGAAGCCGGTGACCAGCAGCAGGATCGGCAGCAGCCGCGGCGCGAGCGCCTCGGCATAGAGGACGGCGCGGGCGGCAAGGCGTTTTCCCGCAAGCCGGCGCGCCAGCGGATTACCGGTCGCCCCCGTCTCGCGCTGCCGTTCGATCGCCATCGTCCACTCTTCTCCGCCGCTTGGTGTCACCGCCAAAGGATACCATGCTTTGTGGCGAAGACGAGGGCGCGCGCGAAAAGGTGAACGCGCCCGAAGGGTTTTTCCTCAGGCGAGCCAGTCCGGCAGCGAATCGAGGCCGATCAGGTCGTCATAGGACGGCCGCGGTCGGATGACGTGGAATTCCGCCCCGTTGACCAGCACTTCGGGGATCAGAAGGCGGCTGTTATAGGTGCCGGCCTGCACCGCACCATAGGCCCCGGCGGAGCCGACGGCGATGAGATCGCCCGGCTTCGGCTGCGCCATCTCGCGGTCCTGCGCCAGATAGTCGCCCGTCTCGCAGACCGGGCCGACCACGTCGGCGCGGATGCGCGGCGCATTGGCGGCGGAGATGACGACCGGCTGGATCTCGTGCCACGCCTCGTAGAGCGTCGGGCGGATGAGGTCGTTCATCGCCGCGTCGACGATGACGAAGGTCTTCTCGCCGCCGTCCTTCACATAGATGACCTCGGTGACGAGGATGCCGGCATTGCCGACGATCAGCCGGCCGGGCTCGGTGACGATCTTGCAGTCCAGCCCCTTGAGCTGGTTCTTGACGATCTCGGCATAGGCGTCCGGCAGCGGCGGCGGCGCGTTGTCCGTCTTGTAGGGAATGCCGAGGCCGCCGCCGACATCGACGTGATCGATCACGTGACCGTCGGCGCGCAGCGTCTCGACGAGCTCGCGCAGCAGCCGGAAGGCGTCGTCGAAGGGCTGCAGCTCGGTGATCTGGCTGCCGATATGCATGTCGATGCCGGTCACCTTGATGCCCGGCAGGCTCGCGGCGCGGGCATAGACGGCGCGCGCGCGCTCCCAGGAGATGCCGAACTTGTTCTCCTTCTTGCCCGTCGAGATCTTCGCATGGGTGCGGGCGTCCACATCGGGATTGATGCGGAAGGAGACATGGGCGACCTTGCCGGCCTTGACGGCGCGGGCGTTCAGCACCTCCAGCTCCGGCTCGGATTCGACGTTGAAGCAGTAGATGCCGGCCTCCAGCGCGAGGTCCATCTCGCGCGGCGTCTTGCCGACGCCGGAGAACATGATGCGCGAGGCGGGAACGCCGGCGGCGAGCGCCCGGCGCAGTTCGCCTTCCGAGACCACGTCGATGCCCGCGCCGAGCCGGGCGAGCGTCTTCAGCACCGCCTGGTTGGAATTGGCCTTCATGGCGTAGCAGACCAGCGCGTCGACGCCCTCGAAGGCCTGCGAGAACACCTTGTAGTGCCGCTCCAGCGTGGCCGTCGAATAGACGTAGAAGGGGGTGCCGACCGCCCTGGCGATCTCCGGGACCGGCACGTCCTCCGCATGGAGGATGCCGTCGCGATGCTCGAAATGGTTCACGGTTGCCGTCCGTTCAGAAGATTAGAGAAGCGGATCGAGGAGGAAGCGTTTCTCCCCGTCCTGCCCGGCCGGCGTGCCGTCGATGCTCTTCACCGCCGGCTTTGCGGCCGGCAGCTCGAGATCGCCCTTGCGGCCGCAGGCGGTCAGAACCGCTGCGGAAAGGCAAAGCACGAGAGCGAGCCTGCCGATATCGATGCGTGTCATGAAGCGTTCCCTGGATATCCGGTAATCGGTGGGCTCCATCTTTAGCGAAATCGCCAAATCTTGTGCACCCTGTTTCTGCTGATGAGTCCTGCAAGCCCGCTGATCAGTTCCGCTCGCGCCACCAGGCGATCTGCCGGCGCACCTCGGAGGGCGCGGTGCCGCCGTAGCTCCTGCGGCTGGCGACCGATGCCTCCACCGTCAGCACGTTGAAGATATCGGCGGTGATCGCGGCATGGATCGCCTGCAGCTCCTCGAGCGACAATTCGGCGAGGTCGCAGCCCTTGCTCTCGGCGAGCGCCACGGCGCGGCCGGTGACGTGGTGGGCGTCGCGGAAGGGCAGGCCCGCCTCGCGCACCAGCCAGTCGGCAAGGTCGGTGGCGGTGGAATAGCCCGAACCCGCCGCCGCCTTCATCCGGTCCGCGCGGATCGCCATGTCGCGCACCATGCCAGTCATCGCCGCGATGGCGAGCTCCAGGCTCTCGGCGGCGTCGAACACCTGCTCCTTGTCCTCCTGCATGTCCTTGGAATAGGCGAGCGGCAGGCCCTTCATGACGGTGAGCAGCGCGATCAGCGAGCCGTTGATGCGGCCGGTCTTGGCGCGCACCAGCTCGGCGGCGTCCGGGTTCTTCTTCTGCGGCATGATGGAGGAGCCGGTCGAGAAGGCGTCCGACAGGCGGATGAAGCCGAATTGCGGCGTCGACCAGATGACGATCTCTTCGGCAAGACGCGACAGATGCACCGAGGCGATGGCGGCGAGGGAGAGGAATTCCAGCGCGAAATCGCGATCCGACACCGTGTCGATGGAATTGCGCGTCGGCTCGCGGAAACCGAGGGCCTTGGCCGTCATGTGACGGTCGATAGCGTAGCCGGTGCCGGCAAGGGCGGCGGCGCCGATCGGGCTCTCGTCGAGATGCTCGATGGCGTGGCGCACGCGCTGGCGGTCGCGGCCGAACATCTCGACATAGGCCATGCAATGGTGGCCGAAGGTCACGGGCTGCGCCGTCTGGAGATGGGTGAAGCCGGGCATGACGGTCTCGGCATGCTCCTCCGCCCGGTCGAGGAAGGCGGCGATCAGGCCGGTCAGGGCCTTCTCGGTCTTCTGCAGCTCCTCCTTGACCCAGAGGCGGAAATCGAGCGCCACCTGGTCATTGCGCGAGCGGGCGGTGTGCAGGCGTCCGGCGGCGGGGCCGATCAGCGTTGCCAGCCGCGCCTCGACATTCATGTGGATGTCTTCCAGCTTGCGCGAGAACTCGAACGCGCCCGCCTCGATCTCTGACAGGATCGTGTCGAGACCGTGAACGATCTTGTCCTTATCCTCCGCCGAAATGATACCCTGGTGGGCGAGCATTTCGGCATGCGCCTTTGAGCCGCGGATGTCCTGGGCGTAAAGCTTCTTGTCGAAGCCGATGGAGGC
>JBDHSZ010000176.1:0-7476 GCA_039812945.1 Shinella sp.
GGCGAGGTCTTGACGATGACGTTGAGGCCCGGATTGCGCTCCATCAGGAGCTTGGCGACGCGCTCGGCATGGTAGACGACGCCCGCCGTCCAGCCATGGTCGGCGGCCGGGATCGACACGCCGATCGTCACCTTCTTGTCTTCCGCATGGACGGCGCCGGCGATGAGCGCCATGGCGGCGACCGTCAGGCCGAGTAGTTTCTTGCGCATGGTTATCCTCCCAAATCAGGTCTTCACTGGAGGCCGGGCGACCTGTGGACCCGGCTGTACTTACGACTTCCGCACCAGCGAGCGCTGGACGAGCATCGCAATGATGATGATCGCGCCCTGGATGGCCCCGATCAGATATTCGCTGATGAAGTTGGAGAGCAGCATGATGTTGCCCACCAGCTCGAGGATGAAGGCGCCGCAGATCGTGCCCCAGACACGGCCCGCCCCGCCCTTCAGCGCCGTGCCGCCGACGACGACCGCGGTGATCGCCTGCAGTTCCCACAGGATGCCCGTGGTGGCGGAGGTGGAGCCGAGGCGCGGCACGTAGAGCAACACCGCGATGGCGACGCACAGGCCCTGGATGACGAAGGCGATGGTGCGCACCCGGTTGACCGGGATGCCGGAATAGCGCGCCACGTCGCTGTTCGAGCCCACCGCCACGACATGGCGGCCGTAGCGCGTGCGGTAGAGCACGAAGGCCGCGATGGCCGTGACGACGAGGATGACGACGATCGGCACCGGCACGCCGAGGATGTAGCCGAAATAGGCCGGCCGGTAGAGCGCCTGCAATTCCGGCTCGCGCAGGGTGATCGCCCCGCCCTGCGACAGCCAGGTCGTCAGGCCGCGATAGATGCCCATCGTGCCGAGCGTGGCGATGAAGGGCTCGATCCTGCCGACCGTGGTGATGAGGCCGTTGGCAAGCCCGCAGGCCCCGCCGATGACGACGGTGAGCGCCATGGCGGCCGCCAGCATCAGGCCGGGATCGGCGATCACGCCGGAATTCATGAAGAGGATCATGATCGAGGCGACGAAGGCCACCATCGAGCCGACCGAAAGGTCGAGGTCGCCCGACGAGATGACGAAGGTCGCCCCGACGGCGATGATGGCGATGAAGGCGCTGCGCGTGGCGACGTTGGCAAGGTTGGTGAGGCCGATGAAATTCGGGTTCACCAGCGCGCCGACGACGAGCAGCAGCGCCAGCGCCGCGAAGGGCGCGACGGCCCGAAGGTCCACGTCCCGCCAGCTTCTTCCCCTCGGCCTCGTCTCGACTGCGTCTTCGCTCATGGTCTTCCCCGACATGGTTCGTAGCTGGCGGCAGGTTCAGGCCGCGGTCTTCTTCTTCAGGCCCGCCGAATAGCGCATGATCTCCTGCTCGGAGATCTCCTCGCCTTCGAGGATGCCGACGATCCGCCCTTCCCGCATGACGGCGACGCGCGTGCACAGGCCGATGATCTCCGGCATCTCCGAGGAGACGACGATGATCGACTTGCCGTCGCGGGCGAGCGCCGAGATGAAGTGGTAGATCTGCTGCTTGGTGCCGACATCGATGCCGCGCGTCGGCTCGTCGATGATGATGACGTCCGGCTCGGTCTCCATGACCTTGGCGAGCAGCAGCTTCTGCTGGTTGCCGCCCGACATGCGGCCGGCGACGACGCGCCCGTCGCGCACGCGGATATCGAAGCGCCGGCGCGCCCGCTCCAGCGCGGCCGCCTCGCTCTTCGGGCTGAGATAGCCGTACTGGCCGTGCCGGTCGAGCGATTGCAGCGTGAGGTTGGCCGTCATGCGCGAGTTGAGCAGCAGGCCCTTGTGCTTGCGGTCCTTGGTCATATAGGCGATGCCGACCCGGTTGGCGGCATGCACGTCGCCGGCCGGAACGCTCTCGCCGCGCATCGACACCTCGCCGGAAGAGCGCGGGCGCAAGCCCGCGACGGCCTCCATCAGCTCCGTGCGGCCCGAGCCGATCAGCCCGGAAAAGCCGAGGATCTCGCCCTTGCGCACCGCAAAGCTGGCATCCTTCACATAATGCGTCGAAAGCCCCGACACCGATAGCGTGACGTCCTCGTCGACGCTCGGCTCCTGCTTGGCCGGGTAGAGGCTGGAAAGCTCGCGCCCCACCATGAGCTGGGCGATGGATTCGCCGTCGAGGATATTCGTCGGCGCGGTCTTCACCCATTGCCCGTCGCGCAGCACGGTGACGCGGTCGGTCAGCTCCATCACCTCGTCCAGCTTGTGCGAGACGAAGACGAAGGAGGTGCCCTCATCGCGGAGCTTCCGCACCTGGCGGAAAAGGTAGTTGGCCTCCTCGCGGGAAAGCACGGCGGTCGGCTCGTCCATGAAGATGATGCGCGCATCGCGGCTGATCGCCTTGGCGATCTCCACCATCTGCTTGTCGGCGATGGAGAGCGAGCTGATGAGGGCGTTCTCGTCGACATGCGAGCCGAGCTGGTCGAGCACGCGGCGCGTCTCGGCGCGCATGAACCTGCGGTCCAGCACGCCGTAGCGCGTGACCTCGCGGCCGAGGAACAGGCTCTCGGTGACGGTGAGATGTTCGGCGAGGTTGAATTCCTGGTGGATGATGACGATGCCGAGCGCCTCGGCCTGGCCGTTCGGCGGCAGCTTCACCGGCTGGCCGTCCAGCAGGATATCGCCCGATGTCGGCTGCTCGAAGCCCGAGAGGATCTTCACCAGCGTCGACTTGCCGGCGCCGTTCTCGCCCATCAGCGCGTGGATCTCGCCGGCGCGCAGCTCGAAATTGACGCTGAACAGCACCTGCACGCCGTTGAAGGACTTGGAGATGCGGCGTGCGGCAAGGACGACGGGAGCCCCGTCGGCAGCGTCCGGATTCATCGATTTCCTCCCTGCGGCTCCTCGACCGCTTGGAGATGATGTAAACCTTTACACGATCTATGTAAAGGTTTACATCATGGGATATCAGGAATTTTCACCGAGCGCAGTTTGACCCTCGGGCCAGTCTGTGTAGTGTCCCGCACTTCGTTTGTTCGATGCAGTTCCGGGCCGCTTTCCGGACTTGCCAACGCTAAGTGAGAGCCAGCTTGTCGACGTCCAGCCCCGCCACGATCGAGGATGTAGCGCGTATCGCGCAGGTCTCGATCGCGACCGTGTCGCGGGCGATCCACACGCCGGAGAAGGTGGCGAATTCGACGCGGCTGAAGGTCAACCAGGCGATCGCCATCACCGGCTACACGACCAATGCGATGGCGCGCAGCCTCAGGCTCGGCCGGTCGAACATGATCCTGGTCGTGGCGCCGGACATCGGCGACCCGAACTTCTCCAACATCCTGATCGGCCTTGAGAACGAGGCCCGCGCGCATGGCTACGGCATCCTGATCGGCCATACGCAGAGCGACCCGCAGCGAGGGCTCGAATATCTCAAATTCCTCAATTCCAACCAGGCGGCGGGGCTGATCCTCTTCACCGGCATCCTGCCCTTCGGCCACCAGAGCATGACGGCCCGCCTGCCGCCCAGCGTCGGCGTGTTCGAGCCGGTCTATAACGGCGGCATCCCCTATGTCGGCGTCGACGATATCGAGGGCGCGCGCAAGGCCGTCGACCTGCTGATCGCCGAGGGGCATCGCAAGATCGCCTTCATCGGCGATTCGCGCACCCGCCTTGCCTATAGCCGCCGCCGGCAGGGCTATGACGAGGGGCTGGACGCGGCGGGTGTTCCCGCCGGCGAGCGCATCGTCATCGAGGGCGACGGCACCATCGAGAGCGGGCGCCTGGCGCTGGAGCAGCTCTTCATGCGCGACACGCTGCCGAGCGCCTTCATGTGCGTCAACGACCAGACGGCGATCGGCGTGATGATCGGCCTCGGCGCGCGCGGCTACGACATTCCGGCCGATTTCTCCGTGACGGGCTTCGACGACGTGCCGCAGGCGACCTTCATGTCGCCCTCGCTCACCACCGTCCGCCAGCCGCGCACCGCCATCGGCAAGACCTCCATGGCGCTGCTGCTGGAGCTGCTTTCCGGCAGCGAGCCGCCGGATGCGGAGATATTGCTGACGCCGGACCTCATCGTGCGCAATTCGGTGACCGGGCCGGCGCGGCGGTTCTTGAGGCGGTAGGAGGGCTCCTCTTCCGCGACGCGCGCGCCTGCATCTCCCCCTCATCCGGCCTGCCGGCCACCTTCTCCCCGCAAGCGGGGAGAAGGGATATGCCGCACCGTTTTCCCAAATTACTGACACCGCATTGGAGTGCGTCCCCTCTCCCCGCTTGCGGGGAGAGGGTTAGGGTGAGGGGCACGCCTCAAATGACAACGTCACCCATACCGCCGCTGCGCTGGCCGCGCCGCCCGCTGGCTGCGCGCCGCCGACACGGTGAACCGGTCCACCAGCCCCTTCAGCGTCGTGCTGATCTGCATGAGATTGTGCGTCGCCGCGTTGGTCTGCTCGACCATCGCCGCGTTCTGCTGCGTCATCTGGTCCATGCTGCCAACCGCCGAGTTGATCTCGGAGATGCCGGCGGACTGCTCGCGGGCGGAGCTGGCGATGGCGGCGATATGGTTGTTGATATGCACGACCTGCTCGCCGATATGATGCAGCGCCTCGCCGGTCCGGTGCACCAGCGACACGCCGAGCTGCACGTCCGCGAAGGACTTGTCGATCAGCGTCTTGATCTCCTTGGCCGCCTCGGCGGATTTCTGCGCCAGCTCGCGCACCTCCTGCGCCACGACCGCGAAACCCTTGCCCGCCTCGCCGGCCCGCGCCGCCTCGACGCCGGCATTGAGCGCCAAAAGGTTGGTCTGGAAGGAGATCTGGTCGATGACGCCGATGATCTGGGTGATCCGGCCGGAGGATTCCTGGATGGCGCTCATGGCGGCGACCGCCTGCTCGACGACCTCGCCGGAGCGCTTGGCCTCCTCCGTCGCGCTGCCGACGTCGCGGCGGGCCTCCTCGGCGCGGCCGGCCGCCTCGCGGGAAATGGTGGTGATCTCCTCGACGGCCGCGGCGGTCTCTTCCAGCGAGGCCGCCTGCTGCTCGGTGCGGCGCGCCATGTCGTCCGTCGCGGTGACCAGCTCGCCGGAATTGCCGGCCGCGTCGTCCGCCGCCGTCACGATGGCGCCGAGCGTGTCGTCGAGCTTGTCGATCGCCGCGTTGAAATTGGAGCGCAGCCGCTCGAACTGCGGGGCGAGCGGCTGGGTGATGGAGGCGGTGAGGTCGCCGCCGGCAAGCCGGGTCAGCGAGGCGTCGAGCACGTCCAGCGCCTCCTCCTGCTCGGCATTCAGCGCCTGCCGCGCGGCCTCGGATTTCTCGCGCTCTTCCTGCAGCGCGTCGAGATAGACCGAGATCGCATAGTCCATGTCGACCAGCGCCGCCTTGACGATCGCCGTGATCTCCTCGCCGAGCGCCGCCGCCTTCTTGCGGTAGATGAAGCCCTCGAGATGCTTGTTGATGACGCTTTCGACGATCGCTTCGAGGACCAGCGCATAGCCGCCGATATACCAGCGCGGCTCCAGGCCGAGATGGGCGTGGACCTTGCCGATCGTGGTGACGGCGTCGACATAGCGCGCGTCGTAGGTCGCCGAGGCGATCAGCTCCCAGTGCCTGACCTGCCGGCCCTTGGCGCTCTGGATAAGCGTCTCGCTGGCGAAAAAGCGGGCCGTCTCCGGCGTCGCGCGCACCTTGGCGTAGAAGGTGTCCATCGCACCGTCGAGCGAGCCCGAGATGGTGGGCAGCGCCCGTTTCAGCGCGTCGCGCTGGCCGGCGTCGAATTCGACGAACTGGAGACGCTCGTTCAACTGCTGGGTCTTGGCATCCTGCGCCGACATCGGCAAATCCTCGTCTGTTGGAATGGCGACCGATGCAAGTCCCGAATCGGGATCCAAGCCCTCCGTCTGTCGTGATTTTTCATGATAGACGGTAAACAAACGTTATAGATCGGAGGGCGGCGCTGGATAAAAATCTGATGAAAAACAAGCGTCGATGATTTTATCCCGCCGGCACGCGCCGTTGCACGGCCGATACCGACCGCGCCGAGTACAATCCGCAGCAACGCCAAATATAACTTACGTAACGTAAGGCTATCGGAACGAAAAGGGGCGCCCGCAGGCGCCCCTCGTCTCCGACCCCGGAAGGTGAGCGGATCAGACGTAGCGGTTGACCACGTTCTCCAGGAACTCCTGCCGGCCGGAGCGCGGCTGCGGGTTGACGTTGCCGCCGCGCACATAGGCTTCCAGCGCCTCCAGCGAGGAACCGCCGGCAAGGATCTGCCGCGCCTCGGGGCTTTGCCAGCCGGCATAGCGCTCGGCGAGCGGGCCGGAGAGCGCCTTGTCCTCGATCATCTTCGCCGCCGCCTTCAGGCCGCGCGCGCAGCAATCCATGCCGCCGATATGGCCGATGAGGAGATCCGCCGGATCGATCGACTGGCGGCGCAGCTTGGCGTCGAAATTCGTGCCGCCCGTCGTGAAGCCGCCGCCGGCGAGGACCTGGTAGAAGGCCAGCGCCATTTCCGGCACGTTGTTGGGGAACTGGTCGGTATCCCAGCCGGACTGGTAGTCGTTGCGGTTCATGTCGATGGAGCCGAAGATGCCGAGCGCATTGGCGAGCGCCAGCTCGTGCTCGAAGGAATGGCCGGCGAGGATCGCATGACCCTGCTCGATATTGACCTTCACCTCGTTCTCGAGACCGTACTTGCGCAGGAAGCCGTAGACCGTGGCGACGTCGTAGTCGTACTGGTGCTTGGTCGGCTCCTGCGGTTTCGGCTCGATGAGGATCGCGCCTTTGAAGCCGATCTTGTGCTTGTACTCGACCACCATGTTGACGAAGCGCCCGAGCTGGTCGAGCTCCTGGCCGAGATCGGTGTTGAGCAGCGTCTCGTAGCCTTCGCGCCCACCCCACAGCACGTAGTTGTCGCCGCCGAGACGGTGGGTGGCGTCGATGCAGGTCTTCACCGTCGCGGCGGCGAAGGCGAAGACGTCGGGGTCCGGATTGGTCGCCGCGCCGCCCATGTAGCGGCGGTTGGAGAACAGGTTCGCCGTGCCCCAGAGCAGCTTGACGCCCGTCTCGGCCTGCTTCTTCTCGAAATAATCGACGATCTCGTTGAGGTTCTTGGTGTTCTCGACGAAATCCTTGCCTTCCGGCCGCACGTCCGCGTCGTGGAAGCAGTAGAAGGGCACGCCGAGAAGCTGGAAGAACTCGAAGGCGACATCGGCCTTCAGCTTGGCCGCCTGCATGGAATCCTCGAACCACGGGCGCTGGAAGGTCTGGCCGCCGAAGGGGTCGCCGCCCGGCCAGACGAAGCTGTGCCAATAGGCGACGGCGAAGCGCAGATGGTCCTCCATGCGCTTGCCGAGGACGATCTCGTCGGGGTCGTAGTGGCGGAAGGCGAGCGGGTTGGTGCTCTCGGGGCCTTCATATTTCACCTTGGCGATATCGCCGAAGAAGCCGGTGGCCATGGGTGTCTCCTCTCGGGTTCGTTGATCAATAGGCGGCGCGGATCGCCGGGTAGAGGCGGCGATAGCGCCGGT
>JBDHSZ010000177.1:0-7415 GCA_039812945.1 Shinella sp.
CACGCAGGCGGCGCCCGCCCGCCTCTGGCTCGACGACATCGCCGACTATCACCGCATCTATTCGCGCCAGGCGCGCCACCTCGCGGAAGTGCCGGCAAGCGAGAAGGCCCATATCGTCGAATGGCTTTCGGCGAGCACCGGCATCGATTTCGCCGTGCCCGACCTCACCGCCCAGAAGCTCACCTTCGAGGGCGCGCGCCTGCTGGTGGCCGGCGGCAAGCCGACCGCGCAGCTTCTCTACCGCGACGCCGAGAACGAGATCTTCGCGATCTGTTTCCTCAAGAGCGACACGGTCGAGGCCGGCACGGCGCTTACGGAAAGCATCCGCGACGATATCGGCCTCATCTCCTGGCAGAAGGGCAACGCCGCCTTCGTCGTGGTCGGACCCTCGGCCGACCCGGACCTGGAGCGCATAGCCGAGGCGGTTTCCCAGAGCATCTGAACGCGCGGCCGGCCGGCTCACCAGCAATAGCGATAGCCGCCGCGCCGCTCCTTGACGTCGAGATGCAGGTGGTTCTGGTGGGCGGCGTCGCTGCCGGGGTCGAGCACCGTCGTGAAATAGAGGCAGGCGGCCTCGGTGATCGCGCGCTGGAACGCGCCTTCCAGCGTGGCGTCCTTGTCGGCCGGACGGATGGTGATCGTCTTGCCGCTCCGCAGCGCGAAGCCGGCGATATCGATGGCGTTGCCGAAGGCATGTTCGGAAATCCTGCCTTCCGTCGCCCCGTTGCGGTTGCGGCAGACATAGGCCGAGGCCTGCGAGAGCCCGACGACCGCCTCCCCCGGCATGGCGGCCGCGACGGCCGGCTTCACCGACCCTTCCAGCCAGCGGGCGAGCTGCAGCGCCGTGTCGCAACGGATCGTCGCCGCCGGCTCGACCGCCACGCCGCCGGGCAGCCCCTTCAGCAGGACGGGCTTCACGATGCCGCAAGCCTTGCCGTCCTCGACGGCCGGCGCCCCTTCGAAAACCGCCCCGATCCGCTTCAGCGCCGCCCGGCAGTCCGCCTGTTCCCGCTCGTCCTCCCGCGGCCGCTCCCTGGCCTTCTCCGCCTCCTCCCCGACCTTGTCCTTCACAGGCCCCACGACCTGCCCTTCGGGCCGGCGGACAGGCAAGGGCCCCTCCTCCGGCAGCTCGGCGGCGCCGGCGAGCACGAGGGCGGCGGCGAGAAGGGACAGGCGGCGGAACGTGGCGATGGGTCATCTCCCGGCTGCGGATATCGGCGGGGAAACGCCGGGCGGGCGATTTGGTTGCGCGGAAGGGGCTGGATTCCGGCGCTGTGGACGATCCCGCGGGAAGCAGGCGGAGGGCGGCCTCTCCCGATTTGAAAATCGGCAATTATGTGACAGCCCGGCGCGTCCTCATTAGGTGACTGATAAAGTCATGTTTTTTATGTTGACAAGTTTAATCATGTTTCATAGCGATGGGGCGGGCGCAAGGCCCGACCACGATTTCGCCATATTTCCGCATGGCTGAGCGCTGGCGCGCATTCCGCGCCGGAACGATGCCGCGCGAGCTGATCTTAGAGGATGGACATGCAGGCTCGGCTTTCCCGTTCCGCACTTCTGGCTTGCACGGCCCTGGCCGTGCTCTCGCTTTCCACCGGTGCCTTCGCGCAGGATGCCGCCAATGGGGGCGCCGCCTCGACGGGTGACAGCACCAACCTGCAGCCGATTGTGGTGAAGGGAAAGCGCGTTTCCTCGGCTGATTCCGTTGCTGACACGCCGCTTGCCACGCAAACCACCGCGGCAGACATCGAGCAGCGCCAAATCACCAGCATCACGGACCTCGGCAACACGACGGAGCCGGGTGTAGGGACCGGTTTTGACGGTTCGGGGGTCAATATTCGTGGCCTCGAGGCGGATCGCGTTCTGACGAGCATAGACGGCGTGCCGATCCCCTACCTGGTCAACGATGCGCGCCAGGCAGGCCCGGCCACGACGCTCGGCTCTTCGACGCGCGGCGACGGCGGCGTCGACACCTATGATTTCTCCTCGATTTCCACGGTGGACATCATGCGCGGCGCGGATTCCAGCCGTGCGGGTTCCGGTGCGCTCGGCGGGGCCGTCCTGCTGCGTACGCTCGAAGCGGACGATCTCATCGCCGAAGGCAAGGATTTCGGCGGCCTCGTCAAGAGCACCTATGACAGCGCCGATCAGTCGATCGGCGCCTGGGTGGCGTTCGCCAAGCGTTTTCAGGATACCTCGGTTCTCTTCCAGGGCGGATACAAGCGGGGCCACGAAACGAAGAACAAGGGTTCCGTCGATAGTCTCGGGGCAACCCGTACCCTGCCGAATCCGGCCGATTACGATCAACAGAACTTTCTCTTCAAGGTCCGCCACGATCTCGGCGGCGGCCATACGGTTGGCCTGACGGCGGAACGCTTCCGCAAGGACACCGAGACCGACCTCAAGACCGATGAACTCGCCCGCAATTACACGGACCTCGATAGCGACAAGGAGCGCGAGCGCAATCGCGTTTCGCTCGACTATCGCTATGAGGCCCCCGACCTGTCGGGACCGATCGACCGCGCGGATGCCACGCTCTACTGGCAGCAGGTCGTCAGCGACAATTCCGTCCAGGGCGTGCGCACCGGCGCATTGGCCGGGCCGTGGTATCGCGGGAACGACATGGATGAAAACAGCTTCGGCGTCGTCGGCTCGCTGAGCAACCAGTTCGACCTCGGCACGACCGTGCATGATGTCACGGTGGGCGGAAACCTGTCCTTCTCCAAGTACGGCCAGTATTCCGCGGGGCGCGATGTCTGCGACACGATGGTTCCGCCGCCCGGCTCGTGCGCTTTCCACCATACCAACCAGGCGGACATGCCCGATGTCGATGCGTATCGGATCGGCCTTTTCGTCGATGACAAGGTCTCGTTCGGCGATACCGGCTTCAGCCTGACGCCCGGCCTGCGCTTCGATTGGTATGACTACAGTCCGCAGGAGACGGCTGCCTACAAGGCCAATAGCGGTTATCTCGCTCTGCCGGCCGGCAACAGCGATTACCAGTTCTCGCCGAAGCTGCGCGCGGCTTATGAGGTGAATTCGCAGCTTGAATTGTTCGCGCAGTGGTCCATGGCCTTCAAGGCTCCGAACGCCAACGAACTCTACATGAACTATTCCACGCCGCCGATGTACCAGGTGATCGGCAACCCCGATTTGAAATCCGAAACCAGCAACGGCTTCGAGATCGGTGCGAATATCGGCGATTCCGATTTCGGCGGCCGTGTCACGGCATACTACAACCGGTACAAGAATTTCATCAATTCGGAGACGAGTTACGCCGATCCCGCATATCCGTGGGGCTCGACCACCTATGTCAACCTGGACCGCGTGCGGATATTCGGTTTCGAGGGACGGGTGCACAAATCCTTCGCCAACGGCTTCAATGTCCACGCATCCTTCGCCTACGCGAACGGTGAAGATCGCGATACGGGCAAGAAGCTTGCGAGCATCCCGCCCTTCAAGGGCATCCTCGGCGTCGGCTATTCGGCGGAAACCTGGGGCGTCGACACCAGCCTGATCGGCGTCGCCGCCGTCAGCGATCGCTCTGACGCGACCTTCCGGCCCGAAGGTTACGGCATCGTCAACCTGACCGGCTGGTGGGAGCCGGAGCAGTTCGAGGGACTGCGCGTAACGGCGGGTGTCTATAATCTCTTCGACAAGGAATATTATGACGCCGTGAAATGGCGGGATATCGACCTGTCGACCTCGACCGCCCAGCCCAAGGCCTATTATTCGGAGCCCGGTCGCACCTTCAAGGTCTCGATCGCGCGCAAATTCTAGGCGAACTCCAAATGCATCGACGGCGCCTTCGGGCGCCGTTTCTTTTGGCTGGCCGTAAGGAAAGACTTGCGTGTCGATCCGGCTGCCGCTAACAATTCCCGCCATGATGAACGCACGCATCCTTTCTGGCTGGTGGTGGGCTCGCTGAGGCGGCCTTGACCAGTCATGCGTGATTGAGACGACAAGCCGCCCGGAAAGTTCGAGGCGGCTTTTTTGTGTTCGGCCGCCTGGGAAAGCCGGGCCCGAAACGGAGTTGGGGAATGGCCACGAAAATTCTTGCGGACGGCGGCGAAGCCTATGAGACCAGGGGCGGCGTGACCGTCACGCGCCGCCGCCGCGCGGCCGATTATGGCAACGCGATCTCCGCCTATATCGACAAGCTCGACGAGCGGCGCGGCGCGGTCTTCTCGTCCAACTACGAATATCCGGGCCGCTACACGCGCTGGGACACCGCCGTCGTCGATCCGCCGCTCGGCATCTCCTCCTTCGGCCGCGCCGTGTGGATCGAGGCCTATAATGCGCGCGGCGAGGTGCTGCTCTCGCTGATCGCCGACCGCCTCGCCGAGGTGCCGGAGCTGGCGCTCGGCAGCCGCACGGCAAGCCGCCTCGACCTCGACGTGAAGCTGCCCGACCGGGTGTTCACCGAGGAGGAGCGCTCGAAGATGCCGACGGTCTTCACGGTGCTGCGCGCCGTCACCGACCTCTTCCATTCGGCCGAGGACGCCAGCCTCGGCCTCTACGGCGCCTTCGGCTACGACCTCGCCTTCCAGTTCGACGCCATCGACCTGAAGCTCACCCGGCCGGACGACCAGCGCGACATGGTCCTCTTCCTGCCGGACGAGATCCTCGTCGTCGACCACTATGCCGCCAAGGCCTGGATCGACCGCTACGACTTCGCCAAAGGCGGGCTGTCAACGGAAGGCAAGGGCGAGGCCATCGCCGCCGAGCCGTTCCGCACCGTCGACACCATCCCGCCGCACGGCGACCATCGCCCGGGCGAATATGCCGAGCTCGTCGTCAAGGCGAAGGAAAGTTTCAGGCGCGGCGACCTGTTCGAGGTCGTGCCGGGGCAGAAATTCTTCGAGCGCTGCGAAAGCAGGCCTTCGGAGATCTCCCGCCGCCTCAAGGCGATCAACCCCTCGCCCTATTCCTTCTTCATCAATCTCGGCAATCAGGAATATCTCGTCGGCGCCTCGCCGGAAATGTTCGTGCGCGTGTCGGGCCGCCGCATCGAGACCTGCCCGATCTCCGGCACGATCAAGCGCGGCGACGACCCGATCGCCGACTCGGAACAGATCCTCAAGCTGCTCAATTCGAAGAAGGACGAATCCGAGCTGACCATGTGCTCGGACGTCGACCGCAACGACAAGAGCCGTGTCTGCGAGCCCGGCTCGGTCAAGGTCATCGGCCGCCGGCAGATCGAGATGTATTCGCGCCTCATCCACACGGTCGACCATATCGAGGGACGCCTGCGCGACGGCATGGACGCCTTCGACGGCTTCCTCTCGCATGCCTGGGCCGTCACCGTCACCGGCGCGCCGAAACTGTGGGCGATGCGCTTCATCGAGGCGCATGAGAAGAGCCCGCGCGCATGGTATGGTGGGGCGATCGGCATGGTCGGCTTCAACGGCGACATGAACACCGGCCTGACGCTGCGCACCATCCGCATCAAGGACGGCATCGCCGAGGTGCGGGCCGGCGCGACCCTGCTCTACGATTCCAACCCGGAAGAAGAAGAAGCCGAAACCGAACTGAAGGCCTCCGCCATGATCGCAGCCATCCGCGACGCCAAGTCCGGCAATTCCGCAAAGGTCCAGCGCGACGTCGCGGCCGTGGGCACGGGCGTGAAAATCCTGCTCGTCGATCACGAGGACAGTTTTGTGCACACGCTCGCCAATTACTTCCGCCAGACCGGCGCGAATGTGACGACCGTGCGCACGCCCGTCGCCGAAGAGGTGTTCGACCGCATCGAGCCGGACCTCGTCGTGCTCTCCCCCGGCCCCGGCAGCCCGAAGGATTTCGACTGCAAGGAAACGATCCGCAAGGCGCGGGCGCGGGGCCTGCCGCTCTTCGGCGTCTGCCTCGGCCTGCAGGCGCTTGCCGAGGCCTATGGCGGGGAGCTGCGCCAGCTCGCGATCCCCATGCATGGAAAACCCTCGCGCATCCGCGTGCTGGAGCCGGGCATCGTCTTCTCCGGCCTCGGCAAGGAGGTGACGGTCGGGCGCTACCACTCGATCTTCGCCGATCCGGCGACGCTGCCGCGCGATTTCATCATCACGGCGGAGAGCGAGGACGGCACGATCATGGGCATCGAGCATGCCAGCGAGCCGGTGGCCGCGGTGCAGTTCCACCCGGAATCGATCATGACGCTCGGCCAGGACGCCGGCATGCGCATGATCGAGAACGTCGTGGCGCATCTGTCGAAGAAAGCCAAGGTAAAAGCCGCCTGAGGCTTTGACAAATCGGCCGGACTGGCCGATACGGGTCCCAAGTGAAGAACCGCGTGCACGTCCCCGTGCGCGCGGTTTTGCGTTGATGGACCAGGCTTCTTGCAACTCGGTTGCATGCGCACGGAGAGCGGCATGGAAAATTCGGAAAAGGTCAAGCAGCTCGCCCTGTGGAGCATTCCGCTCGCGCTCGGCGTGATGGGGCTGAAGCTCGTCGCCTGGTGGGTGACGGGCTCGGTGGCGCTGCTCTCGGACGGGCTGGAATCGAGCGTCAACGTGGTGGCCTCCATCGTCGCCTTCGCGGCGGTCAGCTATTCGGCCAGGCCCGCCGACAAGACGCATCCCTTCGGTCACCACAAGGCGGAGTATCTCTCGGCGGTCCTCGAGGGCGTGCTGATCGTCGTGGCCGCGCTGCTCATCGTCAAGGAGGCGCTGCCGGCCGTGCTGGCGCCCGCGCCGATGGACGCGCCGGCCCTCGGCCTTGCCATCAACTTCGCGGCGGGCGCCATCAACGCCGCCTGGGCCTTCGTGCTCATCCGCGCCGGGCGGCGCTATCGCTCGCCGGCCCTTGCGGCGGACGGCCAGCATATCCTGTCGGATGTCGTCACCTCGGTCGGCGTGCTCGTCGGCCTCGTGCTCGCCATCGCCACCGGCTATCCGGTGCTCGACCCGCTGCTGGCGGTGCTGGTCGCGCTCAACATCCTCTACCAGGGCTGGAAGGTCATCGCCCATTCGGTCGACGGGCTGATGGACCGTGCGGTCGAGACTGACGAGGCCGAGGCGATCAAGGCGGCGATCGCGGAAAGCGGCGCGGGCTCGCTCGGCGTTCATGACCTCAAGACCCGGCGCGCGGGGGCGGCGACCTTCGTCGATTTCCACCTCGTCGTGCCGGCGGCGATGCCGGTCGGCAAGGCGCACGAGATCTGCGACCGGCTGGAGGACGCCATCCGCGCCGTGCAGCCGGGCGCGCAGATCGCCATCCATGTCGAGCCGGAGACGGAGGCGGCCCATGGCGAGCGCGTGCGCGTGACGCCGCCCGCCGGGGCGTAAGACGTCCGGCATTTACCCTGTTTCGCGCCGGTGCGGGCAGGCTCTATCGCCCGGCATGGCTTTGTTGCATTGTCTTGGCCGGTGAGTCGCATTATCTGAACGGCGACAGGACTATTGACGAGCAATCCGGAGACT
>JBDHSZ010000178.1:0-7307 GCA_039812945.1 Shinella sp.
TGGCGGCGACCACGTCGCCGTTCTCCGCATGGACGAGCGGCAGCGCGCCGAGCGCCGCGCAGCGCTGGAACGAGGCGAACATCTCGTCGTCGTTCACCATCAGCGCGCCCTTGTAGGCCATGAAATGCTTGAAGGTGTTGATGCCGTGCTCTTCCACGACGGTCTTCATCTCGTTGAAAACCTGCTCGCCCCACCATGTCACCGACATGTGGAAGGAATAGTCGCAATTGGCGCGGGTCGACTTGTTGTCCCAGCGCTTCAGCGCGTCGAGCAGCGACTGGCCGGGATCGGGCAGACAGAAATCCACCACCATGGTCGTGCCGCCGGCGAGACCGGCGCGCGTGCCGCTCTCGAAATCGTCGGTCGAATAGGTGCCCATGAAGGGCATTTCGAGGTGGACATGCGGATCGATGCCGCCGGGCATGACATAACAGCCCGCCGCATCCAGCACCTCCTCGCCGGAAAGGTCCGGGCCGATCTCGACGATCCTGCCGCCCTCGATCCTGACGTCCGCCTTGTAGGTCAGGTCCGCGGTGACAATGGTTCCGCCCTTGATGACAGTGCTCATGTTGGTTCCCCTGTTTTTTGGGTTTCAGCAGGAATGGCCGGATAGAAATGCGTCGCCTGACAACGCTCGGTCATTTGGCCGTCCAGTGCCGCAAGGATCGTGTCGAGGACGGCGCGTCGTTCCCGCGTTACGTCATGATTCCAGAAGCGGAGAAGGGAATAGCCCTGTGCCGTGAGCCAATGGGTCCGTACTGCATCGGAGGGTCTTTCAGCGTGGTGAAAGCCGTCGATTTCAACGATGAGACGTTGGTCGCGGCAGAGGAAATCGACGATATATGCCCCGAGGGGTATCTGCCTGGAGAACTTGAAGCCGTTGAGACGGCGATCGCGAAGGTCACTCCAGAGGAGGCGTTCCTCTTCCGTCTCTATCCGCCGTAATCGTCGGGCCTGACCTGTCTTGCCTGGACGCCGTTTCGTGATGTCGTTGGCGTTCGGCATGACCCCCTCATCCGACCCTTCGGGCCACCTTCTCCCCGTGGGGGAGAAGGGGAAATGCGCGGCAAAGCTTCTGCCCAATTCAGAGCCGCATATGCTGCGCTGGAAAGAGATGAAAAACGGTTCCGCAGATATTCCCTTCTCCCCAGCGGGGAGAAGGTGGCCCGAAGGGCCGGATGAGGGGGTGTTCAGCACCGGGCGCATCCAATCACTCCGCGATCCCCGCCGTCTCGATCACCGCATGGAGCAGCACGTCGGCGCCGGCGGCGGCCCATTCCTTCGAGATGTCCTCCGCCTCGTTGTGCGAGAGGCCGCCGACGCAGGGGCACATGATCATCGTGGCGGGCGCCACCTTGGCGGCCCAGCAGGCGTCGTGGCCGGCGCCGGAGACGATGTTCATGTGGCTGTAGCCGAGGTCCTCGGCGGCCTTGCGCACGGTGGCGACCAGCGCCGGATCGAAGGTGACGGGGTCGAAATGGCCGACGGCCTCGACGGAACAGCCGACGCCGAGCGCCTCGCAGATCCGCGGCGCTTCCGTCTCGATGCGGGCGCGCATGCCGTCGAGCTTGTTCTGGTCGGGCGAGCGGATGTCGACGGTGAAGACGACCTTGCCCGGCAGCACGTTGCGCGAGTTGGGCGAGAAGACCATCTGCCCGACGCCGCCGACGGCGCCCGGCTGGTTCTCCATGGCAACCGCCTGCACCATTTCGAGGATGCGGGCCATGGCGAGGCCGGCATTGACGCGCATCGCCATCGGCGTCGAGCCGGTATGGGCCTCGCGGCCGGTCAGCGTGAATTCCAGCCACCACAGGCCCTGGCAATGGGTGACAACGCCGATCTCCTTCTCCTCAGCCTCGAGGATCGGGCCCTGCTCGATGTGATATTCGAAATAGGCGTGCATCCTGCGCGCGCCGACCGCCTCGTCGCCGACCCAGCCGATGCGCTGCAGTTCGTCGCCGAAGGTCTTGCCCTCCGGGTCCTTGCGGGCATAGGCGTAGTCCTGCGTGTGCACGCCGGCGAAGACGCCGGAGGCGAGCATGGCGGGGGCGAAGCGCGCGCCTTCCTCGTTCGTCCAGTTGGTGACGACGATGGGGTGCTTCGTGCGGATGCCGAGATCGTTCAGCGAGCGCACGACCTCCAGGCCCGCGAGCACGCCGAGCACGCCGTCATATTTGCCGCCGGTCGGCTGGGTGTCGAGATGCGAGCCGACATAGACGGGCAGCGCCTCGGGATCGGTTCCCGCGCGCGTCATGAACATGTTGCCCATGGTGTCGACGCCCATGGCGAGGCCCGCCTCGTCGCACCAGGCCTGGAAGAGGCGGCGGCCCTCGGCGTCCGAATCGGTCAGCGTCTGGCGATTGTTGCCGCCGGCGATGCCGGGGCCGATCTTCGCCATGTCCATGAGGCTGTCCCACAGGCGGTCCGCGTTGACACGCATGTTCTCGCCGGGTGCGGCCATGTCCAGTGCTCCCATGTTCCGGGCTTTCGCAGCCCTATTTCGTTCCCGCCGGCCGGCAGCGCGATTGTTGTTTTTACGCCATCCGTTGCAGAGCAGTTGCCTTTACTTGATAACTGTCTGATAATTTGACCGGTTGGTAAACATTACAGCTTCCGTAGCGGCACTCAAGCCCGAAAAACCAAAAAGCCTCGGGCTTCGCCCAGGAAAATGGCGGCCGCTAAACTGGTGAATTCGACGGCACTTTTCCGGGAAGCGGAGCGGCCGAGAGGGTACGATGGCATTACCGAGGGCGGCAAGGACACAGCGGCGCACGCGCATCCAAGAGGCGAAGGAGGAGCAGATCCTCGAGGCGGCGCTGGAGGTCTTCTCGCTGCACGGGTTCCGCGGCGCGACGGTCGACCAGATCGCCGAGGTCGCCGGCATGTCCAAGCCGAACCTGCTCTATTATTTCCGCACCAAGGAGGCGATGCACCGGGCGCTGATCACCCGCGTGCTCGATACCTGGCTCGATCCGTTGCGCGAATTCGACGCTGAAGGCAATCCGGTGTCGGAGATCCGCAGCTATATCCGCCGCAAGCTGGAGATGGCGCGGGATTTCCCGCGCGAAAGCCGGCTCTTCGCCAACGAGATCCTGCAGGGCGCGCCGAATATCGAGGACGAGCTGAAGGGACCGCTGAAATCGCTGGTCGACGAGAAGGCGGAGGTCATCCGCGCCTGGGCCAAGGCCGGCAAGATCGCCCGGTGCGATCCCTATCACCTGATCTTCTCGATCTGGTCGACGACGCAGCACTATGCCGACTTCGACGTGCAGGTGCGCGCCGTGCTGGGGCAGGACCATGCCGGCGAGGGGCGGTTCGAGGATGCGGCGCGCTTCCTTGAGCAGCTCTTCGTGACCGGCCTCGACATCAGCGAGGAGCCCGCCCCGGCGTCGTCTTGACGGGCTCCGTCTTCGGCTGGCCGAGCAGGCCGGCGGCGAGGTGCTCGCGCTCGCGCCAGAGCGCCGGCAGCGCCAGGAGCGCGATGCAGACCGCGGCGATCATCGTCTTGGTGAACTGCGACAGTTCCGGCGTGCGCCCGTCCGCGTAATAGACCGCGTAGACGATGGCGACGTGCCAGACATAGACCTGCAGCGAATGGCGGCCGAGCAGGCGCAGGAAGCGCAGCGTGAAGAGCGCCGTCACGGCGCGGGCGAGGCAGCGCACCCAGACATTGTGATGCCGCGGCCCGGCGATCAGCAGCCAGGCGAGGCCGGTCGCGACGGCGGCGAAGTTCAGGAGATAGACAGGGCCGAAATCGGCGCGGATCTCCATCGTCGCGAACTTGTCGAGCACGGGCTGGGGCAAGAGGTCCCAGGCGGTGACGATGCGCAGCGGCAGGAAGAACAGGCAGACGGCCAGCGCCGCCTTGGGAAGCAGCGTCTTCTCCGGCGAGAAGACGCGCTGCCAGTCGACCTTGCCCTGCGCGGTCAGCACGCCGATCACCATCGCCGGGAAGAAGACGATCTGCCAGCCGAGCATGTTGAAGCTGGCGCGGATGCCCTGGTCGTCCGGTCCGGTGATCCATGCGTTCAGCGGCTCGGTGACGAAGCGCTGCAGGCCGAGCTGCGCGGCCATCCAGACGATCAGCGAGCCGGCCAGCACATGCGCTCCTTTCCCGCGCAGGCAGAGCCAGACGAGGGGCGGCGCGAACAGCATGTAGACGATGTATTGCGGCAGGATGTCCATGAAGGTCGGCTGGAACAGGAAGGTGGCGATCGCCGCCAGCCGCAGCGGATCGTCGAAATTCGTCGTGCCGAGCCAGTTGTACCAGAGCCGGTAGGCGTCGGGCAGCAGCATGCGGACGACCAGCACGGCCATCACCGTGCCCATGGCGTAGCGGTAGAGCTCGAAGGCGCGGCCGCGGATGAGCTGCCGCCCGGTCTCGTAGCCGGATTTCAGCATCTTGCGGGCATAGACCATGCCGATCAGCAGGCCGGAGAGGAAAACGAAGCCCTGGGCGTCCTCGACAAAGGCGAGCTGGCGGTGATTCACCTCCACCATCCAGTAGCCGCCGACAAAAATCAGATGGTTGATGAGCATGAAGACGAGGAAATAGCCCCGCATGCCATCGATGACCTCAAATCGCTTCAAAACGCGCGCTCCGTCGATACTCAAAGTGCGCCCCAACGGGGCCGCAACGCATGAGGCGGCGGATCGTTCCGGAAAAATCAATCCGGCAGCAGCGCCATCAGCGCCAGGCCGCAGGCCGTAACGAGGGCGCCGGCGAGCACCGGCAGGCTCGCCCAGCCGTGGCCGAGCAGGCCTTCGAGCAGGATGATGAAGCTCGGCGTCAGGTAGCCGTAGCCGAGCACTTTCGAGGCCGGCAGGCGCATCGAGGCATATTGCAGCAGCAGGAAGGTGCCGGCCGTGGTGACGACCGCGAGATAGGTGACGGCGGCGTAGACGGAAAAGGGCAGGGCGGAGAAATCCACCGCGAGGAGCTGCCGGATGCCCGGCGGCACCAGCCACAGCGTCGCGCCGACCGTGACCCAGAAGCCGAAGGCGACGGCGGGCTCGCCGCGGTCGAAGCGGCGGATGAGCGGCACGTAGAGCGCGTGGCCGAGGACGCCGATGAAGAAGATCATCTCGCCCGCGCCGACATCGAAGGAGAGGATCGCGGCGATATCGCCGCGGAAGATGACCCAGACCGCGCCGGCCGCCGCGATGATCAGGCCGGCGAGCACGCCGGGACGGGTCTTCTGGCCGAGAACGGGCAGTGCGAAGGCCGCGCTCATGAGCGGCATCAGGGTGAAGACCGCGCCCGTTGCGACGGGGCTGGTGAATTCCAGCGCGATGAACATGGTCAGCATATAGGCCGCGATGAGGCCGCCCAGCAGCAGGAACCGCCAAGCCTCCCGCGGCAGCTTCGCCGGAACGCGGAAGAAGCCGAAGGCGAGCGCCGCCATGACGGCGATGGTCAGGATATAGCGCCAGAGCATCAGGGGCTCGGCCTCCATGTAGCGCGCGGCAAGCCCGCCGAAGGAGAAGGAGCCGGCGATCAGCACCGCGAACAGCAGCATGGCGAGGTGGCCCTTGAGTTTCTCATGGCCGGTCGCGTGAACGGAGAGGCCCGCCCGGGCCGGGATACGCTTCGTCAAGAAAATCACCCTATTGTCTGCGGCGCGGCATGGTCATAGAGCAGGCCCGGCGAAAGTGCGAAACGGTTTTGCGCCGGGGACCGCACGACAGGGGCGTACCCCACAGGAAAGCCGCAATCGCCGGCCATAGGCCGGCGGCATTGGAAAGGACACCTCATGACGACGGCCATCGGCTTCAAGGATACGGACCGCAAGACGAGCGAACTGCTCGAGGACATCATCCATTCGATCAAGGGCGAGCACATCACGCTGCGCGATCTCCTGACGATGATGGGCGAAAGCGGCCTGCTGCTGCTCTGCGCCTTCCTGTCGCTGCCCTTCCTGTTCCCGGTGTCGATCCCCGGCGTCTCCACCGTGTTCGGCGCCGGCATCGTGCTGATCAGCGCGGCGATCACCCTGAACCGGCTGCCCTGGCTGCCGGAAAAGGTCGCCGACCGGCGGCTCGAAAGCGGCAAGCTGCGCCCGGTGCTGCAGCGCGGCGTGACCTTCCTGCGCAAGATCGACCGGTTCTTCAAGCCGCGCATGGCGGGCCTGACCTCGGGCGCGGTGATCAACCGGGTGAACGGCCTCGTGCTGATGGGGGCGGGGCTGCTGCTGATGGCGCCGCTGGGGCTCATTCCCTTCTCCAACACGCTGCCGGGCATCGCCATCCTGTTGCTCGCCGCCGGGATCTCGCAGCGCGACGGGCTGGTGGTGCTGGCGGGCTATGTGATGGTGGTGCTGACCATCGTCTATTTCGCCGCGCTCGCGTACCTCGCCTACAGCGCCGGCCAGAGCTTCAACATCTTCGGGTAAGGCGGGGGCGGAGCCCCGCCCTTCGCCTCACTCCGCCGCCTGCCGGGCCATCGGATTGTTCGGATGGGTCGTCCAGTTGGCGTAGTTCGGATCGACCGGCTTGCCGGTGCGCTGGTCGAGCGTGCCGGGTTCGAGGCTCACCATGGTGATGCAGTTCTCGACCGGGCAGACGTTGACGCAGAGATTGCAGCCGACACACTCGTCCTCCATCACCTCGAAATGCCGCACGCCGTCGACGAACTGGGTGATCGCCTGGTGCGAGGTGTCCTCGCAGGCGATGTGGCAGCGGCCGCATTTGATGCAGGCATCCTGGTCGATGCGGGCCTTCGCGATGTAGTTGAGGTTGAGGTACTGCCAGTCCGTGACGTTCGGCACGGCGCGGCCGCAGATGTCGTCGAGGCTGCGGTGGCCCTTGGCGTCCATCCAGTCGGAAAGGCCGGAGATCATCTCCTCGACGATCTTGAAGCCGTAGGTCATGGCCGCGGTGCAGACCTGCACGTTGCCCGCGCCGAGCACGAGGAATTCCGCGGCGTCCCGCCATGTCGTCACGCCGCCGATGCCGGAGATCGGCAGGCCGTAAGTCTCGGGGTCGCGGGCGATCTCGGCCACCATGTTGAGCGCGATGGGCTTGACCGCCGGGCCGCAATAGCCGCCGTGGGTTCCCTTGCCGCCGACCGACGGGTTGGGCGCGAAACTGTCGAGATCGACGGAGACGATGGAGTTGATCGTGTTGATCAGCGACACGGCGTCGGTGCCGCCGGCTTTCGCCGCGCGGGCGGGCTTGCGGATATCGGTGATATTCGGCGTCAGCTTGGTGATGACGGGCATGCGGGTATATTGCTTGCACCAGCGCACGACCATCTCGATATATTCCGGCACCTGCCCGACCGCCGCGCCCATGCCGCGCTCGGACAT
>JBDHSZ010000179.1:0-7304 GCA_039812945.1 Shinella sp.
CGATCACCGGCGGCCAGTCCTCCACCACCGCCATGCATGAATCGACCGAGCACGAGCAGTTCCGCCCGGCCGCCGAATAACCCGACCCGTCAACCTTTCAAGAACCCCGACATAAGAGGAGAAATGCCATGACAGTCCAGACCCGAGTCAAGGAACGCGCCGAGGAACAGGCTTCGGCGATGACCTCCGACCAGCAGGCCATGATCCGCATGGTCGCCAACGACCTGCACCGCCTCAACCAGTCCGTCATGAAGGCGGTCGAGGCCGGCGTCTCGGTCGAGCTCGTCCGCTCCGCCCGCCACCACGGCGGAGAGGGCAACTGGGGCGACCTCTTGATCCCGGTCATCGTGACCCAGGGCCGCGGCTGACACGGCAAATCGATCCAGTCAAGAAAGATCCCCGGCGTTCCCTGCGCCGGGGATTTTTCGTCGTAACAGATGTTTCGGGCGTCAGCCCTCGGCCTTGATGACGTCCAGCCGGAACATGCGTGAGAAGAAGGTCCTGTCCGAGAGCTGGGCGAGCAGGGCGGCGATGATGGCCGTCGCCGCCACGGCGAAGACGACCCGCCCGACGAGAACGCCGTAGACGTCCGCACCGAGCGAGATCACGATGAGCGTGTCCTCGATCACGCTATGCGCGAAGCCCATGAAGACGCAGGACAGGAATATCTGGCGCGGCGACACGGCGCCCGACTGCGCCTCGCGGATCAGAAGGCCCGCGCCGTAGGATATGCCGAGGAACAGGCCGACGGCGGTCAGGTGCTCCGCCTCGCCCCGGATGCCGGCCAGGCGCAGCGCGGGCGAAAGCACCTTCATCAGGAAATCCAGCACGCCGGTGACCTTGAGGAACTCCAGCCCCCAGGACAGGACGACGAGGATGACGAGCATCCAGACCATCGTCTCGGCGAGGCCGCGGAGATATTCGAGCCAGTCGGGCGTCGCGCTGATCGGGATCCAGGCGGGCGCGACCGGGGCCGACAGCCAGCCCGTGGCCGCAAGGACATGGTGCAGCAGAAAGGCGTAGAGCAGGCCGCCGGCAAACCGCAGCACCGTCGTGGCGATCATGCCGGGACCTGCCTGCTGGATTATCTTCTGCTCGATGGGAAGGGCGTGCCCGAACAGGATGAGCGCCGAGAAGATCGTGACATCCGCCGTGCTGAGCGAGGACAGGGGAACGAGGGTGAAGACGAGCGGGACGGCGCCCCATATGCCGATGAGCATGCCCGTCAGCCAGGCGAGGCCCAGCTCGGGGGGAAGCCCGACCAATCCCATGACCGGAGCGAAGACGGGCGACAGGGCCTCGATGGCCCCCATCCGCGCCAGCAGTTCCGTCAGGAGCGCGATGGGGACGGTGATGCGGACGAGCAGCCAGTAGACGTCGAGGGTTTCCCGCGTCTTGCGCAGGGCTATGGTCAAGAACGGCATCGCTGGCTTCCTCCGGTTGCCGCGGTCTCCTAACCCGGACCGCTTCGCAGTTTTGGTCATATATTGCAAACTCATGCAATTTTATTGCAAAGATCAGGCCCGCCCCTATGCTGGAAGCATGGATCGGATCGACCGGAAGCTCCTGAACCTCCTGCAGCGCGACGCCTCGCGCACGAATGCCGATATGGCGGACGAGGTGGGCCTGTCGCCCTCGAGCTGCCTGCGCCGCGTGCAGCGGCTGCGCAAATCGGGCGTGATCGACCGCATCGTCGCCATCCTGAACCCGGCCAAGGCCGGCCGCATGATCAAGGCCGTCGTCACGGTGGAGCTGAAGCTGCACGGCGAGCAGCACATGCGCCGCTTCCTGGACGTCGCCGTCGCCGAGGAGGCCGTCTCGCAGGCCTATGCCGTCACCGGCGAGACCGACGTCATCCTGATGCTGCGCCTGCGCGACATGGAGGAATACGCCGCCCTCTGCGACAGGCTTTTCGACGAACAGCACAACGTCGCCCGGTTCTTCACCATGGTGGTCATCCGCACGGCGAAGGAGGAGACCGCCATCCGGCTTTGACCGGAGCGGCGGCATCGCCGGTCAAAGCAAAACCCCCGGCGCGTTTCCTGCGCGCCGGGGGGTTCTCGTTTACTGCGGGGCAGGCCGCGATCAGGCCGCGCGATGCACCGCCTGGTCGTCCGCCTCCAGGCGGAACTGCTCGACCAGCATCATCAGCGTGTCGGCATCGCCGGCGAGCCGGCGGCTGGCGGTCGTCGTCAGGTCCACCATCGAGGCGTTCTGCTGGGTCATCTGGTCCATCTGGTTGACGGAGCCGTTGACCTCCTGCAGCGCCGCCGCCTGGTCGCGGCTCGCCGCCGCCATCATGTCCACATGCTGGCTGACGGTGACGATCTGCTGGCTGATCGAGGCGAGCACGGCGCCCGTCTCCTGCACGAGATGCGCGCCGGCGCTGACCTCGCTCGTCGACTTCTCGATGAGGCCCTTGATCTCGCGGGCGGCGCTGGCCGAGCGCTGGGCGAGCTCGCGCACCTCCTGCGCCACGACGGCGAAGCCCTTGCCGGCCTCGCCGGCGCGGGCGGCCTCGATGCCGGCGTTGAGCGCCAGCAGGTTGGTCTGGAAGGCGATGTCGTCGATCACCTCGATGATCTGCTCGATCTGGCGCGAGGCCCCCTCGATACGGCCCATGGCGGCGATCGCGTTGTTGACGACCTCCGCGGAGCTGTCGGCGCTGCGCTTGGTCGTGCCGACGACGAGATTGGCCTCATGCGCCCGCTCGGCGGAGGAGCGCACGGTCGCGGTGATCTCCTCGACGGCGGCGGCCGTCTCCTCCAGCGAGGAGGCCTGGGATTCGGTGCGCTTGGAGAGCGCATCGGCCGATTGCAGCATTTCCGAGCCGCTGCGCTGGATCGACAGCGCATTGGTGCGGATCTGGCCGAGCGTGTCCTGCAGGCGCTCCAGCGAGATGTTGAAGTCCTGGCGGAGCTGTTCGAGGCGGCCGGTGAAGGGCGTCTCGATCTGGCGCGACAGGTCGCCCTGCGCGAGGCGGCCGAGGCCGGCGGCGAGCGCATTCACGGCGAAGTCGATCTCGCGGTCGAGCGTCTGCTTCTCGGCGTCGTTGCGGGCGCGCTCGGCTTCCGCCGCGGCGCGCTGCTGCTCGCTCTCCGCCTCGATGCGGATCTTCGACAGGGCGTTCTCCTTGAAGACGCCGAGCGCGCGGGCCATGTCGCCGATCTCGTCGGCGCGGCCCTCGCCGGAAATGCCGGTGTCGAGGAAACCGTCCGCCAGACGGCGCATCGCGCCGGTGATCTGGCCGATCGGGCCCTTCAGCGTCAGCACCAGCGCGATGCCGGCGAGGACGGCGATCGCCGCACCGGCGGCGGTCGCGAGGACCGAGACCTGGTTCGCCTTCTCGCGCTCCGTGCCGGCGCTGGTCTTCTGCTCCTCGGCGAACTGGCTGAGCAGGTTCCAGATCGTGTCGATCGACTGGCCGGCGGCGTCGAAGTCGGCGGCGCGCTCGGTGCTGATCTTCACGAGCGCCGCGCCGTCGGCCTCGATGCGCTCGAGCACCGGCCGCAGCGTCTCGTCGACATTGTCGAAGAACGGCAGGCCGCTCGCGCTGGCGCGCAGGCCGTTCATGTCGTTGCGCAGGATCGAGAGGTTGCCGACCAGCTTGACGCGGCTCTCCTCCGAGGTCTTGCCGAGGAAGCGCGCGGCGGCGACTTCGATGTCATCGATGGAGGAGACCAGCTTGCGTGTTGCGCCGAGCACGGCTTCCGACTTGATGATCGGCGTGTCGAGCTCGCTGAAGATGCGGGTCGCCTCGCGCATCTTCTCGGCGGCGGCGCCCTGGAGCTGGATGGTGACCTGGCGGAAGCGGTTCACCCGGCGGGCGATTTCCGGCACCGTGACGCTTGCCGGCTCGGACGACTTGAGGATGCCGCCGAGCTCCTCGATCGTGTTGTGGATGGTGATCGACACGACCTTCTGGTTCTTCGGCAGGATCATCGCGATCGAGCGCTCGGTCTTGGAGAAGATCGGATAGTGCTCCTTGACGGTCGCGAGCTGATCCTCCGGCGTCGCGCCCCGGCTGAACTTGGACAGGAAGTCGCCGAAAAGCTTGCCGGCATTGGTCAGCCGCTCGGCCTCGCGCAGCATGATCTTGGCGGCGTTCTCGTTCTGCCGCACCGTGCGCTGCAGCTTGGTCGCCTCGTCGAGGATCTTCACCTGCTCGCTGGCGAGCGTGTTGAGGCTCTTCGTCATCGCGTCGTGCAGGGCGATCTCGTTGACATAGAGCGACCAGAGGCCGTCCATGCGGGCCTGGATGCCCTTGGTCTGCGCCTCGGCGTCGACCAGCCTGGAGCGGTCGGCATCCGGCGCGAGGCTGTCCATGGTCGCCTGTAGCACGCCGACCTGCGCGGTCAGCCGCTCGTGGACCGCCTTGCGGTTCTCCTCGGTGGTGTCCTGCAGGAAGCGGTTCATGCCGGCATAGACGTCCTTGAAGCCGCTGAGCGACTGGAGGACGCTGTTGGAAATCTCCATGCGGCCCTGAAGCAGGCCGGAAGCGTAGAGCCCGGTGAAGCCAACGGCGCAGATGCTGAGCACGAAGGGCAGGATGAAGACCAGGACCTTGGTCTGGATCTTGAAGCGGGCGAGAATCTTGTCAATGAACATGGCGGAACATCCGTTATCGGCGTGCTCCACCCTGCCCCGTGCGGGCCTCCCCAGGATCGGACGCCGGATTACCGACTTTCATGCGGCCGCAATGCCGCGCATCCGGGGGAGCAATCATTGCGCGCCGCGCGGCATCCTCTCGGCGACGCGGCATCCGGAACCCTATCCGGCGATCTTCGGCAGCAATCTTTAAGATTCCCTCACCGTTCTAAACCGATTTATAGTAGTCGGACGGCGTCAGGAGAGCAGAATGGCGAGCAGTGCGAAAAGGCTGGCGGCCAGCGCGCAGTTGAGCCCGAGGGCAAGAAGCCGGCGGCGGCTCTCCGCGGCGGCGGCGATCGCGATGGCGCGGGCGGGGCGGTTTCTCGAAGACATGCGGCGATACTCCGTTACACGAAACAGGTAACCCGGATGATCCGGCGAGCCGGCCCACATCATGTTGTCTCCGCTTCGGGGAAGACGGAAACGCCGGCATCGCCGAGCATCCGCCGCAAGGCCTTAAAGGACGGTAAAGACCGGCGCTGCTCAGGCCGCCTGCCCCGCCGCATGGCCGGACGCCCAGGCCCACTGGAAATTGTAGCCGCCGAGCCAGCCCGTCACGTCCACCGCCTCGCCGATGAAGAAAAGCCCCGGCACCGCTTTTACCGCCATGGAGCGGGAATCGAGCGCGGCGGTGTCGACGCCGCCGAGCGTGACTTCGGCCGTGCGGTAACCTTCCGAGCCCGGCGGGCGCAGCCGCCAGTCGCCGAGGCGCTGGACGAGCGCCTCGATGCGCTTGCCCGGCTGCTCGGCGAGCGGCCCGTCGATGCCCAGTTCCGTGACGAGAAGCTGCGCGAGCTTCCTCGGTATGTGCTCGGCCAGCACGGTCTGCATCGCCTGCCGGCCGTTCTGCCGCCGCGCGGCGGCGATGACGGCGGCAAAATCGACGTCGGGGCAGAGGGTGAGGCCGATCTCCTCGCCCTCGCGCCAATAGGAGGAGATCTGCAGGATGGCGGGGCCGCTGAGGCCGCGATGGGTGAACAGCGCCGCCTCGCGGAACTCGGTCCGGCCGTGGCGGGCGACGACATCGACCGCGACGCCCGGCAGGCCCTCATGGGCGGCGAGCGTCGCCGGATCGAGCGTCAGCGGGACGAGGCCGGCGCGGGTCTCCACCAGCGGCAGGCCGAACTCTTCGGCGATGCGATAGGCAAAGCCGGTCGCGCCCATCTTGGGGATCGACTTGCCGCCGGTCGCGATGACCAGCGAGGCCGCCTCCACGACGCCGTTGTCCGTGACGACCCGGAAGGACGCGCCGTCATGCTCCACGGCGCTGATCGCCGTCGAAAGGCGCAGCTCCGCGCCGGCCGCCTTCATCTCCGCCAGCAGCATGGCGACGATGTCCTTCGCCGAATTGTCGCAGAAGAGCTGGCCCAGCGTCTTCTCGTGCCAGGGGATGCGGTGGCGCTCGACGAGGTCGAGGAAATCGCGCGGCGTGTAGCGGGCGAGCGCCGACTTGCAGAAATGCGGATTGGCCGAGAGGAAGTTCTTCGGGCCGGCATGGATATTGGTGAAGTTGCAGCGCCCGCCGCCGGAAATGCGGATCTTCTCGCCGGGCGCGCGGGCATGGTCGAGCACCAGCACGCGGCGGCCGCGCCGGCCCGCCTCGACGGCGCACATCATGCCCGCCGCGCCCGCTCCGATGATGACGACGTCCCGCCGTTCCGCCACGTTTGCAATCCCCGTTTCGCCTTCCTTTCGACGATGGCGGGCGAAAGTCAACCGGCCCCGCCCGCGCGAATTCCTGAAGAATCGCCCTTTCCACCCCCCGGGGGGAGCTAGCAATGGGTTGAACACCGGCTATGATGGCGCATCGTCAACCAAACCCGGTGCCTCATGCCGTCCAGGAAGAAAGTCGCTACCCCCACCATCGAAAAGGCCGCACGCTCCACGAAAATCCCTCCCGCCATCAGCGTGCCGCGCGGGGTAAAGACCTGGAAGGACGCCGCGGACTGGCTCCGCGCCCGCGGCATCGAGGATATCGAATGCATCACGCCGGACCTTGCCGGCGTGCCGCGCGGCAAGATGATGCCGTCGTCGAAATTCACCTCGAACACCTCGCTGGCGCTGCCTTCCGCGCTCTACCGCCACACGATCTCCGGCGACTATCCGGAGGAGACCGGCAATTTCCGCTACGAGCCGCGCGACAGCGACCTCAAGCTGCTGCCGGACCTTTCCACGCTGTCCGTCGTGCCGTGGGAAACCGACCCGACGGCGCAGGTCATCTGCGACATCGTCGGCTCGACCGGCGAGAGCGTGCCCTATACGCCGCGCAACGTGCTGAGGAACGTGGTGAAGATGTATAGCGACCGCGGCTGGAAGCCGGTGGTCGCGCCGGAGATCGAGTTCTACCTCGTCGCCGTCAACGACGACCCGGACTATCCGCTGCATCCGCCGAAGGGCCGCTCCGGCCGCGCCATCCAGGGCGGACAGGGCTATTCCATCGCCGGCATCAACGAGTTCGACGAGCTGATCGACGACATCTATCACTTCTCCGAGAAACAGGGCCTCGAGATCGACACCCTGATCCACGAGGAGGGGCCGGCGCAGCTCGAGATCAACCTGCGGCACGGCGATCCCATCGAGCTTGCCGACCAGGTGTTCCTGTTCAAGCGCACGATCCGCGAGGCGGCGCTGAAGCACGGCATCTACGCCACCTT
>JBDHSZ010000180.1:0-7234 GCA_039812945.1 Shinella sp.
TCCTGATGAACCTCTCCGGCCGCGGCGACAAGGACATCTTCACCGTCGGCAAGATCCTCGGCATGGAGCTTTAAGATGACCGCACGCATGGACAAACGCTTCGCCGATCTCAAGGCGGAAGGCCGCCCGGCCCTCGTCACCTATTTCATGGGCGGCGACCCGGATTATGCGAGCTCGCTGGAGATCATGAAGGCGCTGCCCAAGGCCGGCTCCGACGTCATCGAGCTCGGCATGGCCTTTTCCGACCCGATGGCCGACGGCCCGGCGATCCAGCGCGCCGGCCAGCGGGCGCTGAAGGGCGGCCAGACGCTCGCCAAGACGCTGCAGATGGCCCGCGACTTCCGCAGGGACGACGATGCGACGCCGATCGTCCTGATGGGCTATTACAACCCGATCTATATCTACGGCGTCGAGCGCTTCCTCGACGACGCGCTGGAAGCCGGCATCGACGGTCTTATCGTCGTCGACCTGCCGCCGGAAATGGACGACGAGCTCTGTATCCCGGCGCTCGCCAAGGGCATCAACTTCATCCGCCTCGCGACGCCGACGACGGACGAGAAGCGCCTGCCCGCCGTCCTTCGGAACACGTCGGGCTTCGTCTACTACGTCTCGATGAACGGCATCACCGGCTCGGCCCTGCCCGATCCCTCGCTCATCGGCGGCGCGGTCGGCCGCATCAAGGCGCATACGGCGCTGCCGGTCTGCGTCGGCTTCGGCGTCAAGACGGCCGAGCATGCCCGGGCCATCGGCGCCTCGGCGGACGGCGTCGTCGTCGGCACGGCCATCGTCAACCAGATCGCCTCCAGCCTGACGGCGGACGGCAAGGCCAGCGCCGCCACCGTCGCCGGCGTCGAGACGCTGGTCATGAGCCTCGCATCCGGCGTGCGCGGCGCGCGCCTTGCGGCGGCGGAATAGAATTCCCACATGGGAATGGTTTTAACGGGAGTCTAGACCGTGAACTGGATCACGAATTACGTTCGGCCGAAGATCAACTCGATGCTCGGCCGCCCCGACCGGGACGTACCGGAGAACCTCTGGATCAAGTGCCCGGAAACCGGCGAGATGGTGTTCCACCGCGATCTCGAGGAGAACAAGTGGGTCATCCCGGCCTCGGGCTATCACATGAAGATGCCGGCCAAGGCCCGTCTCAAGGACCTCTTCGACGACGGCGTCTACGAGGCCCTGCAGCAGCCCAAGGTGCCGCAGGACCCGCTGAAGTTCCGCGATTCCAAGAAATACACCGACCGCCTGAAGGACAGCCGCGCCAAGACCGAGCTGGAGGACACGATCCTTGCCGGCGTCGGCAAGGTGCGCGGCGTCAAGCTCGTCGCCGTCGTGCATGAATTCGCCTTCATGGGCGGCTCGCTCGGCATCGCCGCCGGCGAGGCGATCATCAAGGCCTTCGAGCGCGCCATCGCGGAAAAATGCCCGCTCGTCATGTTCCCCGCCTCGGGCGGCGCGCGCATGCAGGAAGGCATCCTCTCGCTGATGCAGCTTCCGCGCACCACGGTCGCCGTGGAGATGCTGAAGGAAGCGGGCCTGCCCTACATCGTCGTGCTGACCAACCCGACGACCGGCGGCGTGACGGCCTCCTATGCCATGCTGGGCGACATCCACCTTGCCGAGCCGGGCGCCGAGATCTGCTTCGCCGGCAAGCGCGTCATCGAGCAGACCATCCGCGAGAAGCTGCCCGAGGGCTTCCAGACCTCGGAATACCTCTTGGAGCACGGCATGGTCGACATGGTCGTCAAGCGCCATGACATTCCCGAAACGCTGGCCCGCCTGCTGAAGATCCTGATGAAGAAGCCGGCGGCTTCCTCTCCGGCAGCCGTGAACGGCGCCGTCGCCATCGCGGCGCAGTAGCCATGACCGGCGTGGCGGCCAGCGAAGCCGCAGCGGAGATCGAGAAGCTCCTCGATCTCCATCCCAAGGGGTTCGATCTCTCGCTGGACCGCATCACGCGGCTGCTCGCCGCCCTCGGCGATCCGCATCTGAAGCTGCCGCCGGTCATCCATGTGGCCGGCACCAACGGCAAGGGCTCGGTCTCGGCCTTCTGCCGCTCGATCCTGGAGGCCGAGGGCCTTTCCGTCCACGTCCACACCTCGCCGCATCTCGTCAACTGGCACGAGCGCTATCGCCTCGGCGTCAAGGGCGGCCGGGGGCAGTTCGTCGCGGACGCCGTCCTTGCCGATGCCGTGCGCCGCGTGGCCGAGGCCAATGGCGGGCAGAAGATCACGGTCTTCGAGATCCTGACCGCCGTCACCTTCCTGCTCTTTTCCGAACACCCGGCGGACGCGGCGATCATCGAGGTCGGCCTCGGCGGCCGCTTCGACGCGACCAATGTCATCCCGCGCGCCGCCGTCTCCATCGTCATGCCGATCTCGCTCGATCATCAGGCCTATCTCGGCGACCGCGTCGAGCTGATCGCCGCCGAGAAGGCCGGCATCATGAAGCGCGGCGTTCCCGTCGTCATCGGCTTCCAGGGCGAGGAGGCCGCCCGCGACGTGCTGGTCGATACCGCCGCGCGCCTCGGCTGCCCCTATGCCGTCTACGGCCAGGATTTCATGGCGCATGAGGAATTCGGCCGCCTCGTCTACCAGGACGAGTTCGGCCTCGCCGACCTGCCGCTGCCCCGCCTGCCGGGCCGCCATCAATATGCCAATGCCGCCGCCGCCATCCGCGCCGTCAAGGCGGCGGGTTTTGCGGTTTCAGAGCATGCTATGGAAATCGGCCTTGCCCGCGTCGAATGGCCGGGTCGGCTGCAGCGGCTGACGGACGGCGCGCTCACGCGGCTCGCCCCGCGCGGCAGCGAGATCTGGGTCGACGGCGGGCACAATCCCGGCGCCGGCCAGGTCATCGCCGAGACGATGGCGAATTTCGAGGAGCGCGAGCCGCGCCCGCTCTTCCTCGTCACCGGCATGATCAACACCAAGGACCCGGTCGGCTATTTCGAGCCCTTCGGCGGTCTCGCCGAGCGCGTCTTCACCGTGCCGATCCGCGGCTCCGACGCCGGCCTCGACCCGGTGGCGCTCGCCGATGACGCCGCCCGCGCCGGCCTGGTGGCCGAGCCGCTCTCGTCGGTCGCCGAGGCGTTGGGCAAGATCACCCGCATCACGGCGGAGGATTCCGTTCCCCCGCGTATCCTGATTGGCGGCTCGCTCTATCTCGTCGGCGATGTGCTCGCCGACAACGGCACGCCGCCCGCCTGACGCAAAAAAGCCCGGCCGAAGCCGGGCTTTTCATGACGTCCTGTCGCCGGCCGGTCAGGCGGCGCTGGAGATCCAGGAGGCGAGGGCCGTCTTCGGCGCGGCGCCGACCTTGATGTCGGCCACTTCCCCGCCCTTGAACACGGCGAGCGTCGGAATGGAGCGCACGCCGTACTTGGCGGCGAGTTCCGGGTTCTCGTCGATGTTCAGCTTGGCGACCTTCACCTTGCCGGCGAGCTCCGTAGAGATCTCTTCCAGCGCGGGCGCGATCATCTTGCACGGGCCGCACCATTCGGCCCAGAAGTCGACGACGACCGGCTCCGCGGAATTGAGGACTTCGGCCTGGAAATTGGACTGGTCGACTTTGACGGTAGCCATGAGGCTCTCCTTGAATGGTGATCGTTGTTCAGGATGTGATGCCGCCTGCCCCCGGTTTCAAGGCCGGACAGCCTCGGGCGGGCGGCGGAATTTCGTTTTCGGTATCTCACTTCGCGGCAAGTTCGGCAAGGCTCGCCTCCATGCGGCCTCCTTCCAGCCAGTAGGTTTTCGCCGCCTCCGTATAGATCAGCCCGCAGCGGACTTCCTTGTCCGGGTAAAGCGGCGCAAGGATCGCGCGGTAGATCGCAAGCTGCGCCCGATGCTCGAACGGGATCGCCCCGGCCGTGTCCGGCGGCACGCGATTGGTCTTGAAATCGACGATCTCCACCGCCTTCTCCGTCACCGCCATGCGGTCGATGCGCCCGGAGACTGCATAGTCGCGGCTGCCGAGCGTCAGCGTGCCCATGATCGAGACCTCCGCCCGCGCGGCGGGAGAGAAGATCGCCGCAAGGCTCTCGTCGTCGATGACGGCCAGCGCCGCCGCGACGAGCGAGGCCCGCGCGCTTTCCGGCCAGTTCGCCGCCGCCCGTTCGAGATAGCGCCGCGCCGCCGCCGCCCGCTCCGCCGGCGCGAAGGAGGGCAGCACCTGCAGGAAGCGGTGCAGGATCCGCCCGCGCTCCAGCGCAAGCCCCGCCCCCGGCGCGCCGCTCGTCCCGCCGAACAGCGCCGAAGGCACCAGCAGGTCCGCCTTGTCCGTCTCGATCACCGCCGCCGCGCCGGAGGGGCTGAGCGGCCGCGGCAGGGATCTTTGCGGCGGAAGCGGCCGTCCGAGCGCCTCCGGCAGCGCCGTCTCCACCCGCTCCCCGGCCTTCGCCGCGATGACCTCGCCCACGGCCGCCGCGCCCGCCTCGCGCCAGGCGAGGCCCTGCCAGCTCTCGCTCACCGTCGCGAAGGTCGTCTCGGCGCAGCGTTCGCCATCGGCCGAGAGCGCGGCGGCGATCATCGCGTGCCAGGTGTCCTTGTTCTCCTGCCGGCCGCGATAGCCGCAGACGACGAGCCGGTCGGCCGCGCGCGTCATCGCCACATAGAGCAGCCGGCGATATTCCTCCTCCGCGCCGGTTCTTACCCGCTCGGTCTCGGCTTTCGTCAGGTCGTTGCCGAGGTCCGCGAGGGGCAGCCAGATCGGCAGGCCGCCGGCAAGGCGCTCCGCCGGGAGGAAGCGCAGCTTCGGCATATGGTTGGTGTTGAAGGGCTTCGAGCCGCCGTCGACGAGGAAGACCACCGGCGCCTCCAGCCCCTTGGCCGCATGCACGGTCATGATTCGGATCTCGCCGCGCGCCTTGTCCTGCTCGCGCTTGACGGTCGGCGCCTCCAGTTCCAGCGTCGAGACGAAGGCTTGCAGGCCCGGCAGGCCGTTTTCCTCCTGTTCCAGCGCGAAGGTCAGGAACTCGTCGATGATCTCGCCCGCTTCCGTCCCGAGCCGGGCGAGGAAGGCCCGCCGCCCGCCGCCCGCGCCGAGGACGCGGGCATAGAAATCGTGCACGGATTTTTCGCGCGCGTCCTGGATGGTGCTCTCGAGCCGGCGAACGATCGTCGCGAGCGCCGCATCCGTCTGCGCCACGGCGCAGAGCCGCGCCCAGAGGGGCTGCCTCTCGCCGCGCCGGGCGGCAAGCTCGAAAAGGCTCTCTTCGGTAAGCCCGTGGAGGGGGCTCTTCAAAAGCGCCGCCAGCGAGAGATCGTCCTCGGGCAGCACGGCGAAGCGGCCGAGCGCCATCAGGTCCTGCACGGCGATGTGCTTCGTCAGCACCAGCCGGTCGGCGCCGGCGACGGGCAGGTTGTGCCGCTGCTTCAGCGTGCGGGTCAGCGCGTTGACGAAGGCGTCGCGCTTGCGCACCAGCACGATCACGTCGCCGGCCTCCATCGGCCGGGCCCTGCCCTTCTCCGTCACCGTCTCGCGGCCGATCCAGCCGGCGAGCGTATCGGCGATGCGCCGCGCCAGCACGTTGATCGGCGCCTCCTCGGCGACGGCGTCGAAGGGCGCCGTCCAGTCCTCCTCGTCGAGGCCCGGCGGCGCGGCGATCACCTCCCAGAGATCGACCGCGCCGGGCTCGCGCCCCCGGTTGGAGGCATGCACGATCTCGCCGCCGCCCGGCGTCAGCCCGCGCGCATTGGCGGGGTCGAGGAACACCCGGTCGACCGCCGAGAGCACGTCGCGCGTCGAGCGGAAGGAGAGCAGCAGCCGGATCGGGCTGAACGCCGCCTCCGCCATCCGCGTGCGGCGGGAAACCTCGCGCCCCTCCTCGGCGAACCGCTCCGGCCGCGCGCCCTGGAAGGAATAGATCGACTGCTTCTCGTCGCCGACGGCGAAGATCGTGCGTCCGGCGACGCGCGCCGTTTCGCCGGCGAAGAAATCGTCCGTCAGCGCCCTGACGATCTGCCATTGCCGCGGGCTGGTGTCCTGCGCCTCGTCGACGAGGATATGGTCGATGCCCTGGTCGAGCTTGTAATGCACCCAGGCGCTCACCCGCTCGCGGGTCAGGAGCGTGGCGGTACGGTCGATCAGGTCGTCGAAGTCGAGCAGGCTGCGCGCCCGCTTCAGGTCCTCGTAGTCGCCGATCAGCCGCTCGGCGATGACCAGCGCGGCAAGTGTCGCCTCGTGCATGCGCAAGCGCCGCAGCCGGTCGTCGCAGGCGATGACATGGGCCTGCGCGGCCTGCAGCGCCGTCTCGAAGTGGGGCGCGTCCTTCTTCAGCTTCGCGGAGAAGAAGGCGTTATCCAGCTTCCTCGGGCTGCCGCTTTCCGTGAAGAACAGTTTGTAGAGGGCGGCGTAGCGCGATTGCCCATCGGTGAGGCCGCGTATCGTCCTCAAGCCGGCGGCCGACTTCTTCACCGTTTCGCTGCCGAGCGTTTCCGCTGCAGCGAGATAGCTCTCCAGCACCCCGCCCTGCAGGCCGTCGAGCGGCCACAGGGCCGCAAAAATGTCCTCGGCGGTCTCGTCCGGCGCAAGCCCGATCTCCCGGCGCAGCACCGCGTCGGTTCCGCCCGCCGCCGCGGCGGCGTCCAGGAAATCGCGGATCGGCCCGCGGCTGGCGATTATGTCGGAGATCAGCTTTTCCAGCCCCGTATCGTCGGCGATGTCGAGCACGGTGGCGAAGGCCTCGGCGAGCGTCCGGTCGTCCTCGCTCGCCGTGGCGGTCAGCAGCGTGCGCCGCGCATCCGCCAGAAGCACGGCCGCCGCCCGGTCGTCGAGCACGGAGAAATGGCCGGCGACATTGGCCTCCAGCGGAAACTGGTGCAGCAGCGCCTCGCAGAAGGCGTGGATGGTCTGGATCTTCAGCCCGCCCGGCGTTTCCAGCGCCCGGGCGAAGAGCCGCCGCGCCTCGGCGAGCTTGAAGAGGTCCGGCCGCTCGCCCTCGATCGCCGCCACCCGCTCGGACAGCGCCTCGTCGGACAGCGTCGCCCATTCGGCCAGCCGTTCGAAGACGCGGTTCGACATCTCCGAGGCCGCCGCCTTGGTATAGGTGAGGCACAGGATCGCCGAGGGCCGGCAGCCGGCGAGCAGCAGGCGAATGACGCGCTGCGTCAGCACATGGGTCTTGCCCGAGCCGGCATTGGCCGAGACCCAGGCCGAGCGGCGCGGATCGGAGGCCGTGGCCTGCTTCTGCGCGGTCCAGCTCAGCCAGGCGGCGGGCTCCGTCGAGGCGGGGGGG
>JBDHSZ010000181.1:0-7209 GCA_039812945.1 Shinella sp.
TTCGGCAGGATGCCGGCGGAGGACCAGTCGGCCTCCCGCCAGTTCGCCGGCCGATCCTTGATGTACCAGTAGCCGGCCGCGCCGAGCGCCGGCATGAGGTAGATCGCAAGAAAGAGGACGAGGACGTTCCTCAGCAATTTCATGGGGCGCTCCGAAACCGAGTGGGCAGGGACGTGTATTTCGGATAATACCGCAGCGGAAATCGGATATTTGAGGGCATGATCATGGCAAACCCGGTCCTTGTCGAAGTCACGCGCGGCAATCTCGTCGAAAGCCGCCATCGCGGCATGGTGGTCGCGGTCGACGGCGATGGCAAGGTGGTGTTCTCGCAAGGCGATGTCGAGGCGGGCGTCTTCCCGCGCTCGGCCTGCAAGGCGATGCAGGCCTTGCCGCTTATCGAGAGCGGCGCGGCCGATGCCCATGCCTTCGGCGACCGCGAGCTGGCGCTCGCCTGCTCCTCGCACAGCGGCGAGCCCGCCCATGCGCGCCTTGCCGGCACCATGCTCGCCGCCGCCGGCGTCGACGAGAGCGTGCTGGAATGCGGCGCGCACTGGTCCTTCGAGCAGCCGGTGCTGATCAACCAGGCGCGCCTCCTGGAGCGCCCGACCGCCCTGCACAACAATTGCTCCGGCAAGCATGCCGGCTTTATCTGCGCCGCCTGCCACACCGGCAAGGCGCTGGAAGGCTACGTGCGCTACGAGCATCCCGTGCAGGCCGAGATCCGCGGCGTCATGGCGGACCTGACGGGCGCGGCGCTCGCCGTCGACAATTGCGGCGTCGACGGCTGCTCGATCCCGACCTATGCCGTGCCGCTGAAGAGCCTCGCCCACGGCTTTGCGAAAATGGCGACCGGCACCGGCCTTTCACCCGTGCGGGCGAAGGCCTCGCGCCGGCTGATCGAGGCCTGCATGGCCGAGCCCTTCTTCGTCGCCGGCACGGGCCGCGCCTGCACCCGCCTGATGGAGGCGGCGCCCGGCCGCATCTTCGCCAAGACCGGCGCCGAGGGCGTCTTCTGCGCCGCCATCCCCGAGCAGGGCATCGCCATCGCGCTGAAATGCGAGGACGGCGCCACCCGCGCCGCCGAGAGCATGGTCGCCGCGACGCTCGCCCGCTTCTTCACGCAGGAGCCGGACGTCCACGCCGCCCTGACGGCCATGGCCAACCGCTCCATGTCGAACTGGAACCGCATCCATGTCGGCGATATCCGCGTGACGGACGCCTTCGCCGGTTGATCCATGCAAAAACCCTCCCCGGCGACCCGCGCCGGGGAGGGTGGCCCGGGAGGATCAGGCCTAAGGATGGATGTCGCAGTCGCCCGTAAGGTCCCGGGTGCGGAAGAGGCCGAACGGCAGGTCGCCGAGCGCGCGCGAATCCATCGACTCGATCTCGGGATGGGCCAGCGGATCGCGGAGCCAGGTGGCCATTTCGGCGGCGTTGGCCTCGGTGGCCAGGGCATGTGCCATAGTGGAGAAAATCTTGAACATTGCCTTCTCCTTTCGTTTTGATACGATGTTCTGTGGCTGATATTCGCGCCGAATGGCAAGATCCGCAATCGAGTAGTTCGAGAGCGGATTATAGGAAATCTATATGAAGAACCTCAACCGCGTGCATCTGAACGGGCTTCGCGCGCTGGAGGCGGTGGGGCGTCTCGGCTCGCTGCAGGCGGCGGCGGACGAGCTGGGCGTGACGGTCGGCGCGGTCAGCCAGCAGGTCATCAAGGCGGAGGAGCAGCTCGGCCGGGCGATCTTCGAGCGCACCGCGCGGGGCCTGCGCGAGACGGCTTTCGGCGCGCCGTTCCTCGCCCGGCTTTCCGCGGCCTTTCGCCAGCTTTCCGAGGCGGTCGCCACCACCCGCCGCCGCGACGACGCGATCCTGACGATCTCCGTCGCGCCGATCTTCGCCTCGCGCTGGCTGATCCACCGCATCGACCGCTTCGCCTCGGCCCATCCCGATATCAGCCTGCGCATCGAGGCGACGACGACGCTGGTGGACCTTGCGCGCTCCGACGTCGATCTCGGCATCCGCGTCGGCCCGGGCGGCTGGCCGGACGTCGCGGCGGAGTTCCTCGTCCCGCAGGTCGTCTTCCCGGTCTGCGCGCCGGCCCTTGCGGCGAGGATCACGACGCCGGAGGACCTCGCCGCCCAGCCGGCGGTGGTCGACGGCAACGATGTCTATACCTGGGAGCGCTGGCTGCGGGCGGCCGGCCTCGACGTCGCCCCGCCCAAGGCGCGCCACGTTTTCTCCGACGCCTCGCTGTGCCTCGACGCGGCGCTGGCGGGGCAGGGGGTGCTGCTCGCCTATCCGGTGCTCGCCTCCTGGGCGCTGAAGGAGGGGCGGCTGGTCGCGCCGCTGCCCATCCATGTCGAGACCGGCATGGGCTATTATTTCGTGACGGCGCCGGGCCTGCCGGAGCCGCGCAAGGTCTCGCTGTTCAAGCGCTGGCTGCGGGCCGCCGTCGCCGAGGATATCGACACCTTCACCGGCACGGTCATTCCGGCTCGCCCTGCCGCTTCTCCATCATCGCCTTGAAGGCCGGGCGGGACTGGCAGCGCTCCAGCCAGGCCTTGACGTTCGGCGCGGCGTCGAACAGCGCCGTCTGGCTCATCGCATAGCGGAAGATCTCGGCAAGGTTCAGGTCCGCCACGGTGAAGCGCTTGCCGACGACGAAGCCGGTGGCGGCAAGCTGGGCGTCGAGCCGGGCGAAGCCCCGCTTCATCGCCGCGTTGGCGGCCTCGATGGTGCGCCGGCCCTCCTCGCTCTCGATGTCCTTGGCGTCGCGCAGCATGATGATCTTGACGGCATGCGGCTCCACCTCGGTCGCCGCCCACAGCGTCCACTGCATCATCTCGGCGTCTTCCGCGATGGTCTGGCCGGCCAGCGCCCCGCCGCGCTTGCGGGCGAGATAGAGGTTGATCGCCAGCGACTCGGTCATCACGAAGCCGGCGTCGTCGATGCAGGGGATGAGGCCGGTCGGGTTGACGGCGAGGAAGTCCGGCGACCGGGTGTTGAGCGGGGCGTCCGGCGCCAGCGGGTCCTTCAGCCGGTAGGCCTGGATGACGGGCACGGAGACGAAGGGCAGGCCGAGCTCGTCGGCGAGCCAGTAGGTGCGGGAGGCGCGGGAACGGTAGACGCCGTAGATGGTGAGCATGGATCCTCCTGCCGGTCTTGCCCGGGCTTGATTCAGAACAAACAGCCGCCGCCCCGTCGCCGCTATGAAGGAGACGAGGAAGGGGCGCCGGCACCATAGGCGGCGGCCCCGCCCGTTGGTAGGGGGTGCGCCTGATCGGTGCATGAATTGTGGTGATGGCCGGCCTTTTGCCGCCTTGACCGCGGGCCCCCCGCGGGCGATATCTCCGCTAGCGCGGATGAGGATGAAGGATGACACGACCGACGACACGATGGGCCGCCTGCCTGCGCATCCTCTGCGCGGTCGCCCTGCTGTCCGTCGGCTTCGCCCACAGGCCCGCCTCGGCCGATGAGCCGGGCGTCTTCGAGCTTGCCCAATATGTGCTGCCGGACGGCACCATGCCGGATATCTGCCTCAACGACCGGGTCGCCGGCAGGACCGGGCACGTCACGCCCACCAAATGCGAGGCCTGCCGCATCGGCGGCGGCCTGCTGATGCCGGAGCCGGCCGATCTCACCGGCACGGCGCTCGCCTTCCGGCACGCCGCCGCCCTGCCGCCCGTCGAGGAGGCGCTGCGGCCCCGGCGCGACCGCCCGGGCGCGCCGCCCCGCGCACCCCCCTTCCTCGCCGCCTGAAGCTTCGCCCGCATGCCGGTCATGGCATGCGCGACATACGCCCCGGCGGCCTCCGCATGTCCATGATTCGGACCCGCGCCGCTGCGGCGCTCTTCTCCCGATGTGAAAGCCAGAAAGGACCTTTCCATGCAACGCATTCTCGCAACCGCCATCGCGCTCGCCCTGACGGCCTCGGCCGCCTTCGCCCACGACTTCACGCTCGGCGATCTCGAAATCCGTGACCCGGCCTCCCGCGCGACGCTGCCCGGCCAGCCCGTCGGCGGCGGCTTCATGACCATCGCCAACAAGGGCGCGGACGCCGACCGCCTCGTCTCCATCACCGCCCCCGACGTCTCCGACGACGTCCAGCTCCATGAAATGGCGATGGAGAACGACGTGATGAAGATGCGCCAGCTCCCGGACGGCATCGAGATCCCGGCCGGCGGCGAGGTCGAGCTCAAGTCCGGCGGCCTGCACGTCATGTTCATGAAGATCAAGCACCCCTTCAAGGAGGGCGACACCTTCAAGGCCACGCTGAATTTCGAGAAGGCCGGCAAGCTCGACGTCGACTTCACGATCGGCGCCGCAAAGGCCGCCGCCAAGCACGGCGGCTGATGGAGGCGGATGAGGAGGCGGTGCGGAACCGCCCCCTCATCCGCCATGCGCCTCCCCGTTCGGGCAGAAGGAGAGGCGCGGGAACGGGGCGGGTCAGCCCGCCCGGTTCCGTTCGATCGTCAGATGCGCATGGGCGCCGCCGTCCTTCGTGAGGTCGCCGGTCATGCGCTTGTTCCAGCGGTAGCCGGCGATGGCCGCCTCGGGCGTGTCCTCGAAGACATTGCCGGAGATGAGCGCGGAGCCGGCATTCTCCACCACCGTCACCGCGCAGCCGACCGGGCTGCCGCGCACCAGGTTGCCGCTGACGACGAGGCCGCGCATATAGGGCCCCCAGCCGAGCGCCAGCCCCCATTTCGGCGCGTTCTCCACCGTATTGCCGGAAACGACCGTATCGGCCTCCACGGCGATGCCGAAGCCGAAGCCCGCGCCGTCGTGGACATAGGGGCCTTCGAGGCGGAGGTTGCGCACGACATTGCCGGTGACGGCGGCGAGCCGCCCGCCCTCGTTGAAATTGACGATCAGGATGCCGTTGGCCGCGCTGTCGATCAGGTTGCCGTTGACGATGGCGCCTTCGAAGCCGAATTCGGAATAGATGGCGGTCTCGCCGCTGTCGAGGCAGGTGTTGCCGGCGATCTGCACGTTCGAGCCGGCATTGGAGCGGATGGCCGAGAAGGCGCAGCCGGAGACGTGGTTGTTGCTGACCATCACGTCGTCGGCGCGGAAGATGTTGATGCCGTTGCCGTATTGGCCGGTGCCGCCGCGCGTGGCGAGGATGCGGGCGATGCGGTTGCCCGAGACGATCGTGCCGTCGCGGCCCTTCTTCCAGCGATGGACGAGGATGCCGCCATTGCCGCAGTCGAGGACATGGTTGCCGGTGATGGACAGATCACGGCTCTCGACGGCGTAGAGCGCATGCTCGGCGGCGCCCGAAAGCCGGTTGCGCTCGATCCGCCCGCCGCAGCGCTCCAGGCTGACGGCGCTCTTGTAGGAGCCCTGGATCTCGCAGTTCTCGATGGTGACATCGGCGACGTCGGCAAGGTGCACGAGGCCCTGCACCGTGTCGTCCAGCCAGCGGTTCGCCCCGTCGAGCACGAGATTGGCAAGCTCGATCCGGCCCGCCCCCTCGGCGGCGAAAAGGTGGCCGTCGCCGCCATAGACGATGCGCGTCGCGCCGGCAACGCCGGTCAGCCGCGTGTTGTCGGGCAGCGCGATATTGGAGACGACATAGTCGCCCGGCGGCAGGAAGACCGGCATGTTCTTCGCCGCCGCCTCCTTCAGCAGCCGCGCGAAAGCCTTGCTCTTGCGGTCGTCCGCGCCGGGGCGCACGCCATGCGCCGCAGCGTCGATGCTGCCGCGCAGGTCGACGTCGACGACGGGCAGGCGCTGCGCCGATGCCGTGCCGGCGATGCCGGCCGCGCCGAGGCCCGAGAGAAACAACCGTCTGGTAACCATGATAGCTCCTTGCCGGTCGGGGAGCAGGAAACGTGCCAGTCGCTTTCGTGCCGAAACGGGACAGGCCGATCCTGCCCGCGCAAGGGGGCGTCGTCGGCGGTGTTTCTCCGCTTTCATTTAGGGTTGGATAACGACTCGGGGTGTAGTTTCAGCCGTTCCTGATAGAGGCGGCGGCCGGCGGTGCCCTTCCTCGCGTCGGACGATTGCAGGGATCGATATCGATGAAACTGTCCCACCTTGGCAATGACGACGCCGATGCGACGGCGCGCCTGATGTCGGCCAGCCGGCGCCTCATCGACGAGGCGGCGCGGCTGTTCCCGCTGGCGGCGGCGCGCACCGACCGCACGGTCTGGCTGGAGGCCATGATCGACGAGGTGCCGGACTATCTCTATTTCAAGGACAGCAACGGCCGTTTCATCGTCGCCAACCGCGCCGTCGTCGAGGACAACGGGCGCGACAGCCTCGAGGGCCTGACCGATTTCGACATCCACCCCGAGCCCGTCGCGCGCGCCTTCTTCGACACCGAGCAGGAGATCGTGCGCACCGGCAAGCCCCGGCTCGACATGGAGGAGCTGGTCCGCGACCGCAGCGGCAAGGCAAAATGGCTGCTCAGCTCCAAGCTGCCGGTGCGCAACGCGGCCGGCGAGGTGATCGGCATCGTCGGCACCGCCCGCGACATCACCGAGCGCAAGCGCTCCGAGGACCTGCATCTCGGCCAGGCGCACCTGCTCAAGATGATCGCGCTCGGCGCGCCGCTCGCCGAGGTCTTCTCCGCGCTCATCCTGCTCATCGAGGCGCATGTCGCCGAGGTCACCGGCTCGATCCTGCTGCTGGCGCCCGACGGCCGGCACATCGTCAACGGCGCGGCGCCGAACCTCGACCCGGACTATTGCAGGCTGATCGACGGCCTCGTCATCGGCCCCAAGGCGGGCTCCTGCGGCACCGCCATGTGGCGCGGCGAACCGGTCATCGTGTCGGATATCGCGACCGATCCGCTGTGGGAAGGCGTCCGGGCGCTCGTCGCGCCCTATGGCTGGCGCGCCTGCTGGTCCTGGCCGATCCGCTCCTACCAGGGCAAGGTGCTCGGCACCTTCGCGCTCTATTCCCGCCATCCCGGCGCGCCGTCGGCCGAATGCCTCAAGCTCGTCGGCATGGCGACGCACATCGCCGGCATCGCCATCGAGCGCAAGGAGGCGGAGGACAGCATCCAGTTCATCGCCCATCACGACGCGCTGACCGGCCTTCCCAACCGCTCCATGCTCGACGAGCGCGTCGCCACCGCCATCGAGGCGGCGGACGACAGCGGCGGGGCCATGACGCTCGCCTTCATCGACCTCGACAACTTCAAGCTGGTCAACGACAGCCTCGGCCACCATGCCGGCGACGAGCTGCTGAAGATCG
>JBDHSZ010000182.1:0-7150 GCA_039812945.1 Shinella sp.
GGTGGCCGGATTTTACTCCGCCCGCAGCAGCATTATGCCGCCGCTACCGTGGCCGACTTTTGCACCGCCGCTCTCACGCAGGCCGCCGAGAAGGTGATGCTCCAGACCGGGTTGGAGACGACCTGGCCGCCGACATAGGAATGCAGGAGGTTCCAGCCGCCCTTGTCCGCCGGCTCCTTGGAGTTGCGGCGCTTGAGCACCGTCGCCCAGTCCATCGCCTGCACGTCGACATTGAGGCCGATGTCGCGCAGCAATTGCACGGTCACCACGGTTTCCGGGTGCACGATGCTCTCGTCGGTCGGGTCGAGGATGACGATGGGTTTGGCAAAGTCCCAGCCGGCTTCCTGGAAGAGCGCCTTGGCCTTTCCCGGGTCCGGCTTCTTCAAGGCGTCGAGGCCGGCGTCGGTCTCCATCGGCGTGCCGCAGATGAAGAAGGAGGCGCAGGTGCGGAAATAGTCCGGATTGCCGTTGACCGCCTGCAGATAGGTCTCCTGGTTGGTCAGGTAGAACATCGCCTGGCGGGCCTTGGCATTGTCGAAGGGGGGCTGGGTGTGGTTGAAGAACAGCGTCCCCTGCGTCCCGGTCTCGTTGATGACCTCGGTCTTCAGGTTCCCGGCCGCCTCGATGACGGGAAGCAGGTCGAGCGAGGGGCTCTGCCAGAAGTCGATCTCGCCGCTCATCAGCGCGGACAGCGCCGTCTGCTGGTCCTTGATGATGTCCCATTCGACGACGTCGAACTGAGCGACCTTGCCGCCGGCAAAAGCGCTCGCCGGTTCCGAGCGCGGCACGTAGTCGGCGAATTTCTCGTAGACCACCTTGCTGCCGGGCACCCACTTGTCCTTGGCGAACTTGTAGGGGCCGGAGCCGGTATAGTCGGTGATCTCCTTGAAGGCGTCCGTCTCGGCGACGCGCTTGGGCATCATGAAGGGAATGTTCGAGGCGACCTTGCTCAGGGATTCCAGCACGATGCCGTAGGGCTCGTTGAACTCCAGCTCGAAGGTCTTCTCGTCGATGGCGCGCATTTCCTTGAGCTGCCGGGCCATGAGCTGGCCGGCGGCGTCGCGCGCCTGCCAGCGCTTCAGCGAGGCGACGCAGTCCTCGGCCGTGACCGGCGCGCCGTCATGCCATTTCAGGCCGTCGCGCAGGGTGAAGCGATAGGTCTTCTTGTCCTCGGACTGCGTCATGTCCTGGACCATCTGCGGCTGCGGCTTGAAATGCTCGTCGAGCGCATAGAGCGTGTCGTAGATCATGAAGCCGTGCATCTTGACGATGTCTGCGGTGGCGCCCATCGGGTCGAGCACCTGGAGGTCGGCGCTCGGCACCACCCTCAGCGTGGTCTCGGCAAGGGCCGCGCCCATGCCGGCGAAGAGGACGGCCGAGGCGAGCAGCGCCCGGCAGGAGGCTTTCACAGGATTGAACATTGTCTCATTCCCCTTTGGTTGATGCTTTGACTGAAATCGGGCGTCAGGCCGGAACCGTTTCTTCCGCCCTGCCCGGTATCGATGCGAGAAGCTCGCGTGTGTAGGGATGGGCGGGCGCGGCGAAGACCGAGGCCACCGTGCCCTCCTCGACGACCTGGCCGCGATGCATGACGACCAGCCGGTCGCAGATCTGCGCGGCGACGCGCAGGTCGTGGGTGATGAACAGGATGGCGAGGTCGAAGCGCTTCTGGATATCGTCGATGAGGCGCAGCACCTGCGCCTGCACCGAGACGTCGAGCGCCGAGACCGCCTCGTCCGCGACGAGGATGTCCGGCTCCATGGCGAGCGCCCGGGCGATCGAGATGCGCTGGCGCTGGCCGCCGGAGAACTGGTGCGGGAAGCGGTCGACGGCGTGCGGCTCCAGCCCGACGAGCTGCATCAGTTCTTTCGCGCGATCCATCGCCTCGGCCCTGCCCAGCCCGAAATTCATCGGCCCCTCGATGATCGACTGGCCGACCGTGCGGCGCGGGTTGAGCGAGCGGTAGGGGTCCTGGAACACCATCTGCAGGCGCTGCCGGAAGGCCCGGCCGCCCTTGCCGGCGGTCAGCGCCACCTTGCCGGACGAGGGCTCGATCAGTTCCGTGACGCAGCGGGCGAGCGTCGACTTGCCCGAGCCGGATTCGCCGATGATGCCGACCGTCTCGCCGCGGCGGACGGCGAGCGAGACGCCCTGCAGGGCATGCACCGTGCGCTTGTCGCGGAAGAGGCCGCCGCTGTGATAGGTCTTGGCGAGCTTCTCCACGGTGATCGCGACGTCGCCGGTGACGACATGGTCCTTGCGCTTCGGCTCCAGCGTCGGCACGGCGGCGATCAGCATGCGGGTATAGTCGGTCTCCGGCGCGTCGAGCACCCGGGCCGCCGGCCCCTGCTCCATCACCTTGCCGGCCTTCATGACCACCACGCGGTCGGCGATCTCGCGCACCACGCCGATGTCGTGGGTGATGAACAGCACGCCCATGCCGCGCTCGCGCTGCAGGTCGCGGATCAGCTCGAGGATCTGCGCCTGCGTCGTCACGTCGAGCGCTGTCGTCGGCTCGTCGGCGATCAGGAGCTTCGGGCCGAGGATGAGGGCGGCGGCGATCAGCACGCGCTGGCGCTGGCCGCCGGAGAGCTGGTGCGGGAAGGCGTGGTACATGCGCTCCGGATCGGGCAGGCGCACCTCCTTCATGGCGTCGATGACGCGGGCGAAGCGTTCCTTGCCGGAGAGCTTCAGATGGGTGCGCAGCACCTCGTCGATCTGCTTGCCGACCGTCTGCACCGGGTTGAGCGCGGTCATCGGCTCCTGGAAGATCATGCCGATGCCGCGGCCGCGCAGGTCCCGCAGCTTGGCGGGCGTCGCCCTGGTGATGTCGCGCCCCTCGAAGAGGATGCGGCCCTGCGGCTTCGGGAACACCTTCGGCAGCAGGCCCATGATCGACTGGGCCGTGACGGACTTGCCGGAGCCGGATTCGCCGACGACGCAGACGATCTCGCCGGCGGCGACCGTCAGCGAGATATGGTCGACGGCAAAGCCGCGGTCGCCGTCGCCGGGCAGGGGGATCGCGAGGTTCTCGACCTCGATGACGGGTGTGGTGTTCATGAGCATCCCCTTCACATCCGTTTCGCGATGCGGGGGTCGAGCGTGTCGCGCAGGCCGTCCCCCAGCAGGTTGATGCCGAGCACCGTCAGCGCCAGGAAGAGGCTTGGCAGGAAGACCAGCCGCGGCGCCACCTGGAAGAAGGTGCGCCCTTCCGAGATCATGTTGCCCCAGCTCGGGATTTCCGGCGGCAGGCCGGTGCCGAGGAAGCTGAGGCCCGCCTCGATGAGGATGGTGGAGGCGCAGATATAGGTGCCGAGCACCATCAGCGGCGCATAGGTGCTGGGCAGGATGTGCCGCAGGAGGATCTTCGGCGTCGAGGTGCCGACGGAGATGGCGGCCTCGACGAAGGGCTCCTCGCGCACCGTCAGGACGACGCTGCGCACCAGCCGCACGACGCGCGGAATCTCCGGTATGGTGAGCGCCACGACGACCGTGCCGACGCTGGCCCGCGTCAGCGAGACGAGCGCGATGGCGAGCAGGAAGGTGGGGATCGCCATCAGCCCGTCCATGACGCGCATGACGACGGCGTCGACCCAGCGGAAATAGCCGGTGACAAGGCCGAGGGTGACGCCGGCGGTAAGCGCCGCGGCCGCCACGCACAGGCCGATGAGGATGGAGCTGCGCGCGCCGTAGACGGCGCGGCTGTAGACGTCGCGGCCGAACAGGTCGGTGCCGAACCAGGCGAGTTCCGACGGCGGCTTCAGCCGCATGGCCGGCTCGATGCGGCTCGGATCGACCGTGCCGAGCAGCGGCGCGGCGATGGCCATCAGGGCGATCGAGAGGATCAGCAGTCCGCCGACGAGGACGGACGTATGGGTGAGGAAGGCCGGCAGGCGGCGCTTGGCGGCGACCGGGGGGGAAGCGAGGCTGCTCATCAGTAGCGCACCCTTGGATCGAGGAAGGCGTAGCCGATGTCGATCGCGAGATTGACGAGGACATAGACGCCGGAGAACATGAGGATGACGCCCTGGATGACCGGGTAGTCGCGCTTGAGGATCGCATCGACCACCAGGCGCCCGACGCCCGGGATGTTGAACACCGTCTCGATGACCACCACGCCGCTGATGAGCAACGCGACGCCGATGCCGATGACCGTGAGGATCGGGATGGCGGCATTGCGCAGCGCGTGGCGGGTGACGACGAGGCGCTCCTTGACGCCTTTGGCCCGGGCGGTGCGGATGAAGTCCTCGCCCATCATCTCCAGCACGCTGGCGCGGGTGATGCGGGCGATCAGCACGAGATAGGCAAGGCCGAGCGTCACCGTGGGCAGCGCGATGGTGGAAAGGAACGGGCCGACGCCGTCGCGGATGCTGGCAAAGCCCTGCACCGGCAGCACGCGCATCTGCAGCGAGAAGACGTAGATCAGGCAATAGCCGAGCACGAAGACGGGTATGGAAAAGCCGAGCACCGAGACGAGCATCAGCCCCCGGTCGAGCCAGCTTCCGGCCGTCGCGCCGGCGATCGTGCCGAGCGGCACGGCGACCACGATGGCGAAGACGAGCGTCGTCAGCGCCAGCGAGGCCGTCGGCTCCAGCCGTTGCAGGATGAGCTCGGAGACCGGGATGTTGGAGAAGATCGAGACGCCGAGATCGCCCTGGAGCAGCGCGCCGGCCCAGATGAAGAACTGGGTGATGAGCGGCCGGTCGAGACCGAGCGAGGTGCGGATCCGTTCGATGGTCGCCGCATCGGCATTGTCGCCCGCGATGACGACCGCCGGATCGCCGGGGCTGAGCCGCAGCAACAGGAAGACGACGACGGAGACGACGAGGATGACGGGCACCAGGCCCAGTAGCCTCTTTGCCACAAAGGAAAGCATTCAACTCCTCCCGAGTTAGTCAATGCAATGTTTGTACGCAATGCTGTATACATAATGCATACAAAGAGGCGGAAGGTAAAGGACTTTCGATGACAGGCCGTCGCTTTCTAGATAGGCGGGCACGCATGCGCCTTCGCGCGTTCCGGGCGAACGGAGCGGCGAACGCGGTCGCGCCGACGTGCGCGGCATCCGTCAAGCCTGCTGATTTGGGAGTCTCGTGCCGATCGCGCGACGCGCTGGACCGCCGGAACGGGGGGCCGAAAGGGTGGTCCATCCCGACGAATCCGGGATATCCAGCGGGACTGGGGCACGGTCCTGCATGGCATGGACCCGTGCGCATTTCGAATATCGCCCTCGGGCGTCGCTGCCGTGCTCATGCGCAACAGCGGAGGCCCCGGGAGCGTGCGCGGGCACGCTCCCGGGGCGGAGCCTGTGATTTACTGCTTCGGCGAGATGTCGCGCTTGAACCACTTGACCGCGAGGCGGGACAGGGTGCCGTCGGCGATGGCGGCGTTGATCGCGTCGTCGAACAGCTTCTTCAGCTCGGTATCGTCCTTGCGCAGGCCGACGGACTGGCCGCCGCCGAGCGGGCCGCCGGTGAATTCCGTGCCGGCGAAGGTCACCTGGTCGGCGCCGATCTTCGCGAGCGCCCGGTCGAGCGCGACCGGCGAGGCCATGACGCCGTCGACGCGGCCGGCCTCGAGGTCGAGGTCGTGCTGCTCGGTCGTCTTGTATTCGCGGAACTCGACGGTCGGGAAGAGCTCGGCCATGATCTGGCCGGCGGTGGTCGAGCCCTGCGCGCCGATCACCGTGCCTTCCATGAAGGGCAGCATCTCGGCCGCGGCCGCCTTGGCGCCCTCCTTGTCCTTGCCCATGTCGACCTGCTTGCCGAGCGGCATCTTGGCGAGCGGCGAATCCTTGCGCACGAGGAAGGCGGCCGAGCCGGTGCCGTAGTTGCGCGAGAAGGCGATGACCTTCTCCCGTTCCTCGGTCTGCAGCATGCCGGCGACGATGGCGTCGAACTTGCCGGCGTTGAGCGCCGGGATCAGGCCGTCCCAGTCCTGCACGATGATCTCGCACTTGACCTTCATGCGCGGGCAGATGTCCTCGAGCATGTCGATCTCGTAGCCGGCGAGCTTGCCGCCGGCCTCCGTGAAGTTCCACGGCGCATAGGCGCCTTCCGTCGCCACCGTGATGGTGCGCGTCGGTTCCTCGGCGAATGCCGCGGAGGCCGCGAGCGCGACGCCGAGAGCGATGATTGTCTTTCCGATTCTATTCAACATGCTGGCTACTCCTCATTGCCGTTGGTCGAATGGTTGTGCTTCAGGCGGCGATCAGCGCGCCGTTCTTTGCGACTGGAATGCCCTTGCGGTAGACCGCGCGGCGCGGCGGGCGGGACGCGACGGCGTCGGCCGGCGTTTCGGCCCGCACCAGGACGAAGGTGGCCTCGCAGCCCGGCTCCAGCCCATAGTTTTCGAGCGCCATGGTGCGCGCGCCGCCATAGGTGCACAGGCCGAGCGCCAGTTCGATATGGACGTCGTTGATGAAGTCGTTGCGCTGCGAGACGATGGCCGCGCGGTCGAGCATGTCGGCATTGCCGAAGGGCTGCCAGGTGTCGCGCACGCCGTCGCTGCCCGAGCAGATCCGCACGCCCATCTCGCTGAGCTCGAGCACCGGCGGCCGGGGGCTCGCCGCGCCGCCCTTGGTCATCAGGTGCACGCCGGCCTCGGCCATCATGCCGGCGAGCCGCGCCAGCGGCTTGTCGGCGAGCATGCCGAGGCAGAAGCCGTGGCTGACCGTCACCCGGTCCGCCATGCCGAGCGCCTTGGTGCGCTCCACGATGAGCTCGATGGCGAAGACGCCGAGGGCGTCCGGCTCGTGCAGATGGATGTCGACCGGCTTGCCATGACGCTCGGCCATGGCGAAGACCGTGTCGAGATGGCCCTTGGGGTCGCGGTCCACTCCCGAAGGGTCGAGACCGCCGACCACATCCGCGCCCTCGCGCATCGCCTGCTCCATCAGCTCGACGGTGCCGGGGCGGATCAGCATGCCGCTCTGCGGGAAGGCGACGATCTCGATGTCGACGAGGTCGCGGTAGCGCTCGCGCGAGGCGAGCACGCCTTCGAGGCCGGCAAGGCCGTATTCCGTGTCGATATCGACATGGCTGCGGATATGGCTGGTGCCGTTGGCGATGGAGCGCTCGATCTGCGCGGCCGACTGGCGCGCCGGGTTGATGCCGAGCTCGCGCTTCATGCGGCGCTCGTTCTCGATGAG
>JBDHSZ010000183.1:0-7130 GCA_039812945.1 Shinella sp.
GCGGCGAACTGCTTGGAGAACCAGTTGCCGACATTGATCGTGTCGATCTTCACATGGCCGAAGGCGTCGCGCTTGACGGTCTCGCCGGCGGCTTCGCGCTCGGCGACGATGGCGTCGAGGCAGGCGCCTTCCGAGACGAACAGCGTGACGAAGCCGGCGCGGTCCATGATGCCCCTGAGGCGCTCGGCCTCGGCTTCCAGGTTGAAGTCCAGCTCCGGCAGGTAGAGGCCGTCGATGTTCTTGAGCTGGGCGTTCATCATGAAGCCGTCGACATAGTCGTTGCCGCCGGTCTTCTGGATATAGGCCCGGGCGGTCGCGGCGGTGAGCCAGCCGCAATGGCGGCCCATGACCTCGTGCACGACGAGGGTGCGCGGGGCGGCGCTCTGCTCGTTGCTGACATGGTCGAAGAAGCTGGCGCCGACTTCCGCCGCCGTCCAGGCGCCGAGCGACTGGCGGATCGGCACGACGTCGTTGTCGACGGTCTTCGGCAGGCCGACCACGGTGAGGTCGTAGCCGTTGGCGCCGAGATAGGCGGCAAGGTCGGCGGCGGTGGTGTTGGTGTCGTCGCCGCCGATGGTGTGGAGGATGGTGATGCCGTCCTTGGCGAGCCGCTCGGCGGCCACGCGCAGCGGGTTCTCGCCTTCCTTGACGAGGCCGCGCTTGACGCAGTCGGCGGCGTTGGTCAGCTTGACGCGGCTGTTGCCGATCGGCGAGCCGCCGTAGCGGTGGAGGAGGGGCGCCTTCTCGCGCATCTCGCCGGTGATCTCGATGCGGTCGGCGAGCAGAAGGCCCTGGTAGCCGGAACGGTAGGCGACGAGCTCGATCTCCGGCGCGACGTCGCTGTAGCGCTCGATGAGGCCTCCGACGGCGGACGACAGACAGGGCGCGAGCCCGCCGGCGGTCAGCATTGCGACTTTCTGCTTGGCCATGTTTCCTCCTCGGCTTCGGCACGTCTCGATGGGTGGGCGTTGTCTAGCCTATAATGCCCCCGAGGGGAACGGCGCGGCGAACTTATCCGCACTCCAGGGCGGAGCGTCTTCTATGCCCGGCAGGCGAAAATCCGCGCCCGGGAATTTGTATGGCTCCACTTAATGAGGGGCATCAAAATTTTGTCATCCGATATTTCCTGCCTTGCTTTCCCTGCAATTGTCTGCTCAAGATCACCTTATGTTCCAGAATTCGCCGAGTTGCTTCATCAGTGCCGTATGGGATCGCCTTGTCGGCATGGTCGCCGATGCCGCCAGCAACGTGCTGTCCGGCGTGGTCGAGGCCGTGCGCACGCTGTTCGAGGGCGATCCGGAGACGCGCAAGCAGGTCGCCTTCTCCGTCGCGATGATCGCGCTTTCGGCCAAGATGGCGAAGGCGGACGGCGTCGTCACGACCGCGGAGGTCGATGCCTTCAAGGACATCTTCAAGTATCCCGACAACCAGGCGGCCAATGTCGCCCGGCTCTACAACCTCGCGCGGCAGGATGTCGCGGGCTACGAGGCCTATGCGGAGAAGATGAAGGCGCTGTGCGTGTCCTGCGAGAAGAACTGCCCGATCCTCGAGGACATCGTCGACGGCCTGTTCCACATCGCCAAGGCGGACGGGCTGATCCATGAGAACGAGATGGCCTTCCTTTCCCGCGTCGCCGAGATCTTCGGCATGGTCGAGGAGCGCTTCGAGCAGATCACCGCGCGCCACGTCCATATCAGCGGCCGCGACCCCTACAAGGTGCTGGGCGTCAAGCCGAGCGACGATTTTTCCGAGATCCGCAGGCGCTACCGGGTGCTTGCGTCGGAGAACCATCCTGATAGGCTGGTGGCGCGCGGCGTGCCGGCCGAGTTCCGTCAGATCGCGAACGACCGCATGGCCGCGCTCAATGCCGCCTACGAGGCGATCGAGAAGGAACGCTGCGCCGCATGAGCGCTTTCGCCTGTGACTATCCCGGCGCGACCGCCGCGCCGTCGCCGAATTTCGGCGCGCGGGCGGGCGGGCGCTCCCCCGACATGATCCTCCTGCATTATACCGGCATGCCAACGGCGGACGGCGCGCTGAAATGGCTTTGCGCGCCCGAGAGCGAGGTCTCCTCGCATTACTTCGTGCATGAGGACGGGCGCGTCGAGCAGCTCGTGCGCGAGATGGACCGCGCCTGGCACGCCGGCAAGAGCTTCTGGCAGGGCGAGAGCGACATCAACTCGGCCTCCATCGGCATCGAGATCGCCAATGCCGGCCATCCCGGCGGACTGCCGGATTTCCCCGATGCGCAGATCGCGGCGGTCGTCGAACTTTGTCTCGATTGTGGCGGAAGATGGGGAATCGCCCCCGAACGGGTGCTGGCGCACAGCGACGTGGCGCCGATCCGCAAGGTCGATCCGGGTGAAAATTTCCCCTGGGCGCGCCTGCATGCGGCGGGGGTCGGGCACTGGGTAGAGCCCACGCCGATCACCGGCGGGCGCTTCTTCCAGAGGGGGGATGCCGGCCAGCCGGTCGAAGCGTTGCAGACCATGCTGTCGCTCTACGGCTATGCCACTGAAATCGATGGCAGTTACTCGGAAAAGACCGAGGGCGCGGTGGCCGCTTTCCAGCGGCATTTCCGGGCCGGGCGGGTCGACGGCATCGCCGATTTCTCGACCATCGACACGCTGCACAGGCTGCTGTCCGCCCTGCCGCGGCTGGCCGCCTGAACGTCCGTGCGTTTATTAGAATATTACGGCCTGTAACAGAAGTTTATCGCTCCGCCACATCCTGACCCGATTGAGGATGTTCTTTCCGGTTGCGTTCGTTGCAGCGCAGCATGCGGTCAGGGCCTGACCGCGCTCACGAGAATCGAGACGTTTGCGCGAGGCGCGCGGCCTTTGATGCCGCCGCCGGGGCACTGCCTTTGCGCCTTTTGGAGACTGAAAATAGATGAGAAGACTTCTTGCTGCCCTCGGCGCGGCCTGCCTTTGCGCGTCCGTTTTTTCCGCCGGCACTGCGAATGCGGCCTCCGGCGACTACCGGCAGCCGACGGTCAAGACCACCAAAGCCGAGAAGGCCGCGAAAGCCGAAGGCAAGGAGAAGCCCCGCAAGGTTTCCGGCAAGCGCGGCAAGCGCAAGACGGTCATCGACAAGGACGGCGTCGTCGTCGGCAGGCTGAAGACCTTCAAGAGCACGACGGGCTATCCCAAGGCGGAGAACCCGCTGGTCTCGGGCGTGAAGGCGGCGGGCTATTCCAGCCTCATCCAGAGCTATGCCAAGACCTACGGCGTTCCGGTCGACCTCGCCCATGCCGTCGTGCGCGTCGAGAGCAACTTCAATCCCAAGGCGCGCGGCAGCGCCGGAGAGATCGGCCTCATGCAGATCAAGCCGGCGACGGCGCGCATGATGGGCTATCGCGGCAGCGCCAAGGGGCTCTACGACCCCGAAACCAACATCAAGTTCGGCATGAAGTACCTCGCCATGGCGCATGACCTCGGCGGCGGCACGACCTGCGGCACCATCCTCAAATACAATGCCGGCCACGGCGCCAAGCGCATGAACCCGGTCTCCAAGCGCTATTGCGGCAAGGTGCTGAGCTATATCGACTGAGCCGGCCGGAAGGGCCGCAGCCGATCCGTGCGGCGGATTTCGCCGTTCATTTGCGCCGGGGCTCTGGCCTTTCCCCTTCGCATGGGCTAGTCAGCCCCTGCCAGTTGGCCGGGCAGCCGCGCCTTGCAAGGGTCGAAAGGCCGCAGGGTGAGGAAAGTCCGGGCTCCACGGAAACACGGTGCCGGATAACGTCCGGCGGGGGCGACCCCAGGGAAAGTGCCACAGAAAGCAAACCGCCTTCTTTGGAAGGTAAGGGTGAAAGGGTGGGGTAAGAGCCCACCGCGGCCATGGCGACATGGGCGGCACGGTAAACCCCACCGGGAGCAAAACCGAATAGGGATGACGCGGGCCGCGCAAGCGGCCCAGCCCGTTTCCGGGCCGGTCATCCGGGTGGGTTGCAAGAGGCCGGGCGCAAGTCCGGTCCCAGATGAATGGCTGCCACGTTCCGGCGCGAGCCGGAGCCATACAGAACCCGGCTTACAGGCCAACTGGCAAAAATCCCTCTCTCGAAGCGATTTTTTCGCGATCCGCCAAGGCGCTGAATTCCCAAGGGTTCGCGCATGCCTTGTCGTGCCGCCAAACACGCGCGAACCGCATCCGTGCGCCTACGAATTCAAGGCGTTGCGTGGCCTCTCCTAACGTTTTGTTAAACTTAACGCCTTATAAACATTTGACGGTCTGAGTAAGGGGAACGAGGTCTCTTCCCATTGACGCCCATATGGTCCCATGGTATCCCAAAATCACACTGCACGAGGACGCATGAGCGTCCGATCATCGCAAAGCTTTGAGGCAAACCGTCCGGGGACGGTGCAGCGCATCCGCGTTGCATCGGGGCAGGTTCGTGCGCGTGGTGTTGTGTTGGTAACGCCGGGGGGGGTGCACAGCGCTCCGGCTTTGGAAGCGGCTGTATCGCGTCATGAACCGGTTCCTGTCGAATGCGACGAACAGGGTCGATGCCAAGGGACGGGTTTCCGTCCCCTCGGCATTCCGCTCCGTGCTGTCGCAGCGCGACATCCGGGAACTCTATTGCTTCCAGGATTTCATGTTTCCGGCGATCAGCGTCGGTGGGCTGGATCTGCTCGATCGCTTCGAGCGCCAGATCGCCAGCGAGGATGCGTTTTCGCCGAGGGCCAACCGGATGTCGCTCCTCATTCACGGGGGCGGCGTCTTCATGAAGCTCGATTCGGAGGGGCGCCTGCCGGTCACGGATTTCATCCGCGACTATACGGGCATCACCACGGAGGTGACCTTTGTCGGTCGGGCGGATCATTTTCAGCTCTGGGCGCCGCAGACATTCATAGCCACGCAGGCGGCTGCCCGGGAAGAGTTCGGAACGCGAGGTCTGGGCTCGGGGTAAGACGGAGAATCGGAATGGCGGCGGATCTTGGCAGCGGGTTTTCTGATGCCGATGGCGGACCGGTCCGTCACATTCCGGTTCTTCTCTCCGAGGTCCTCGAGGCGCTTGCGCCGAAGCCCGGCCAGGTCATCCTCGACGGCACGTTTGGCGCAGGCGGCTACTCGTCGGCCATCCTTGCGGCCGGTGCCAGCGTCATCGGCCTCGACCGCGACCCGACGGCGATTGCCGGCGGGCAGGAGCTGGTGAAGGCTTCCGGCGGCCGGCTGACGCTCATCCATTCCCGTTTCTCCGATCTGGCGCGGCACGCGCCCGCCGGCGGGCTCGACGGCGTCGTGCTCGATATCGGCGTCTCCTCCATGCAGATCGATGAGGCCGAGCGCGGCTTCTCCTTCCAGAAGAACGGCCCGCTCGACATGCGCATGTCCGCCTCGGGCGTCTCGGCGGCCGACGTGGTGAACCGCGCCAAGGTCTCCGACCTCATCCGCATCTTCGGCTTCCTTGGCGAGGAGAAGCAGGCCGGCCGCATCGCCCGCGCCATCGAGAAGGCGCGCGAGAAGGAGCCGTTCACCACCACCCGGCAGCTCGCCAACCTCATCGAGCTGACGACGCCGCGCAAGGCCAAGGACAAGATCCATCCGGCGACGCGCGTCTTCCAGGCGCTGCGCGTCTTCGTCAACGACGAGCTCGGCGAGCTCGCCGAGGCGCTGTTCGCCGCCGAGCGCGCGCTGAAGCCGGGCGGGCGGCTCGTCGTCGTCTCCTTCCATTCGCTGGAAGACCGCATCGTCAAGAAATTCTTCCAGGATCGCTCCGGCAAGGCGGCGGGCTCGCGCCATCTGCCCGAGATTCACGACAGGGCCGCAACCTTCGCACCAGTCGGGCGCCCTATGGTGGCCGCCGGCGACGAGGAGAGCGCGGTCAATCCGCGTGCTCGATCCGCGAAGCTGAGGGCGGGCGAGCGCACCAGCGCCCCCGCCGGGACGGATGATCTGTCCATTTTCAACCTGCCCAACCTTGCCAGCCTCGAGAAGATGGGAAGCTGAGTGATGTTCCGTACCCTTGATGTCGTGATGATCGCCGTCATGACCGCAGCAGCCACCGTCACCTACTCGATCAAGCACCAGGCCGAGAACAAGCTGGAGGTCGTGCGCAAGCTCGATGCCGAGATCAAGCTGGAAGAGGACACGATCGACCTGCTCAAGGCCGACTGGGCGCTGCTGACGCAGCCGAACCGGCTGAACCGTCTCGTCAAGACTTTCGAGACCGACCTCAAGCTCGTGCCGACCGAATCGACGCAGCTCGCCCGGCCGAACGAGCTGCCGATGCCGACCGCCGAGCTGCCGGCGCTCGAGCCGGAGAAGGACGAGAAGATCGCGAAGAGCAAGAAGAAGAGCACGGACGCAATCCAAACCGGATCGGTGGCTAACTGATGTCGTTCCTCTCCCGCATCATGGACCTGAAGAGCAAGGCGCATTTCTCCGCCGGCGGCAACAACAACCGGATGGCCGGCAGCGGCGGCCACGCCTTCGAGGGCACGCGCAAGCGCTCCGGCTCGCAGGCGCGCAGCCGCGTCGCCGTCATCATCTGCTGCTTCGGCGTCTTCTATGCCGTCATCGGCGGCCGCCTCGTGCAATACGGCATGGCCTCGCCGGAGACCGTCTCCTCCATCGGCCCCGCCGACCACCTGATGGCCTCGCGGCCCGACATCGTCGACCGCAACGGCGAGATCCTCGCCACCGACATCCGCACCGTCTCGCTCTATGCCGAGCCGCACAAGATCGTCGATGCGGACGAGGCCGTCGAGATGCTGGCGACCGTGATGCCGGAGCTCGACCGGCGCGGCACCTATCGCAAGCTCACCTCGAAATCCCGCTTCCAGTGGTTGAAGCGCCAGCTCACGCCCAAGCAGCAGAGCCGCATCCTGGCGCTCGGCATTCCCGGCGTCGGCTTCCGGCCGGAGAAGCGCCGCTTCTATCCGGGCGGCGCGACCGCCTCGCATATCGTCGGCCACGTCAATATCGACAACCGCGGCATCGCCGGCATGGAGCGCTATATCGACAATCAGGGCCTCGCCGACCTTGCCGCCATCGGCATGACGAGCGACGCCAAGCTGGAGCCTGTGCGGCTTTCCATCGACCTGCGCGTGCAGGCCATCGTGCGCGAGGTCGTCAAGGAGGGCATGGAGAAGTACAAGGCGATCGCCGCCGGCGCCGTCGTGATGGAC
>JBDHSZ010000184.1:0-7087 GCA_039812945.1 Shinella sp.
CGGTCGAAAGCCTTGCCGGCGCGCCGCTGTTCAGCGGGTTCCGCGGCCGCCGCGCCGGCGACATCGAGGCGATCGTGGCGGCCATCCTCGGCTTGGCGCGGCTTGCCGAGGAGAGCGGCGGAGCGATCGTCGAGGCCGACATCAACCCGCTCTTCGTGCTTGCCGAAGGGCGCGGCGTCCGCGCCGGCGACGCGCTCATCCGGCGCATCGCGCCGCACTCCAAGCCTGTGTGAGAGGAACCGGGTCACCATGGACTTCGATCTCAACGACGACCAGACGATGCTTGCCGAGACCGCGTCGCGCTTCCTGCGCAGCGAATACACCGCCGAGCGCCGCATGAAGGCCATCCGCTCGCAAGCCGGCCACGATCCGGAGATCTGGTCGCGTTTCGCGGAATTCGGCTGGCTGGGGCTGCCGATCTCGGAGGAGGCCGGCGGATTGGGCGGCGGCGCGGTCGACATGATGGTGCTGATGGAGGCCTTCGGCGAAGCGCTCGTGGCCGAGCCCTATCTCGGATCGGTCGTGCTGGCGGCCCGCCTTCTCGATTCCGCGGCAAGCAGAAAGCAGCGCATGGCCATCCTGCCCGGCGTGGCCGAGGGAAAGGCGACGCTCGCCTTCGCCTTCGCCGAGCCGGACAGCCGCTTCGAGCTCGACATGGTCCGCACGACGGCGGAGAAAGCCGGTGACGGCTTCGTCCTCAACGGCCGCAAGACGATGGCGCTCAACGGCGCGGCGGCGGACCATCTGATCGTGCTGGCGCGGACGGGCGGCGAGGCCAAGTCCCGTTCGGGCCTGTCGCTCTTCCTGCTCGACGGGCGGAGCGGCGTGCGCGTGTCCGGATATCGCAACGTCGACGGCATGCGCGCTGCCGACCTCGTTCTCGCCGGCGTGCGCGTCGGGCCGGACGCCCTGGTCGGCGAACCTGGCAAGGCGTTCCCCCATGTCGAGGAAGCGGTGGCCTTCGCGACGCTTGCAGTATCCGCCAGCGCGGTCGGGGCCATGGCCGCGGCGAACCGGATCACGATCGAATACCTCAAGACGAGGAAGCAGTTCGGCGTGGCGATCGGCACCTTCCAGGCCTTGCAGCATCGCGTCGTCGACATGGTGATGGCCCACGAGCTCGCCAGGTCGCTGGTCATCGTCGCAGCGATCAAGATGCAGGAGAAATCCACCGACCGGCTGCGGTTCGTGTCCGCCGCAAAATACCAGTGCGGCAAGTCCGGCCGCTTCATCGGCAAGAACGCCGTCCAGCTTCACGGCGGCATCGGCGTCAGCCAGGAATACGTCATCGGCCATTACCTGAAGCTCTTGGCCGCCAGCGACATCCTCTTCGGCGACTCGACCTTCCACGGGCAGGCAGCCGCAGAATTCGGGTCGCAGATCAGCTCCGAAAGGTCGAGGGCCGGGAGCGCTTATGCATGACCCGGCGCCTCCCGAACTCGAGAGTTCGCGAGGATCGAAGCGCGAGTGAATAGCCCCGTGAGACGGCATCTCCGCTTTGTCGGCGGGATGGCTCAGGGGCCAGCCATTCCGGGCGTCAGGCCAGAAGTTCGCGGGCTATTACCATGCGCTGCATCTCGCTGGTGCCTTCCACAATTTCCAGCACCTTGGCCTCTCCGAGAAGGCCGGCGACCGGGTACTCGTCGAAGACACCATAGCCGCCGTGAACCTGAATCGCCTGCAGCGCCGCCTTCACGGCTAGCTGGCTGGCAAAGAGTTTCGTCATTGACGTCTCGATGCGGAAGGGCTGGCCTTCGTCCACCAGACGGGCCGCATGGGCGATCATCAACTCGGCAGCGTGGATTTCCGTGAGAATGTCCGCCATCGGAAAAGCAAGACCCTGATGAGCGAGGATGGAAGCGCCGAACAGCTGCCGTTCGCGGCCGTATTCCCGTGACAGGTCGACCGCCTTGCGTGCGAGCCCCAGCCCGATCGCCGCCACCAGGATGCGTCCGATGCTCAGCACGGTCAGCACTTGCTTCAGCCCATCGCCGCGCCTGCCAATCAGGTTTGACCTCGGCACGCGCACCTCATCCAGGAAGAGCTCTACCGAATCGGCAGCACGCCAGCCGATCTTCGGCTTCCGCCGTCCGAAGGTGAAGCCGGGAGCCCCGACCGGCACCACGAAGCTGGAAAGGCCCTTCGCGCCGAGGTGAGGATCGGTCACCGCGACGACGGTGGTGAAGGCGTGCGGCGGCGTGCCGGCGTTGGTGGAAAACACCTTGGAGCCGATGAGCAGGAAATCATCGCCATCCTCCACCGCGCGGGTGCGGATGTTGGCGATGTCGGAGCCGCCATGCGGCTCGGTCACTCCGAAGGAGCCAATGAAGCGGCCCTCGTTGGCAGGCCGCAGCCACGCGTTCTTGAGATCCGACGATGCGTAGCGGTCGAGCAAGGTGGCAGGCGCGCTGTGACAGACATAGATCGCCGCGAAGGACGGCTCGACGCGGGCCAGCTCCTCGGCCACCAGCGCAGCGCCTCGCACTCCGAGCCCGGCGCCACCGAATTCGGGTCCGTAGGCCGTGCCGAACAGGCCGAGCGCACCGAGCTCGGCGACGAGCTCGGCAGGGAAAGTGTGCTCCTCAAGGTGCATGCCGATGGCCGGCGCCAGCCGCTCGCGGGCGAAGCGCGCTACGACTTCGCGGAGATCCTCCCGCAACGAAGCGAAATCCATGCTCCTCTCCCTACCCACTCTTTCCGATCCAACCTATTCCGTCAGCCGGCGGCGCTTGTCCGCCAGCCGGTCGAGCGTCTCCGGCAGCGCGACAGCGATGCGTCGATGGCGACCGCGTGCAATCAGTTCCACCGCGTCGCGCACCGTAAAGTCAAAGGTGACGCGCCGGCTGGCCACCTCCGCTACGGTAGCATCGATGCGCACGGCCGCACCGGGCAGGCCGGCTGCGAGGTGACTGATCTCGACGTATACGCCGACCGAATCGTATCCCGGCGCCAGATGTTCCAGCAGCAGGTCGCGGCACACCATCTCGGCGTCCCAGACGATCTCGGGCGTCGCATACACGCGAAAATCCTCTCCCATGAAGGAGATGGTGCGCGCCTCGTCCACGACGACCTCGCGGACAGCCTTCGTTCCGGGTTCGACCGAGACAACCATGCTGCGCTCCCGTCAGCGCAGCCGCTGGAGGATGCTGACGTAGTGCGCGACCGAGGCGCCTCCCATGTTGAAGATGCCGGCAAGTTCGGCACCGGGAACCTGCATGCCCTGGGCTTCGCCCATCAGCTGAAGCGCGGACATAACGTGCATGGAGACGCCGGTCGCGCCGATCGGATGCCCCTTGGCCTTGAGCCCGCCGGACGGGTTGACCGGCAGCCTGCCGTCCTTCTCGGTCCATCCCTCATTGATCGCCTGTGCGCCGCGGCCGCGCTCCGTCAGGCCCATTGCCTCGTATTCGACCAGCTCGGCGATGGTGAAGCAGTCATGCGTCTCGACGAAGGAAAGGTCGTCGAGCGTCAACCCGCCGGAGCGCGCGAAAGCCTGTTTCCATGCAACCTCGCAGCCTTCCAGAAGGCCGAAATCGCGCTTGCTCATGGGCTTGAAGTCGTTTACGTGCGCCATCGCGCGGAAGGCGATGGCCTTTTTCATGCGCATGGCCGTCTCGACGTCGGTGACGATGGCGGCGGCGGCGCCGTCCGAGACCGCCGAGCAATCGGAGCGACGCAGCGGCCCGGCGATGATCGGGTTCCTGTCGGACACCGTATTGCAGAACTCGAAGCCGAGGTCCTTCCGGAAATGCGCCAGCGGATTGGCCGCGCCGTTCCGGTGGTTTTTGGCGGCGATGCGCGCCAGGGCTTCCGACTGGTTGCCGTGGCGCTGGAAGTAGTTTTCGGTCATCATGGCGAACATGCCGGCTGCACCGTTCTCGATGCCGTCCTCCTCCCGCAGGTAGTTGGCGCTGAGCAGGATCGGCCCGACCTCGCGGCTCGGGATAGCGGTCATCTTCTCCACGCCGACGACGAGCACGATGCGCGCGCGGCGCGATTCAACCGACTTCACCGCCTGATGGATGGCCGCCGAGCCGGTCGCGCAGGCATTCTCGACGTGGGTGGCCGGCCTGAAGCGCAGGTCATCCGACGCCTGCATGGGCAACGAAGCGGGCGAGGACTCGCGGACGAGGCCGCCACCGAAGTGGCCGACGACGATCTCGTCGACGTCCGAGGCCTCGATGCCGGCATCGGCGATGGCACCCGTCGTCACCGCCGTCACCAGGGACTCCAGATCCTCGCCGTCCAGTTTACCAAAGGGCGTGTGCGCCCAGCCGATGATGCACGCAGTCATTCGCTTGTTCTCCTGTCCTAGGGTTCTGTCCGGCCGCTCAGACCGCCTTGGCCGTCATTCCGCCGTCGACGGGCAGCGATACGCCAGTGATGTATTTCGCCTCATCCGAGGCGAGGAAGACGGAGGCCCAGGCGATATCCCAGGCGTCGCCCATGCGGCCAGTCGGGCACGCCTCGTTGCGCATGCGCACAAGCTCCTCTTCGCTGCCGAACGCTGCATTCAGCGCGACACGGGCGGTGGGAGTGTCCATCATGCCGGGCAGGATCGCATTCGCCCTGATGCCCTTGCGCGCATATTGCAGCGCAATCGCCTGGGTGAACTGGTTCACGCCCGCCTTCGCGGCGGAATAGGAGATGTAGGCGGTGCCCAGCCAGCGGATGCTGGCAATGGACGAGATGTTGATGATCGCTCCGCCACCCTGCGCCTCCATCACCGGCAGCACATGCTTGCAGGTGACGAAGAGGCTCTTGAGGTTGAGATCGACGGATTTGTCCCAATCGGCCTCGCTCATCTCGACCGGGCCGCCGAGATAGGCCATGCCGACGTTGTTGTGCAGGATGTCGATGCGGCCGAAACGCGCCACGCAAGCCTCGACCGCCGCCCTCACCTCGGCGTCCTTGGTGACGTCGGCAACGCCGACCCCGCAGATGCCGCCTTCCCCCGCGATGACCGCGGCGGTGTCGTGCGCCGCCTGGCCATTGAGGTCGACGGCGAAAACCCGCGCGCCTTCCCGCGCAAACGCGACCGCGGTCGCCTTGCCGTTGCCCATGCCGGCTGCAATCGAACCCGCGCCGAAAACGATCGCTACCTTGCCGCTGAGCCTGCCTGCCATGTCGATCCCCACCGTTCAGACGTTGCGCGAGCGGCCCGCCCAGAAGCGGTCGCGGATGGTGCGCTTGAGCACCTTGCCCACGGGACTGCGCGGCAGCGCGTCCCAGATCTCGAAGGATTTCGGCGTCTTCATTCCGCCAAGCTGTGTGCGGCAGAAACGCTCGAAGTCCTGCGGTGCGGCTTCCGAGCCCGCCTTGAGCTGGATGACGGCCTTGACCGCCTCGCCCCATTTGTCGTCCGGCACGCCGATGACGGCGCAGTCCTCCACGGCCGGATGCGCCCACAGCACCTGCTCGATCTCGGACGGGTAGATGTTGAAGCCGCCGGATATGATCATGTCGCGCTTGCGGTCGACGATGTAGAAATAGCCGTCCTCGTCGCGCATGCCGATGTCGCCGGTATGGTGCCAGCCGAAGCGCGAGGCTTCCTCGGTTGCGGCCGGGTTCTTGTAGTAGCCCTTCATCACGAGGTTACCGCGCACCACGATCTCTCCGATCGCGCCGTCAGGCAGCAGCCGGCCTTCGTCGTCCATGATGGCGAGCTGGGTGAACATGGAGGCGCGGCCGCAGCTCGTCAGCCGCTTGCGGCCTTCGGGCGTGTCCCCGACGATATGCTCCTCGGGCGACATGAACGTGCAGATCATCGGGGATTCCGCCTGGCCGAAGGTCTGGGTCATCACGGGTCCGAAGAGCTCGATCGCCTCGGCCAGCTTGCTCGCCGACATGGGGGCGGCCGCATAGATCATGTGCTTCAGCGAAGAATAGTCGAACTCCCGCGCGCGGGGGTGGCCGAGCATCATGTAGATGACCGTCGGCGGCAGGAAGAGCGTCGTCACGCGGTGCTGCTCAACCGCCTGCATGATGGTCAGCGGGTCCGCGTTGGGACTGACGACCTGCGTGCCGCCCGAGGCCAGCGTCGGGAAGGCGACGCAGCCCGCTGCATGCGTCATCGGTGCCGCCATAAGGTGGACGGGCGGTGAGAGGTGGTAGTTTATGCCGGCGGCGAAATTCGCCATCATGGTCTCGAAGTTGAGATGGGTGAGCATGATGCCCTTGGACCTGCCGGTCGTCCCGCCGGAAGGCCAGAAGCAGGCAATGTCATGCGGCCCGGCCGGCACGTAACATTCGGCATCGGACGCACCGGCGAGCCATGCCTCCAGATCCGGATCGAGGCCGTTGGGCCCGTCGATGCACACCATGCCCTTCAGCGTCGGCACGCCTGCCCGGATCGCCTCGGCATCGGCCGTGAAGGACGAGTGGTAGAACAGGAACTCGCAGTCGTTGTCGGCCATGATAGAGATGTTCTCGGCCATGGCATTGCGGGCGTTCACCGGCATCCAGGCTGCGCCGGAACGCAGGATGCCGAGGATGCAGACGAAGGCATACATCTCGTTGGGGCTGAGAACGGCAGCCGCGCGCTGCGCCCCGACGCCCGCCTCGATCAGCCTGTTGCCAATGCGGTGCGTAAGCCGCTGCGTCTCACCATAGCTCAGGGAGCGGCCTTCCAGGTCGATCAGGCAGGTGCGTTGCGCGCCCAGCGCCACACCCTTGTCGAAAAAGTCTATGAGACGCATGCTTGCAAAAGGTCCCTAAATCGCGAGTTTGGTTTCGATGTCTGCGCGGGCGGCGTCGAATTCTGCGGTCGTGCCGCTCCAGCCGATCGTGCCGTGGTCGACCACATAGATGCGCTGTCCGATGGAGACCGGGATCGCCACCTTCTGCTCGACCAGGAGGATCGCCATGCCCTGGCGGTGGATTTCCACGATGGCGTCGCACACGTCGCGCACCACCAGGGGTGCAAGGCCTTCCGACGGTTCGTCCAACATCAGGACGCCGGGATTGGTGAGCAGGGCGCGGGCGATGGACAGCATCTGCTGCTCGCCGCCCGACAGCGACGAACCCCTGGATTGCGCCCGCTCGCGCAGACGCGGGAACAGTTCGCAAACCCGGTCGTAGGTCCAGA
>JBDHSZ010000185.1:0-7081 GCA_039812945.1 Shinella sp.
CACACGATGGGCTCCAAGATCACCCGCCTCAACCCGATGCAGGGCTTCTGCGCGGAGACCGGCGGCGCGATCACGCTGTTCGCCGCCACCTGGCTCGGCATCCCGGTCTCCACCACCCACACGATCACCGGCGCCATCATCGGCGTCGGCGCCGCCCGCCGCGTCTCGGCCGTCCGCTGGGGCATCGCCGGCAACATCGTCTGGGCCTGGATCATCACCCTGCCCTCGGCAGCGGCGATCTCGGCGCTGTTCTACGTCGTGTTCGACGCGATTTCGGGGTGACGATCACAGCATGGGCGGAGACGTCTGCGCCCATGCTGCAAGGTGGATCTATTGCGGAGAATGGTGGCCGCAGCGGGGGTCGAACCCGCATGCCCAAGGGCGGCAGATTTTAAGTCTGCTATGTATACCAGTTCCATCATGCGGCCTGAGACAGGGCCTCTCTGCAAGGTCTTTCGGCTCCTGTCAACCGATACCGCCGCAGCGGACGCCAGACGAAAAAGGGCGCGGCCCCTGACGCTGGCCGCACCCTCTTCTTCGGCGACGTCCCGGGAGAGCGTCAGGCCGAAAGCTTGCCCGCGATCTTCGCGACATGGGCGCCCTGGAAGCGGGCGGCCTCGAGTTCGACCTCGGAGGGCTGGCGCGAGCCGTCGCCGCCGGTGATCGTCGAGGCGCCGTAGGGCGAGCCGCCCTTGACTTCCTCGACGCCCATCTGGCCCTGGAAGGCATAGGGCAGGCCGACGACGACGAGGCCGTGGTGGAGCAGGGTCGGGATGAAGCCGAGGATGGTCGATTCCTGGCCGCCGTGCTGGGTCGCCGAGGAGGTGAAGACCGAGCCGACCTTGCCGACCAGCTTGCCCCCGGCCCACAGGCCGCCCGTCTGGTCCCAGAAATTGCGCATCTGCGAGGCGACGGTGCCGTAGCGCGTGCCGGCGCCGACGATGATGGCGTCGTAGTTCTCGAGTTCGGCGACGGTGGCGATCTCCGCCTTCTGATCCATCTTGTAATACGAGGCCTTGGCGACGTCTTCCGGCACCAGCTCGGGAACGCGCCTGACGGTCACCTCGGCGCCGGCCGAGGCCGCGCCTTCCGCGACGGCATGGGCCATCGTCTCGATATGGCCGTAGGCCGAGTAATAAAGGACCAGAACTTTCGCCATCGTCGTCTCCTGTTGCGAAGGGGCTTTCCGCTTGATTGCGGCGTCGCGTTGGATGTAGCACTTCGAACTGGCGGCGACACGAAGCTGCCCGGTCGACAGACTGTTCACCCGCCATTGACAATGCCGCCGCTCGCCGTCGGCGTTTCCGCCCGCAATCCGGAGAGCGCCATGAATTCCCCCGCCGTATCCACCGCCGCCATGCTCGCCATCGGCGACGAACTGCTTTCCGGGCGCACCAAGGACAAGAATATCGGCCAGCTCGCCGACATGCTCTTCCTCGCCGGCATCGACCTCAGGGAGGTGCGGATCGTCGGCGACGACGAGGACGCCATCGTCGAGGCGCTGAATGCGCTGCGCGCCCGCTACACCTATGTCTTCACCTCCGGCGGCATCGGCCCGACGCATGACGACATCACGGCGGACGCCATCTCCCGGGCCTTCGGCGTGCCCTGCCTGCACGATCCGCTGGCCATGCAGCTCCTCGCCGCCATGTACGAGCGCCGCGGCGTCGAGTTCAACGAAGCGCGCCAGCGCATGGCGCGCATGCCGCAGGGCGCGGTGCATATCGAGAACGCCGTCTCGACCGCGCCGGGCTTCAACATCGGCAATGTCTATGTCATGGCCGGCGTGCCGCAGGTCTTCACCGCCATGCTCGGCGCCGTCGTGCCGAAGCTCGAGGGCGGCCGGCCGATGCTGTCGCGCTCCGTCGCCTCGCCCTTCGGCGAGGGCGACATCGGCAGCGCGCTCGCCGATATCCAGAAGAACCACCCCGAGACCAGCATCGGCTCCTATCCGCGCTTTTCGGAAAACCGCTTCTCGACGGAAATCGTCATCCGCAGTCGCGAGGAAGCCCCGGCGGAAGCGGCCGAACGTGATATACTGGCGATGATCGCCGAAATCGCCGCGGCGAAGGCCGCGCCTTGATCCCGATCAAGGCTCCGGCCGCGCGGCGGGCGCAGGTTTCGTCTCAACGAAGACAGGAGGCCGCAATGACCTACAAGACCATCGTGGCGGTGCTGAGCGCCGCCGAGGACGCAGGCAAGGTGACGGACCATGCGCTCGCGCTCGCGCGGCGCACCGGCGGCCACGTCATCGGCATCCACGCCGAGACCCCCGTCGTGGTCACGCTGATCGCGCCCATGGAATATCCCGATCCGAACGCGGTCCTCGACCTTCAGGAACGGGCCAGCCGCCAGTCGCGGGAGGTCGAGCAGGCGTTCCGCTCGCGCTGCGAGCGCGACGACATCTCCTATGAATGGCGCCTGTTCACCGGAACCGCCGGCTATGCCTCGGCGGGCGTCATCGACAGCGCCCGCAGCGCCGACATCGTCATCGCCGGCCAGTTCGACCCGGATCTCGACGGCCCGGCCCGCGAGGATATCGAGGACCTGCTCTACGAGAGCGGCCGCCCCGTCTATCTCGTCTCCAACGCGCCGGCCGGACCCGAGCCGGTCGACCGCGTCCTCGTCGCCTGGAACGGCTCGCGCGAGGCGACGCGCGCCGTGTTCGACGCCCTGCCCTTCCTCTCGGCCGCCCGGGAGGTCGAGATCTTCGCCGTCGATCCGCCCGAGACCTCGATGCAGTCGCGCGATTTCTGCGGGGCGGAGCTTGCCGCGACGCTCGCCCGCCATGGCGTGACGGCGACGGTGACGTCGGGCACGGCCGGCGGCCATTCGGTGGCCGAGGCGCTGAACCGCCGCGCCACGGAAATCGACGCCGGTCTCATCGTCATGGGCGCCTACAGCCATTCGCGGCTGCGCCAGCGCCTGTTCGGCGGCGTCACCAGCGCGATGATGCGCGACGCGCGCGTGCCGGCGCTGATGTCGCGCTGAGGCGGACTTGCCTGTGGATCGCCCGGTCTTGATGGCCGGGCGGCGATTTCCTTGACGGGCGAAGTGCATTAGAGAGGTGGAATCTTCTTTTTCCGCCTATCAGGAGCCCCCTCATGTCGCTGCCCGACAAAGCCTTCCCCGTATCCTGGGACCAGTTCCACCGCGACGCGCGCGCGCTCGCCTGGCGGCTGGCGGACGGCGAGCGCGAATGGAAGGCGATCGTCTGCATCACCCGCGGCGGCCTCGTGCCGGCCGCCGTCATCTCGCGCGAACTGAATATCCGCCTCATCGAGACGGTCTGCGTCGCCTCCTATCACGACTATGTCTCGCAGGGCGACATGCACGTCCTCAAGGGCATCTCGCCGGAACTGACCCAGCACGGCGGCGAAGGCATCCTCATCGTCGACGACCTCACCGACACCGGCAAGACCGCCGCGCAGGTCCGCGCCATGCTGCCGAAGGCGCATTTCGCCGCCGTCTACGCCAAGCCGAAGGGCCGCCCGCTGGTCGACACCTTCGTCACCGAGGTCAGCCAGGACACCTGGATCTACTTCCCCTGGGACATGGGCTTCACCTACCAGGAGCCGATCGCCAAGGGCAGCCGCGGCTGACCACGCGGGACGCGCGCTCGACATCGAGCGAAGCACGCTTCGCAACACATTGATTTCATGGATTGATTCATGGCCGGTGAATGCGGGACCGCATCCACCGGCTGCTCTTTCCGCGCCTCTCGCTGGACCTGCCCCCCCTCGCCGCCGCACGGCGAGGGAATCACTTTATCCACCGATCACAGCCCCGCACGGATGGCTATTCCCGGAAGTCGGGGTATCGAAAAAACCCGTCTTTTTACCTGTAATTTTTTTTGCTTTTCCACAGCGGGGTCTGCCCCCGCCTGATCTTTCGCCGCGAAGCGCCTGATTTTTCAGGGCTTGGGCGATGTCCCCATTTTCCACAGCCGGAGCCACAAGATATAGAGTTCAAACTTCCTTCACAAACCAGCCCTTGACGGGAATCGGGGTGATGGGGTTAATGAAAACCAAGTTGCGGCGGCGACTGGACCGTATTGTTACGAGGTCGGTTCTCAATCGGAAAAACGCATTCTCATGCACATGTGGCCGGGTGGATGATCCGCTCGCCGCAAATGCGCGATTGTGCTCGTCTCCGATCGCCAAAGTGGCCGAGCGGGCTGGAAAAAGAACCTGTTGATACTATATTTAGTATTTGCAGCCACCATCAGCACAAGATACAGGAACTCGACATCGATCGGGTTTCCCGCACGGACTGGATGATTTGGGCTGGCTGCGCACCGTCGCGGCCGGACGGGGATAATTGCGCCCTGTTTTAGAAGCAGGATGCGGCAGCAGAGGACAACGGACATGCGCATAGAACGTCGTTTCACCAAACCCGGCCAGTCGGCCTATGCGGAGATCGAGTTCCGCAAGGCCACGAGCGAGATCAAGAACCCGGACGGCTCCATCGTCTTCCGGCTCGCCGACATCGACGTGCCGGCGCAGTTCTCCCAGGTCGCGGCCGACATCCTCGCCCAGAAATATTTCCGCAAGGCCGGCGTGCCCGCGCGCCTGAAAAAGGTCGAGGAGAACGACGTTCCCTCCTTCCTGTGGCGCTCCGTGCCGGACACCGAGGCCCTGAAGGCGCTCCCCGAGGGTGAGCGCTTCGGCTCGGAGACCGACGCCCGCCAGGTCTTCGACCGTCTCGCCGGCACCTGGACCTATTGGGGCTGGAAAGGCAACTATTTCGCCTCCGAGGAAGACGCCGCCGCCTTCAAGGACGAGCTCGCCTATATGCTCGCCACGCAGCGCGTCGCCCCGAACTCGCCGCAATGGTTCAACACGGGCCTGCATTGGGCCTACGGCATCGACGGCCCCGGCCAGGGCCATTTCTATGTCGATCCCTTCACCGGCAAGCTGACGAAGTCCAGGTCCGCCTACGAGCATCCCCAGCCGCATGCCTGCTTCATCCAGTCCGTCGAGGACGATCTCGTCAACGAGAACGGCATCATGGACCTGTGGGTGCGCGAGGCGCGCCTCTTCAAATACGGCTCCGGCACCGGCTCCAACTTCTCGCATCTGCGCGGCGAGGGCGAGAAGCTCTCGGGCGGCGGCCGCTCCTCCGGCCTGATGAGCTTCCTGAAGATCGGCGACCGCGCCGCCGGCGCCATCAAGTCGGGCGGCACGACGCGCCGCGCCGCCAAGATGGTCGTGGTCGACATCGACCATCCCGATATCGAGGCCTACATCAACTGGAAGGTCAAGGAAGAGCAGAAGGTGGCGGCCCTCGTCACCGGCTCGAAGATCGTCGCACGGCATCTCAAGGCCATCATGAAGGCCTGCGTGAATTGCTCGGCCGATGGCGACCAGTGCTTCGATCCTGCCGAGAACCCGGCCCTCAAGCGCGAGATCCGCGCCGCCAAGAAGGACCAGGTTCCGGAGAACTACATCAAGCGCGTCATCCAGTTCGCCCGCCAGGGCTACAAGGACATCGAGTTCAAGACCTACGACACGGACTGGGATTCGGAAGCCTATCTCACCGTCTCCGGCCAGAACTCCAACAACTCCGTCTCGCTGAAGGACGATTTTTTGCGGGCCGTCGAGAATGACGGCGAGTGGAACCTGACCGCCCGCAAGGACGGCAAGGTCATGAAGACGCTGAAGGCGCGCGACCTGTGGGAGCAGATCTCCTACGCCGCCTGGGCCTCGGCCGATCCGGGCCTGCACTTCAACACGACGATGAACGACTGGCACACCTGCCCGGCCGCCGGCCCGATCCGCGCGTCGAACCCGTGCTCGGAATACATGTTCCTCGACGACACGGCCTGCAACCTCGCCTCGCTGAACCTGTTGCAGTTCAAGGACGCGGCGACGAAGAAGATCGACATCGCCGACTACGAGCATGCCGTGCGCCTGTGGACCATCGTGCTCGAAGTCTCGGTCATGATGGCGCAGTTCCCCTCGCGCCAGATCGCCGAGCTCTCCTACGAATACCGCACGCTCGGCCTCGGCTACGCCAATATCGGCGGCCTGCTGATGTCCTCCGGCATCCCGTACGATTCGGCCGAAGGCCGCGCCATCGCCGGTGCGCTCACCGCCATCATGACCGGCGTCGCCTATGCGACCTCGGCCGAGATGGCCGGCGAGCTCGGTCCCTTCCCGAACTTCGCCCCGAACCGCGACAACATGCTGCGCGTCATGCGCAACCATCGCCGCGCCGCCTATGGCGAGGCCGCCGGCTATGAGGCCCTCTCGGTCGCCCCGGTTCCGCTCGTCCATGCCGATTGCTCGGACAAGGCGCTCGTCGCCCACGCCGTCGCGGCCTGGGACAAGGCGGTCGAGCTCGGCGAGAAGCACGGCTACCGCAACGCCCAGACCACCGTCATCGCGCCGACCGGCACGATCGGCCTCGTCATGGACTGCGACACGACCGGCATCGAGCCCGACTTCGCGCTGGTGAAGTTCAAGAAGCTCGCCGGCGGCGGCTACTTCAAGATCATCAACCGCGCCGTGCCGGAGGCGCTGCGCACGCTCGGCTACTCGGAAAGCCAGATCGCCGAGATCGAGGCCTATGCCGTCGGCCATGGCAACATGAACCAGGCGCCCGGCATCAATCCCGGCTCGCTCAGGGCCAAGGGTTTTCCGGACGAGAAGATCGAGGCCGTCAATGCCGGCCTCAAATCCGCCTTCGACATCAAGTTCGCCTTCAACCAGTGGACGCTCGGCGCGGACTTCCTCAAGGAGGTGCTGAAAGTCTCCGACGAGCAGCTCTCCGACATCTCCTTCAACCTCCTGGAGCATATCGGCTTCTCGCGGAAGGAGATCGAGGCGGCCAATATCCATGTCTGCGGCGCGATGACGCTGGAAGGCGCGCCCTTCCTCAAGGCCGAGCACCTGCCGGTCTTCGATTGCGCCAATCCCTGCGGCAAGATCGGCAAGCGCTATCTCTCGGTCGAAAGCCATATCCGCATGATGGCGGCCGCCCAGCCGTTCATCTCGGGCGCGATCTCCAAGACGATCAACATGCCGAACGAGGCGACCGTCGAGGACTGCAAGAACGCCTACATGCTCTCCTGGAAGCT
>JBDHSZ010000186.1:0-7024 GCA_039812945.1 Shinella sp.
AATTGTGTCGCGCCGCGCCACCGCTAGCGGGCGAGATCCAAGCCCAGCGACATCAGAGCGAGTTTCTGCACAGCCTGCCCCGCAACGCCCCCTTAGAGTGAGAGTGCGGACCGGCTTTGCCGTGACGGGTTGAGGGCTGGGAGAGAGGCTTCCGGCGCCCGTCGCGGAGATCCGCAATGTCCAGACATACTCGCAGCGCGCGCCCCGGATCGGACCGGGCGAGCCTCTACGACGACATCACCACCAAGATCATCACCGAGCTGGAGGCGGGCCGGCTTCCCTGGGTCCAGCCCTGGGGTTCGTCCGCCGCCAAGGCAGCCCTGGCGATGCCGAGCAACGCCGCGACTGGCCGGCGGTATTCCGGCATCAATGTCCTGATCCTCTGGGGCGCCGTGATCGAGCACGGCTTTCCCGGCCAGAGCTGGATCACCTTCCGCCAGGCGCTGGCGCTCGGCGGCCATGTCCGCAAGGGCGAGCGCGGCACGACCGTCGCCTATGCCGACCGTTTCGTGCCGGAGGACGAGAAGCGCCGCGCCCGGGAGACCGGCGAGGACGCACAGGCGATCGCGTTCCTGAAGCGGTTCACCGTATTCAACGCTGTGCAATGCGACGGCCTGCCGGATGACGTCACGGTTACCGCGCCGCCCCCGCCGCCCGGCCTGATAGAGCCGCAGGTCGAGGCGCTGATCCGCGCAACCGGCATCGATTTCCGCATAGGCGGCGATCGGGCCTTCTACGTCCCGGCGCTCGACTATGTTCAGGTCCCGCCGCCCCACGCCTATTTCGAGCCGATCAACTGGCATCGCACAGCGCTCCACGAACTCGGTCACGCCACGGGCCATCCTTCGCGTCTCGGCCGTGACATGACGGGCGGCTTCGGCACCAAGAAATACGCCTTCGAAGAGCTGGTCGCCGAGATCAACGCCGCCTTCTGCTGCGCCTCGCTCGGCATCGTGCCGACCGTTCGGCATGTCGACTACATCGCCTCCTGGCTGGAGGTGCTGCGCGAGGACAATCGCGCGATCGTCCGCGCGGCCTCGCAGGCCAGCAAGGCGGCCGACTGGCTGCTTGGCTTCGTGCCGGCCGACGGCGCCGAGCATTCATCCGAGCCCGCGAGCGACAGGAGGGCCGCATGATCCTCCTCACGCTCGAGCTGCGCGAGCAGCTTCTCGCCAATGGCCGCCAAGGCGGTGCCGACCACATCCCTGTGGTGAAGTTCTTCAACCCGCTCGGCGAAGGCGTCTGGCTCGCCACCGAACTCGACGAGGACGGCGACACTCTCTTCGGCCTCGCCGATCTCGGCGAGCCGGAGCTGGGCTCGTTCAGCCTCGCCGAAATGACCGCTGTGCGCCTGCCATTCGGTCTCGGCATCGAGCGCGACATCCTGTTCGACGGCCTGTTTTCGATCTCGGTCTGGGCGGAGACAGCGCATCGAACCGGGAGCATCCGTCAGGCCGAGCGCGTGCTTCAGGCCGTCCGCCGAAGCGCGACATCCGGGGAGCCCGTACATCCGTAGATCCGTGGCGGCGGGTTTGCGCTTCTGCGTCTCCCGCCGCGCCCGAGTTGCCCGCCAATAGAGAGTGAGAGGGAGGACGGGATTTTTGTGACGGGTTGGAGGTCGAGAGAGAGGCTCCCGGCCGCTCGTCGCGGAGTAAATCCCGATGGCTACTGCAGCTCAAAAGATCGTCTTGTCGTCCTCGCGCGACATCCCCTTCAACAAGCTGGTGCTCAGCCAGTCCAATGTCCGGCGCGTCAAGGCCGGCGTCTCGATCGAGGATCTCGCGGCCTCAATCGCCCGACGCGGCCTGATCCAGAGCCTTAGCGTTGTGCCCGTCGCCGATGCCGAGGGCAACGAGACCGGCATGTTCGAGGTGCCCGCTGGGGGCCGCCGCTTCCGGGCGCTGGAGATGCTGGTCAAGCAGAAGCGCCTCGCCAAGATCGCGCCGGTTCCCTGCGTGGTGCGCGAGCGCGACAGCGCCATCCTCGCGGAAGAGGTCTCGCTCGCCGAGAACATCGAGCGCGCGCCGCTCCATCCCCTCGACCAGTATCGCGCCTTCCAGAACATGCGCGACAACGGCATGAGCGAGGAAGAGATCGCCGCAGCCTTCTTCGTGCCGGTCCAGGTGGTGAAGCAGCGTCTACGGCTTGCGTCTGCGTCGCCCGCGCTGCTCGACGTCTATGCCCAGGACGGCATGACGCTGGAGCAGCTCATGGCCTTCACCGTGTCGCACGACCATGCCCGCCAGGAACAGGTTTGGGACGCGATCAAGGACGCCTGGTCGAAGGAGCCGTACCAGATCCGGCGCATACTCACCGAGACCACGGTGCGCGCCTCGGACAAGCGGGCGGTGTTCGTCGGCGTCGCGGCCTATGAGGCCGCCGGCGGCGTCACCATGCGCGATCTCTTCCAGTCCGACGATGGCGGCTGGTTGCAGGACGCGGGTCTGCTCGACCGCCTGGTCGCCGAGAAGCTGAAGGCCACGGCCGCCACGATCGCGGCCGAAGGCTGGAAGTGGATCGAGGTCGCGGTCAGCTTCCCCTATGACGCCACGTGGGGCCTCCGCGAGCTGCAGGGCGAACCGCTCGACCTTTCGGCCGAGGAGCAGGCCACGATCGAGGCGCTCAACGCCGAATATCAGAAGCTTGAGGCCGAATATGAAGGCGCCGACGAGCTGCCGGACGAGGTCGATCAGCGCCTCGGCGAGATCGAGACGGCGCTCGCCACCTTTGAGACCCGGCCGGTGCGCTTCGAGGCGGACGACATCGCTCGCGCGGGCGTGTTCATCAGCGTCGCCCATGACGGCAGCCTCGACATCGACCGCGGCTACGTGCGGGCGGAGGATGAAGTTTCGATCGAGCCGGAGGGCGAGATCGGCGTGGGCGCCGGCGGCGATCCGGCCGAGCCCGTGGTGCCGCGGGCGGTCATCACCATCGGCGGCCAGCCTGCCGAGCCCGAGGACGACGAGAATGACGGCGTCATCAAGCCGCTGCCGGAGCGCCTCGTCATCGAGCTCACGGCCTATCGCACGCTCGCGCTGCGCAACGCCGTCGCGGAGAACCCGCACGTCGCCATGACGGCGCTGCTCCACAAGCTCGTCTCGGACACCTTCATGACCCGCATGTATACGGGCGCCATGGAAGCCGGGGTGAAGCACATCTTCTTCCCGGCCCAGGACGATGCGCTGAAGGACAGCCCGTCCGCGCGCGCGGTGCAGGACCGGCACGCCGCCTGGGCGGGCAACATGCCGAGGGAGGACGACTCCCTCTGGGACTGGCTCGCGGGCCTGGACGACGCCAGCCGGATGGCGCTCCTGGCACATTGCGTCAGCTATGGCGTGAACGCGCTCTATGAGCGGCCGAATCCGCACAGCGCTGGCGGCGTGTCCCAGCACACACTGGACATGCGGCTCGCCCAGGCCGACCGGCTGACCCTGGCGACCGGCCTCAATCTTGTCGAGGCCGGCTGGCGTCCGACCTTCGGCAACTACCTCAACCGGGTCACCAAGCCTCGCATCCTGCAGGCGGTCCGCGAGGGCGCCGGCGAGCAGGCCGCGCAGCTCATCGACCATTTGAAAAAGGGCGACATGGCCAGGGAGGCCGAGCGCCTGCTGGCCGACACGGGCTGGCTGCCGGAACCGCTGCGCCTGGTCGCCGAGGCCGAGGCGTCGACGCCGGAAACCCAGACCGGAGGCGAGGATGACGGTGCGGCGCTGCCAGACTTCCTCGCGGGCGATGACGAGGAGTCCGCCGGCGAAGACGACGAACGCCACCTCGTCGCAGCCGAGTGATCGCGCAGGCGGGGCGGCTTCGGCCGCTCCGCCTGTGCCTTCAGACCAAGAAGCTGTGCCATGTCGTGATCCAGCCTGTCGGCCCGGCGCGTCGTCTTCAGTATCCCGTGCCCGCGCATGTCGAGGTCGAGGACGATCTCGTCGCCTACGTCACTACGGCGGCTTCCGACCCCTTTGTCGCCGTTCGGAGCGCCGCGTTCGGCGCCCGAAACCTGCCGTTCATTCACTTCCACCCGACGGCAAAGTCGGGGACGTCTGCTGAAGAGGTCATCAGGGAAATCAAGCGGCTCCTCAAGATTGAAAAGAACCCACCCACTGTTACCCGCGCCGAAGGTCGCCTCACGCTACGCGGTGGCTTCTTGAAGAGTACGGCCTCGTCACCGACGATTATCACCGCACACAATGGGTGTGGTTCGCTGTGACCTTCACCGCAATCTGGCGCAATTTCTCCAGCGCTAAGTGGCGGATTGCTGGCGAGATCTCGAAGAAAAGTAGAACGGACGTTCGAGCGTGATGCCGCGAAAGTCTGGTCTGAGCCCAAAGTGACGAATGCTGCACGATGGGCGAATGTCGACTACCAACCTCACTACGCCAGCGTGCGCGTCATCTCACGGATCAGATCATTTGTCTCTGGTCTCGTCGTTTGGTGCCGATATCGAAGGGCCAAAACAGTTCTTGATATTTCAAGACCATCGATGGGTTTCGACACCAGGCCCATGTCCGAAGGAATAGCGGTGGCTGGCAGGATCACCGCACCTGACCCTTGCCGAGCAAGTTCAACTAACCAATCCACGCGATTTGACCGATAGGCCGCGTAGAGTTCGTGACCATGATCCGCGCAGGTCCCATGCAAAACATCCCGCATTTCGCAATTTAGGCGGTCAAGCATGTCAGTTTTAGCAAGAGTCGAAAGAGAGATCGCACTTAGTTCAGACAACGGATGCGACTTTGACACCACGACCTTGTAGTCCTCTTCATAGAGATGGTCTATACGATAGAGGTCTTCACTGACCTTCTCTGCGGTGACTACAACGTCAAATTCACCATCTCGTAACCCGGCAAGAAGCTCGGAGGTTGACGCAACGATCAATTCTATTTCGGCTTGCGGCAATCGCGTACGAGTACGCTCCATAGCTGCCGAAATCCTGTTGTGGCCAATCGTTTCTCCGACACCGACAGAGATTGGCACCCGCTCCAAGCGCATATGACGGACCGCCTCCGCCTTCGCCTGTCTCGTCTCATCATGAGCCTTCTGCAATCTTGGCTGCATAAGTTTTCCCAGCGTCGTCAGCCTGCATCCCGCACGGTCCCTGACAAACAGGTCACCTCCAAGCTCGTCTTCAAGTTTCTTGATCGCAGTCGTCAAGGAAGGCTGGGAGACATTGGAGGCGCTGGCTGCGTGGGTGAAGTTTCGGTGCTCGCAGACAGCGAGAAAATACCTGATCTGGTTCATTTCCATCGCCGCATTCTCCGTTACATCTTCAGCCACACCATCAAACCAACTTCAATAGTCAATGTCTATCAAAGAATAGAATTTCGGAATTGGGTTCGGGCGCATTCGGCATGGGACAAAAGTGCATCGAAACCAAACCTGACGCACTTCCAATCAGGAGACGACCATGAAAACGCAAATCCTTCAGACAGTCGCCGCACTGGCGCTGATCACAACTTCTGCAACTGCACAGGACAACCCAATGGTAAATCATACAGCCAGCTACATCGCCATGCCGGCCGCCGAAGGCCAGACCGGAGCTTTCGCGGAGTTTCTGGCTGGTGCCGCAGCGATCGTGCGGGACACAGAGCCGGGCACCGTCCTTTGGTTTGCTCTGCAAGCCGATGACACGCTCGCAATCTTTGACATCTTCGCAGACGAAGAAGCACGCGACGCTCACTTCTCAGGAGCGGTTGCGGCGGCTTTGAACCAAAACGCCGACGCGCTGGTCGACGGCGGATGGGACGACGGTGTTGTCGCGAATATCAACAACTCCGATGTCCTGTCGGTCAAGGCGCCGGTTGATCTCTCCACGGCAACGACCGCAACTTACATCAAGCTCAAAGCTGCTCCAGGTAAAGGCCCCGAATTGGCAGCCTTGCTGACCGCGGCCGGCCCCATCGTCGCAGAAACTGAACCCAAGACATTGTTCTGGGCGGCGCTGCAGATTGACGATACCAACTTCGCCATCTTCGACATCTTTGCCGACAACTCTGGCCGCGAAGCGCACTTTGCCGGACAAGTCGCCGGACTCCTGAATGAAAAGGCTTCAGAATTGATCTCAGGTGGATGGGACGACGGTGTGGTGGCAAACGTCCACAATTTCGAAATCCTCGCTACCAAGTAATCTCGAGGTGACTTGAGAAAGAAGTGCCCGGTGCAACCCATCGGGCGCTTTGCTGTTTGAATTTAGATTCACGCCAATCCCCCAATGGAGGCTAAGCGTCCCATCTCGGCCAGCGGAGCCGGAGCGTTGGGACGGGTGCCGACCGCGCCAGAGTGAGAGGTAGGCCGGGACGGGTTTGAGCCCGTCCGGTCGAGAGAGAGCGTCGGGCCGGCTCGTCCGTCTTCTGCTCTTTCGAGGTATCCTCCATGCTTCACGCTCCCGTCCCCAGAGCCGCTCCGGCGGCGTCGCTTCCGCTCGCGCCCGACGCGCCGCCGGCCGCCGCAATCCTCGCCGCCGCAGGCTATCTCCTTCCTCATCTCGAACAGGGCCGCGTGATCGATGCCGCGATTTTGCGCTCCGCCATGGAACAGGCCTTCGGCGCCTCCGACGCCAGCGGCGCCTGGGACTGGAAAACGGCCTACAACGCCTGCGAAGCGGCGACCGTCCTGTTTCTGCGCCAATACGGAAAGCCGCTTTTCCGCAAAGCCGCATCTCCGGCTGCACGGCTCGCCGCGCTGACCAAGATCGCCGGGCTGCTGCCGACCCACACGCGCCGGTCCGAGGAGGCGCAGGCCCTTCAGCAGTTCTCGACGCCGATCCCGCTCGGTCTGGCGGCCTTGACCGCCGCATCGCTCACGCCCGCCGACCGGGTGCTGGAGCCCTCGGCCGGCACGGGCCTGCTCGCGGTCCTCGCGGAGGTCGGCGGCTGCGATCTCATTCTCAACGAGCTGGCCGAGACCCGCGCCGATCTGCTCGCCTCTCTCTTTCCGGCCATTGCCGTCAGCCTCGGCGCGCGCTCCACTGATTGCGGAGACCTCGGGATAAAGTACGCGCTCGTCGCTATTAAAAATTTCGAAT